>DATEQM010000050.1:0-13770 GCA_035272605.1 Candidatus Acidiferrales bacterium | reverse complement strand
AAGATCGCCTTCTTCTCCCGCGAGACCGACCTGCCCCTCCGCATCGGCCTGTTGCTGGACACCTCCAACAGCATCCGCGAACGCCTTGAGTTCGAAAAAGACGCCGCCATCGAGTTTCTCAGCAACACCCTCCGCCGGCAGAAGGACCAAGCCTTCCTGATGATCTTCGACAACGAGCCCTCGGTCATCCAGAGCTACACTGACGATGCCGGGCTGTTGGACGAGGCCGTCCAGCGGCAGCGCGCCGGCGGCGGCACGGCGCTCTACGACGCCCTCATCCAGGCGTCGGATAAGCTGGCCCAGGCCCCCCAACCCGCCGATCATTCCGCCGTGCGCCGCGTGATCGTGGTGATCTCCGACGGCGACGATAATCTTTCGCAGGCCTCGCGCGGCGCCGCCATCGAAGCCGCAGAACGCTCCGGCGTGGCCATCTATTGCATCAGCAGCTCGACCGAATGGGTGAACGTCGCGGAGCAGACCGACCCGCGCAAACGCGTTGAACGCAAGTACCTGAAGAACGACGCGGACCAGGTGCTCGTGGAATTTGCTTCCCAAACCGGCGGGCGCGCCTTCTTTCCCTACAGCGTCGACGACCTCGGCCAGTCCTTCCAGGACATCGGCCAGGAGCTCCGCAGCCAGTACTCGCTCGCCTACGTCCCCCCCAACCGCCCCGCCGACGGAAAGTTCCGCCAGATCAAGGTCGAAGTGGACCGTAAAGGTCTGGTGGTGCGCACTCGCAAGGGCTATTACGCCCTGCCGCCTCAGCCCGCCGTCAAATTTTCTTCTGGGCAAAACCCGTAGGATTCCAGCTCAGCACTCGCCGGCTGTCCTTAGCCGTTTTTCGTTTTCCGAATTTCGATATTCGGCATCTAGGCGGTTGACTCGACAAGGCCCGAGCGCTAGGCTCTCGCGCGAAAGCGGAGCTCAGAACCTAAATTCCGTATAGAATCCCTGCTCTCGGGAACCACCCGGGCCATCCGGCGAGCAATCCAAGGGAGAGCACCGATGCCTGCACCGGAAAAACCACCGCAAAATTCCGAAACCGGCGACCTCCGCCCGGAAGATCTCGGCCACCCGCGCGGCACACTGGTCATCGTGACCATTTTCGGACTGGCCTTTGGGCTGGCCTGGTTTGCGATGTACGTATTCGAATTTCTCCGGCGCGGCGCGCCGCACTCCTAGCGCCAAAGGCGGATGCCCATGAACGTGGAACTCTACGAACGAATCTGGATGTGGGCGGCCAGCGGGCTGATCGTGGCATTCCTTTCCCTGATCTTCGTCATGACCGGTCTGCACGCCATCACCCCGCCCAGCCACTTCGAAACTGTGGATCCCGCAAGCCTGGCCTCGAACCCCGAATTCAGCTCCCCGGGCGTGCGGCCGGGGCCGGACGGTGGCGTAGTCGTTTCCGTGGTGGCGGAGATGTTTGACTTCAACCCCAACCCCATTGAAGTCCCTGCCGGCCGTCCCGTAACTTTTCGCCTCACCAGCGCCGACGTCATCCACGGCTTTGAAGTCGTCGGCACGAACGCGAACGCCATGGCCATCCCCGGCTACGTGAGCCAGTTCACCGTCACCTTCGACCACCCCGGCGAGTACACCATCGCCTGCAATGAATACTGCGGCCTGCTTCACCACAACATGGTGGCCAAGCTGATCGTCAAGAAGGGGACGCCATGAGCGGCGGCAATTCACTTGCCGCTGCGAACATCGGCGTCGGCATTGGCGCGTTCGGCCTGGCCTCGTTCATGGGCGTGATGCAGGCGCTCTCCATTGCCGATGTGCAATTCCCCGCGAGGAGCGAGTCGCTCTACTACATTTCGCTCACGGCGCACGGCGTGCTCATGGCCCTCGTTTTCACCACGTTTTTCATCATGGGGCTGGGATACGCATTCTCCCAGGCCACTCTCGGGCGGATCACCGGGCGTCGCACCGCCTGGTTCGCTTTCGTGCTCGCTCTCGTGGGGACGGTCATGGCGGCCCAAAGCATCCTCCGCGGCCAGAGCACGGTCCTCTATACCTTCTACCCGCCGCTCCAGGCGAGCCCGCTCTTCTACATCGGCGCCACCCTTCTTGTCGTGGGCTCATGGATTTGGGGCGGGGTGATGATCGCCAGCTACCGCGGGTGGCGCCGCGAAAATCCCGGCGTGCCCATGCCGCTCCCGATTCACGGCATGCTCGCCACCATCGTCATCTGGTATCTGGCCACCACCGGTCTGGCCCTCGAAGTCGTTGGCATGCTCATCCCCTGGTCGCTCGGCTGGGTGAAGACCATAGATCCCCTCTTGGCGCGCACCTATTTCTGGTGGTTCGGACACCCCCTGGTCTACTTCTGGATCCTTCCGGCCTACGTCGTTTGGTACACCGTGCTGCCGCGCGCTGCCGGTGGAAAGCTGTTCAGCGATCCGCTGGCGCGAATGGTTTTCATTCTCTTTGTCGTATTGTCCACTCCGGTGGGATTTCATCACCAATTCGCCGATCCGGGCATCAGCGCCCGCTGGAAGCTCGCCCATACCGTCACCACCTACGCCATCCTCTATCCCAGCTTCGTCACTGCCTTCACCATCATCGCCTCGCTCGAGGTCGCCGGCAGGATGAAAGGCGCCAAAGGCCTCTTCAACTGGATCGGACGCCTGCCCTGGGGCCAGCCCTTTTTCGCGGCGTGCGCCCTGGCCATGCTCGCCTTCACTTTCGGCGGCTTTGGCGGGGCCATCAACGCGGCCTACGCCATGAACTCCATGGTGCACAACACCGCCTGGATCCAGGGCCATTTCCACGTCACCTTGGGCACCACCGTTACGCTCACCTTTATGGGCGCCACCTACTGGCTGCTGCCGCGCCTCCTGGGACGCGAGATCCGCTTCGCCGGCTTGGCGCGCGTGCAGCCCTATCTCTGGTTTCTGGGCGTGGCCTTCTTCAGCACCAGCTACCACATTGCCGGCCTGCGCGGCCTGCCCCGCCGGGTCTACAGCGGCTCCCTCTCCGGAGACAATGGCGCGGCCTGGCACGGCCTCACCGTCCTGGCCGCCGTCGGCGCTTCCATCATGTTTCTCAGCGCCATTTCGTTTTTAATTGTCGTGGTGGCCACCTGGCTCGCCGGCCGCCGGATCGAAGCGCCCGCTTTCGAATTTGCCGTGCCCCTGCGCCCGGTAACCGCCTTGGGCGTGTGGGACCGCTACGGTTTGTGGACCTGCGTCGCCGTCCTGCTCGTGGCCGCCGCCTACGCCTATCCCGTGATTGAGCTGCTCGCGCACCCGCGCTTCGGCTCCAAGGGCTTCCAGCCGTTCTGAGCGGGGTGCCCCACCCTCCGCAGGCTGTCCGTTACCGTTTTTCAATTTTCGAGTTCCGAATTTCGGCACTTCGGGCGGGGCGCACGATTTTCGTTTTTCGAATTTCGTAGTGTCGCAGGTGCCCCGCCTTTCGTAAACTGGGGAAATTCAGATCCCTAGCGGGTTCGAGTCAAAAGTACGAGCCGTGCGCATCTGCACGAGGAGGTGTCCTGAATGGCCGCGCCCGTGTTCGTTCCTTTGACCACCTATCGCGAATTCTCCCCGGACGAGATGAAGAGCCGCATCCGGACCTTTCGCGACGAGATGCTCCGCCGCCGCACGGTGCGGCAGTTCTCCAACCGTCCGGTGCCTGGCGAATTGATTGAGGAGTGTCTGCGCGTCGCCGGCAGCGCTCCCAGCGGTGCGAATCTTCAGCCCTGGCACTTCGTAGTCGTCAGCGATCCGGACATCAAACACCGGATTCGAGAAGCCGCCGAGAGGGAAGAGCGCGTCTTCTACCACTCGCGTGCCCCCAAGGAATGGCTGGAGGCGCTCGCCCCGCTCGGAACAGACGAGAACAAACCGTACCTGGAAACGGCTCCGTATCTCATCGCCGTCTTCGCTCAGATCTTCGGAGTTACACCAAGCGGCCAAAAAGTCAAAAACTATTACGTCATGGAGTCGGTGGGCATTGCCACCGGGTTGCTGGTGGCGGCCGTTCACATGGCCGGGCTCGCTTCGCTCACGCATACACCCAGCCCGATGGGTTTTCTCAATTCGATTTTGGGCCGGCCTGCCCATGAAAAGCCCTTCGTGCTGCTGGTGGTCGGTTACCCGGCGCAAGACGCCACGGTCCCCAGGATCTCCAAGAAATCGCTCGACGAATTTGCCTCGTTTCTCTGAAGAACTCTGGAACTCTGAGCGATACCGCGGCTCGTCCTGCGGGGCGCCCCTCCTGCCTCCCGGCGTGGGCGTCTGAATGCGAAGCGCCAGTCGCTCGCCACCGGCCCGCATCCGACCCTAATTCTTCGGCGCGTAGTAGCCCTTCCGCGTCAGCACATGCGTGTCCGGCCGGGTGACCTCGATCTTGATCTTGCGGAAGCGGCCGTCGTGCGTCGTATTGGAGGGGTAGTAGCTCAGCACGTACTGGCTGCGCAGCTCTTCCACCAGTTGGTCGAACGCTTGCGCCAGCTTCTTCTCCCCCCTCACCTCGATCATCCGTCCGCCCGTTTCCTCCGCGATTCTGTGGGCCACGCCCGCGCCGGAGCCTTGGGAGAAGAACAATGCCGGGTCTTGAATGAGCAGGATGTGGACCACCGCGTCCACGCGCTGGGCCGCTTCGATGGCTTCATCCAGCCTCACCCGGCTGCCTTCGTCCACGGCATCCGTCAGGACGATGATGGCCTTCCGCCCCACTTCCGAGGAAAGCTTCTGCCGCGACACCAGATAAATCGCGTCGTAGAACACGGTCCCGCGGGGATCCTGGTTGGGCACCGTTCCGGGCGTGACGGGGGCGTAGGGTTCGTTGATGCGTGCCCGGCTCAGGCCGCGTTCCAGCTCCCGGATGCTGCCGGTGAAGTCGCAGAGCTCGTCGGCGTCCTGGTCGAAGCTGATCAAAGTGGTCTCGTCGCCTTTCTTCATGACTCGCTCCAGAAACAGCGAGGCGGTTGCCTGCTCCGCCGGAAGCATGCGGTCCATGCTCCCGCTGGTGTCCACCAGCAGGCCCATGGTCAGTGGCAGATTCATTTCCTTGGAGCAAGACTCGATCTTCTGTTCCACGCCGTCTTCGAAGACTCGGAAATCGCCGGCGATTCCCTTTGCCGCATCCGGGCAAACCAGATCTGTGACGATGGCGTTGTGTTTATCGCGCACGGTCACGAACTGATTCACCAGGTTGACTTGGACCTTGAAGACTTGCGGGGCCTGCTGGGTCTCCGGCCGCTGCGGGATAGGAGGAGGGTTCTGCTGCTGCGCCCCCGCCCACGGCACCGTAGCCAACGACGCTGCCAGGACACCAACCGCCAGAGCACGGTGCGTTCCGCCGGTAGACATGTGTGTGTACTCCGCCCGAATCTATGCGAGGATTAGGATGCTCCCGGCCGCCCAACCGCTGTCCGGCCGGTCGCATCTATTGTATGCGATGAAAGCGAAAACCAAAGTCGAGAGGGGCGAGCATGGCGTGCCGTGGATGGCTGCGATGGCCGCCGCGCTTTTCGCAATTGGCGTCGCAGCCGCTTACGCCGGACCGCCCCAGTCCGCGGGAACGCCTCCCGCACAGACGCCGGCGCCGCAGTTGCCGGCCGCGCCTCTTCCGCAGGCCCCGGCGCCCCAGCCAAAAGCCACGCCTCCCGGCCAAGCCCCGGCGCAGCAGCCGCGAACTCTGCATTTGCGGGTGGAGCAAGTCATTGTGCCGGTGCTGGTCCGAGACGACTCGGGAGATCCGGTGTTCGGTCTCAGCAAAAAGGACTTCCGCATCTTTGATGGAGGTCTCGAACAAGAGGTCGAATATTTTGCGAACGATGCGGTTCCTCTGTCCGTCGTTTTCCTGGTGGATGACGACCTGCCGCAGCACACCGCCGACATGGTGAACCGCAGCCTGACCGCCGTTCTGGGCGGCATGGCGGAAGTGGACGAAATGGCTGTGGTCCTGTTCGCCCAGTATCCACGCACCGTGGCGGATTTCGGCTCCAATCTCGACAAACTCCACACCGTGTTGACGCGCACCGAAGTGGAGGGGTATTTCCCCGGCACGGGCAGCCCCACCATGACCCTGCCCCCGAATCCGAACACCAACTCGCAGGAGATTGGCGTGCCTCAATGGGGAAAAGTGGTCAGCGCCGAGTCGAAGGACCTGGATGACGCCGTCCTCTATGCCGCGCAGATGCTGCGCGAGCGGCCGCTCGACCGCAGAAAGCTCCTGCTGATCGTTTCCGACGGGCGCAATTCGCGCAACAACACCGCAAGTTACGATCAGGTGATCCGCACGGTGCTCTCTTCCAGCATTTCCATCTACGGTATTGGGGTGAGCCAGGCAGTGCTGGACCGCAAACGTGCGGCCATTGCGCGTTACGTGGATGCCACCGGCGGGGACATCTTCTATGCGGCGAGCCGCCACGCTCTCGAGGCAGACTACGCGCGCATCCTGGAGGAATCGCGCAACCGCTACACGCTGGCCTACACGCCGAAGGGCACCGACCGCACCAAGGAATTCCACGAGATCGAAGTGCGCGTGGAGCGCCCGAACCTGAAGGTCACGGCGCGCGACGGCTACTACCTGCTCGTCGCGAAGAAATGAGCAATGGCCCGTGACTGCCGGCTCGGAATGGACGGAGAGATGCACGCGGAGGCCGCGCGCCCGCTTCGTTGGAAATTCCGGGACGCCACGCGCTTCATCTTTTTTCTTGACATCGAATTGCCGCGCTCGTATAGATGAATGTGACCGCTGCGCTGCGCGCCTGAGAGGGGAGCGTGACGCAGGCTAGTCCAAGGAGTAATGCGCGTAAGAAGAGAGCAGGCCCAAAGAAGACCGCGAAGATAGGCGAGCAGCCGCCTGACGCGAGTCGAATCGAAGCGGGGCGATCCGGAAAGCCGGGCCGCCCCGCTTCTGTCTTGTGCCGTGCTTCTCCCCCCGGCGCGGTTGCCCCGGAACAAAAAATGAGCGATGCTTCCGCCATCGCGGCAGAGTGAAGCAGGCGGAGGAGGCCATCATCGTGTCTGCAAAGATCCCGGAAAAGTATCTCGATCTGTTTCAGAAGCGCGCCTTCGGCAGTCTGGGCACGCTCATGCCGGACGGCAGCCCGCAGGTGACTCCCGTTTGGGTTGACCTCGAGGAGGGCCGCGTGGTGGTGAATTCCGCAAAGGGCCGGGCCAAGGACCGCAACATGCGGCGCGACCCGCGCGTCTCCATCGCCCTCGTGGACCCTGACAATCCTTACCGCTACCTCGAGATCCGCGGGCGTGTCGTCGAAGTCAGCGAAAAGGGCGCCGACCAACACATCAACAAGATGGCGACAAAATATCTGGGCCAGGAGACTTACCCTTACCGCCAGCAAGGAGAAGTGCGCGTGCGCTACATCATCGAGCCCGAGCACTTCACCTCTATGGGATGACGCGCAGGACCGGCATTCTTGCGCGCTCCGTGGTTGATTCAGGCTTCCGTTCTCCGTCTCCCGCCGGCAAAGGCTGACGCGCGCGCCGCAACCCCGCTCCCCGGTCCCGCGCCGCTCTGCCGCCGAAAAAACCTGTGAGCCAAATCAGCGCGGCCGGCGTCTGTGTCTATGGGACGCAAATGGATGCCTTGGCAGCCAGTCTTCCCGGAAGCGCAGTGAGCTTCAACGCCGCGCTCGCACGCGAGTTCGACGCGCGGCTCGCGGATTGCCCGAAGCTCGCCTATCGCGTTGCGCTCGGCGTGCTCCGAAACGCGGCGGAGGCCGAAGACGTGGCGCAGGAAGCGATGCTGCGCGCTTATCGGAACTTTCACCGGCTGCGCGACCGTGACCGCTTCCGCGGCTGGATCGCGCGCACGGCCTGGCGCCTCGCACTCGACCGCATGCGCGCGGCGCGGCGGCGCGAAAGCCGCGAGCTTGCCGCGGCGGAGAGCTCGCCCGAGCGCGGAGTCGAGAACATCGTAGCGTCGCGGGAATTCGAGCTCCATGTGGCGCGTGCGATGGATGCGCTGCCGGAGAAATTGCGCCTAGTGATGGTGCTCGCGGCCATCGAGGGCTACAACACGCGAGAGGTGGCGGCCTTGCTCGCGATTCCCGAGGGTACGGTTAGGTCGAGGCTGTTTCTTGCGCGAAAACAATTGGCGGAGAGCCTGCGATGGCTTGTGAAAAATACTCCGGCTGGATAACCGGCGCCGCGCTCGGGGCTCTGCGGCCCGGCGAGGAGCGGGAGCTCCGCGCCCACGCTGGGAAGTGCGCGGATTGCCGCGAAGAATGGGAAGCGCAAACGGCGCTGGCTGCCGCGGTCAACGGCGCCATCGAGTCACTCGTGAGCGGCGAGCCTTCGCCGCAGTTCGCCGCGCGACTTCGCGCGCGCGTCGCAGAGGAGCCCGCGCCCGACGCATGGCCTTTTCTCACCTGGCGCGTTTTGTCCGCTGGAGGGCTCGTCGCAAGCGCCGTCCTGCTCGCGGTGCTGCTGATCCGCTCACCGCAGCGGGTGAACCAGACGGCCGCGACGGCAGTGAACGATCCTGCGGCCGTTGTGAAACCGGCGCAGGCACCGGCTCAGGCAATCCTTTGGGCGGGGCAGAATCGTGTTCCGCGGCCGGGCACGCCGCGCCGCGTCTCGGCTCGCCGGCAGAGCGATGCATCGTCTTTCCCGTTCGAGGTATTGGTTCCCGCGGGCCAGCTTTCCGCGGCCCTGCTGTTCAGTGAAGCCGCGAGCGACGGAAGAATTGACGGCGCTCAGCTTTCGGCACTCGTGGAGGAGGCCGGAAAGCCGCTCGAGGTGAAAGCCATCGAAATCGCGCCGCTCGATGATCCCGGCGCGGAGGTGCCTGCCGATGCCAATTCTCCGCGCGGTTCCGACCAATTCTGAACGTATCTTCCACGGGTGGCGTCTCTTGTGCAGGAGAAGAAAGTTGAGGATCCGAGAAAGGATGAGCCACATGAAAACGATGCGAACGCTTTTGGTGATTCTGGCGGCTGCACTTCTGCTGCCGTCCTTGCACGCGCAGGAGAAGCCGGGCGCCGCAGCCGCGTCGGATTCCGCCCCGGCTGCGACGGCGTACCGCGTCCAGGTGGTGATCTCGGAATACGACGGGTCCACCAAAGTCAGCAGCCTGCCTTACTCGATCCCCGTCGCGCCTGTTTTGCCGGGAGATACGCGCGCGTTCGGCTCTATGCGCACGGGCATCCGCGTGCCCGTCGCCGCGAACTCGAAGCCTGGCGAGAACGGATTTAGCTACGTGGACGTCGGAACGAACCTGGACGTGCGAGTCAGGCGCCCGGACGCGGAACGCTATTCGCTGGAACTGACCGTGGAGCACTCTTGGCTCTACGTCCGCGAGAAGGACAAGGAGGGAAACGCGGAGGGTCGGGCGTGGGCTCCGGGTGATCCGGCTCCGGGCAGCGCGCCGCTGATTCACACCTTCCGCACCAACGTGCAGTTCCTGTTGCGCGATGCGCACAGCGCAGAAACCACCATGGCCACAGACCCGGTGACCGGGCATGTTTTCAAAGTGGACGCTCAGCTCACCGTGTTGAAGTGAGCGCGGGGTCCGCGGAAGCCGCGCAGGGTGAATCGTTCCAACCTGGCGGATGGAGAAAGGCGAGGGGCCCTGAAAGCCGACGCCTTCTGCACTCAAAGGCCCAGCCGCCGCAGGCCGGCTTAGTCTTCCGCCGCCTCTCCCCCTCCGTCCTGGCCGCGTTCGTGGGCGGGGCAGATCAAACGATAATCGCAGAAGCGGCAGTTGAATCCCGGTTTGGCGGGAAAGTGCGCGGCGCGAATTTCAGCGGCCACTTCCTGGAGGATGGCTTCGGCTTCGGCGATGTCTTTGTCCTCGCGCTGGGAGATCACTACCGTGTCGTTTTTCAGGTAATGCAACGCCATGCGCGGCCTGCCGAGTTCCAGAGCGTCGCGCGCGGCCAGCGCGTAGTAGGTGAGTTGCAGGCTTTTCTTGGCGTGTTTTTCGTCGCGCGGGGTTCCGGTCTTGTAGTCCACGATTTCAAAGCCGCCGCCGGGCAGGCGGTTTACCTGATCCAGGCGGCCGGTGAGCACAACATCGTTGGCGAGCGGCAGGCTGAAAGTTTTCTCCTGGTCGCGGAGCACGGGCGGGGCGGCGCAGACCCGGGCATGGAATTTGCGGAGCCACTCGCGGCCGTCCCGGCGATACGATTCCTCCTGGTAGTCATCCTCGAAGCCCACGCTCTTCCATTCCCGGTCATAGAGGGTGAGCAGATCTTCGAGTGAGGGTTTGCGGCCCTCGCTCACTTCCCGGATGAAGTGTTTGATCACCGAATGCATCAGGCTGCCGAAGGTGATGGCCGCGTGCGGCTTGCCGCGCAAGCGCCAACTGCGCTCGAACAGGAATTTCTGCGGGCAGCTCTGGTACAGCTCGATGGCATCGTCGCTCAACTCGAGCGGGCTGCCCACCGGCGGGCGATAGGCCGCGGCCCAGGCGCCGATGCGCGAGGGATCATAAGCGTGTCCGGCATCATCCGGGAAGAGATTCGAGGACGCTGCAGCACCGGGCGCCCGCGCGGGACGCAGCTCGGGTGACTCGCCGGCCTCTTTTCCCGCGGCGTGACTCGTGGATGCGGCCGGAGCGCGGGGCATGTCGGGAGCCAGCCGCTCCACGTCTTTTGCCAGCAGGGCCATCTCCTGCTCGATATCCTCGAGAAACGGCGAGGGCTTCGACCGGTCGCGCACGAGGGTGGTGAGTGTGAGCCGTTTGCGCGCGCGCGTGAGCGCCACGTAGAACAGGCGGCGCTCCTCGAGAATGTGATGGTCGCCCTGGGGCAATTCCTCTTTCATCAGCGCGTCGGGAAATTCGAAAGTGGGCCTGCGATTGCGCACCGGAAAGGAATTGCGGCACAGGCGGATGACGAACACGTGGTCGAACTCGAGGCCTTTGGCCGCATGCACGGTCATCAACTGCACGACATCCTGTGCGCCGGCGTCCGCCTCCGTGATTTCGCCCGCGCGGTGTTTCTCGTCCAGGGTGATGGAGCCTCCGGCCTGCTGGAAATACCGGAAATATTCGAGGAATTCGTGCAGGCCGCCGCCGGGCCGGGCGGCCTGCCACTCCTGGAGGAAACGGAGGAAGGCGGCAAACGCGCGGCGGTCACGCTCCGTCGCGAGCGGGAGCATTCCTAAGCCCATCGCGAGTTCGTTGAAAACAGCGAGCAAGGGCACGCGGCGCGCCATCTCGTGCAGGCGCACGTGCAACTGGATGAGTTCCGCTGCAGCTTCTCCCACTTTCTCCGCGGCCTCGCCGGAATCCCCCGCGCCCAGCGCGTCCCACAGCGACTTCCTGGGATGCTTTGCCGCGCGCTGTCCGATCCGCACCAGATCCTCGGGAGTAAAACCCCAGCGCGGAATGGCCAGGACGCGGGCGCAGGCCACGTTGTCGCCGGGCCAATCCAGCCAGGCGAGCGCGGCCAGCAAATCGCGCACCACGGGATGGCTGAGCACGGAAAGATTGCGGATGACAAAGGGAATGCCCCGGGAGTCGAGCGCGGCCACCAGATGCTCACGATGCGCGTGCGTGCGGTAGAGCACGGCGAAGCCGGACCAGGGGCGGCCCCGGGCGTGTTCTTCTTCGATCTGCGCTGCTACCCAATCCGCCTCCGCTTGTTCACTGGGCAGGCCGGCAATGCGGATGCGATCGCCCTCGGGATTGGCGGTGGTGAGCTGCTTGCCGGGAAACATCCGATTCGCTGCGCCGTTGTTGCGGATGACGGCGCCGGCCAGGCGCAGGATTTTCTTGGTGGAGCGGTAATTTTGCGAGAGGAGCAGGCGCGCGTCGCGCGCCGGCGGCGCAGCGGCCGGGGGAAGAAAGTCGCGCTCGAATATCCGGAAGCTGCCGAAGGAGGCGCCGCGGAAGCGGTAGATGGCCTGATCGTCGTCGCCGACCACAAAGAGGTTGCGCGGCTCTCCGGCCAGCAGGCCCAGCAGGCGGATCTGGGCCACGTTGGTGTCCTGGAATTCGTCCACCAGGATGAAGCGGAAACGGCGGCGGAGCGCTTCGCACGCGGCCGCGTCGCGCTCGAGGCGGCGCACGGTTTCCACCAGGCTGGCGCCAAAGGTGAGCAGGTTTTCTTCGCTCAGCAGGCGCTCGCTTTCCGTATAGGCGCGGGCGAGCTCGAGCTGTTTTTCCGCGTCTTCGCGGGCTTCGTCGTCGGCACCGGCGGCCAGCCGCGCGGCTTGCTGCTGGGCGTAGCGCAGGTATTCTTCCGCGGTGACCAGCTCGTCCTGGCAGCGGGAAAAGAATTTGGTGAAGTCGTTGAGGAACTGCCCGGGATCGTACAGGCGGCGGAAATGGACCAGGCCGAGGCGCGCCAGGTTGCGGCGCAGCAGGATCCAATGCTCGACATCGTCAATCAGGCGCAGGCCTGGGTTTTCTTCCTCGAGGCGTTCGTGGCAGAAGGCGTGAAACGTGGTGGCCACCAGGCCCTTGGCGCGCTCTCCCATCTCCTTGCGGACGCGCCAGGCCATTTCGCCGGCGGCTTTGCGCGTGTAGGTGAGCGCGAGGATTTCACCCGCGGTGAGATCGGCGCGGGTTTCGAGCAGGCGGCGAATGCGCTCGACGATGACGCGCGTCTTGCCGGTGCCCGCGCCGGCAATCACCACGAGCGGCCCCTCGCCGTGCTCAACGGCCCGCCTCTGCTCGGTGTTCAGGCTGTCGTCGTGTTGTTCGGGCGAAAGCACGTCCATGAGAGTTCCCATATCGCGCACGCCACCTTACGCATTTCCGCCGGCAGAAGGATTGACGGTCCGCCACTGGAATGGGCGGAACTCGGCGAGCCTCCTGAAATCCCGCGCGTTGGCGGTGACCACGGTGATTCCCGCGCGGCCGGCGCTCAGGGCAATTAACGCGTCGTTCGTCAGCCAGCCTTGTCCAAATCCCTCGAATCCATATTTGGCGGACAGCAAGGAAAGCACGCGGCCAGTTTGCGTCCAGTCCGTGAGATTGGGTACCAGAATGCGCCGCGCTCCATGAAAGTCACGCTCCAGCTTTTCCACCACGGGCCGGCTTCGCGGATTGGCTCCAGCGAAGAGTTCCTCCAGGACGACCGAGCTCATCCAGGTGACCGCGCCTGCTGCAAGGCCGCTCAGCGTAAAGGGCGGGGCGTCCCTGGTTCGGAGGGCCGTGATATAGACCGACGTGTCGAAAAGCACGGCTTGCATCATTCGTCCAGATTGCCGTACACGTCCTCGATCAAAGCGCCGCTTTTCACAAAGCGCTCGTTCGCCTGGAGCACCACGCGATTCCTTTCATGCTCGGCAATCACCTGGTCCAGCGCGCGGTCGATGGCCTCGGTTTCCGTTTTTGCGCGGAGCGCTCGCTGAGCGCGCCTGATTTTGGCTGCGTCCAAGCGGAAATGTTTGTGGGCTCGTTTCCCAGCGACGGGCATCTCCCAGCCTCTTGTTTGCAGCAGGGTCTATGTACACGATATCACTTATGAACACGGAGAGGGCAAAGGGGAATTCCCGGTTGCCGCGGCACTGGACGCGCGGAAGACGGTGAAGCAAATGTGTGAAACTCCGGTGGCAGAGGAGAAGGCGACCCACGGATTTGACCTTCCGGTTGGACCGGGCGTAGGATTTTGCTTCGAGAGAGATACAGCAAGGAAGAGGTGCCGCCATGGATTCCGCCGTCATTTTGAGCGCAGTGCGCACGCCCGTAGGTAAGTTCCAGGGGGGGCTGTCGTCGTTCTCCGCGACGCAGCTCGGCGCAAAGGTTGTGGCCGAAGCGGTGCGTCGCGCCGAAATTGAAGCGAAACAGGTGGACGAATGCATCATGGGCAACGTGGTCTCCGCCGGGCTGGGACAG
>DATEQM010000049.1:0-17537 GCA_035272605.1 Candidatus Acidiferrales bacterium | reverse complement strand
CTGGCTTCCAGAATGGCGCCGAGGGCGACGCGCACCTTTGCCGCGCCGGCGAGCAGGCAGGCACCGTCCTGCTCGACCGAGTGGCCGATAATCTTTCCTTCCGCTACCTGGACAATCAGAACCGCGTCGCCTTCTCCTTTGACGCGCAGATGGAATTCGCACTCGCGCAACTCCTCGAGAGCGCCGGGGACCCAATCCACACGCAGAAACAGGGTGTCGCGGTCGAAGCCGTAGCGAAGCTCGTGGAGATGGTGCGTGCGCCCGTGCATGGCGCTTTCCTGGAGGTCGGCGGAGTACAGTCCGGCGCCCAGCCATTCAAAGTAGTTTGTCTCGCGGCCATCCACGGAAACGCGCAGGTAATCGGAGGGAGAAATAACGAGAGCGCGCTCGGACGGGCGTTTGATGGGCTGGGCGAGGGTTTCCGGAGCCTCGGCGCCGATGGCGACGTAGACCTCGGTGAGGTGGGTACGGTAGATGGAGTCGAACTCCGCGTCGTTCGCGGAGCTGTGTTCCGGGCCATACCACCAGCACCAGTCGCTGCCTTCGGCAGTGAGGATGGATTCGTAGGCGTGGGCCAGGCGCTCGGGTGGAACGGCGCTGGGGCCATGATTGGCGGAGGCACGGCGGGCGCGTTGGAAGACATCGCGGGCGTCACGGAGCAGCTCCCAGGCGCGGATATCTTCCGCGCTTCCGGCCCAGATGTCGAAATTCGCGTTGATCCAGGAGCCGGGGACGATGTGGGAGAGTACGGGGAGCTCGCCGGCGGCGGCGATGGCTTCGGAGGCCGTCAATGCGCGGATGGCGGGGTCGTTCTGGATGCGCGCGTAAAAGCGACGCAGAAACTCGCGGCCGTTGCCGGGGAAATATTCCCAGGCATTTTCACCGTCGAGGATGAGGGGCACGGTGAGCGGCTGGGCGGAGCCGGCGCGGTCGCCGATGGCGCGGATCCGGCGGTGGAGGTCCTCCGCGGCGGCTTCCGCGGACATGCGGCTGTAGACGAATCCGACGAGGTCGGAAAGGTAGTGGTCGCGGAACAGCCCCACGATGTCGCCGCCTGGCAAACGCATGCGCCAGGGGGAGTAGAGGCGGTCGAGGTTGTCGGGCACGCCGGCGGCGTCGCGGCCGAAGCCGACCTGAAGGGTTCGGCCGAGCACTCCTTCGTCGCTGGCGAACCAACGGAAACCCATTTCCGCGGCAATGGAAAGCGCAGCGTCGGAGACGGAGCCTTCCGAGGGCCAGAACCCCGCGGGGGCGCGGCCGAAGCGGGCTTGGTGGAAGCGCCGCGCGCGGGCGAGCTGCTCCTGCGCATCCTCTGGATGGACAAATGGCGGGGCGAGCTGCGGGGAGCGGGGATTCGATTCCTGGGCCACGCGGGTGTCGCAGACCAGCGGCAGGATGGGGTGATAGAAGGGCGTGGTGGAAATTTCGATCTGGCCGAGCTGCGAGGCCTTGGCGTATTCGGGAAGAACGCGGCCCAGCAGCTCGACCTGTTTTTCGCGGAGCGCGGCTTTGTCGTCCTCGGAGAAGTCGGCGCCCTGAACGGCGAGGGCCTTCACGACGGGATCGGCGGCGAGGTACTCCTCGTCCATCCAGGCGAGCTGGGAGAGGAGCTGGAGGTCGCGCCAGTCGCGGAGGCTCATGCCCCGGGCGGCCTCCTGGCCCGCCGCGGCCACAGACTGGTGAATTTCCACGAAGCGGGGCCAGCGCGACATCATGCGCTCGTGGTTCAGTTGAAAGGCGCGCAGCAGGATCTCCGCCTTCTGCTCGGGGGTGAGCGAGTCCGCCGGGGCCATGGCGGCATCGAGCCAGACCTCGTGAAAATCTCCGGAGGAGTACTCCTCGATCTGATGGCCGAGCGCCGGAACCAGGTTGAAGGTGGCATGGAGCGCGGGAAACTCTTCGAAGAGCTTGACCATGCCGTAGTAGTCCTTGAGGGCGTGGAGGCGCGTCCAGGGCAACAGGTAGCGCCCGGTAGCCGGGTCGCGGTACTGGGGCTGGTGCATATGCCAGAGGATAACCAGGTGAATGGGGGTCATGGGAAAACCTGAGAACCGAAAAACGAGAAACGAAGAAGGGCGGCCGGCCGGGCCAACTGGGGCGGCTGCGGCTTACCTGGCGAGAAGGATGAATGCGCGCGCCGGCGAGGGCCGCGGCTGCGCGGCGGAGGAGGCGCCGAAATGGACAGGAGCACAGGCAGGATTGCCTGTGCTACGGGCGTGCTAGAATGGGTGCTCTGGCGCATGCGACTGCGGCTGATTGACCGCTATATCTTCCGCGAGATTTTCTCCTACGCCCTATTGGGCCTGTTCGTTTTTACCTTCATATTCTTCGTACCGCAACTGGTGCGATTGATGGATCTGGTGGTGAGCCACTCGGCGGGACTGGCCTCGATCGCCCTGCTGGTGGCCTGCACGCTGCCCGGTATCCTCACGTTTACGATTCCCATGGGCGTACTGGTGGGGGTGATGATCGGGCTGGGGCGGCTTTCGGCGGATAGCGAGCTGATCGCGCTGCAGTCGCTGGGATTCGACCGGAAACGGATCCTGCTGCCGGTGGGGGTGCTGGCGATGGCGGCGGCCGGGGCCACGCTGTGGATGACGAACTGGCTGGGGCCGCCGGCGCTGGTGAAGCTGCACGCCACGGAGGAGGCGCTCTCGACGAGCCAGGCCTCCTTTGAAGTGCAGCCGCGCGTTTTCGCGGAGCGCTTTCCGCATATTGTTCTCTACGTCTCCGACGTGAGCGGAGACGGCACCCGGTGGAAGGGGATCCTGCTGGCACAGACCGGGGAGGACGCGACGGCACGGATTACGTTTGCGGAAAGCGGGATCGTGCTCCCGGACCCGGAGCATGGCACCCTGCAATTCCATCTGAGCAACGGGACGACGCACGAATTCTCGCGGAGCGACCCCAACCAGTACTCGGTAACGACGTTTGGCCGGAGCGACCTGCCCGTGACCGTCGCCGGGGCCGGCGGGACGGCACGCGCCGCGCCAACGCTGGTCGAGATGCCGCTCCCGGAGGTGCTGCGGCTATACCGCAGGGGCGACGTACAGGCGCGCGTGGAGTTCCACCGGCGAATCGCTTTCCCGGCCGCGTGTCTGGTGTTCGCCCTGCTGGGAGTGCCCGTGAGCATCCGGCCGCACCGCGGAGGCCGGGCCTCCGGGTTTGTAGTGACGCTGCTGCTGGTGAGCGGGTACTACCTGCTCTTTGTTTTCGGGGCGGGGCTGGCGCGCACGGGCGTGGTGCCCGCCGGATTGGGGATGTGGGGCGCGAATCTGCTGACGGCGCTGTGCGGGCTGGCGCTGGTGCCGGGAATGGACCAGATCCGGAGCGACCAGGGCTGGTTCGATCGTCTGCGAGACTGGCTGCGTCCGCGGCACACGCAGCGGGCGCGGCACTCGGCGCGGCTGGCGGCGGTGCGGCCGGGGCACCTGCCCGGGCCGCGCGCGACGCGGGGCTACGCTTTTCCGCTGCTGATGGACCTGTACCTGCTGCGGTCGTTTTTCTTTTACGCGCTGCTGTTCTTGGTGGCGTTCATGTTCATCTTTCATTCTTTCACGTTTTTCGAGCTGCTGGAGGACATCGGGAAGCACCACATCCCGGCATCGGTGGTGCTCGAGTACTTCGCGTTTCTGACGCCGTTCATGTTCTACCAGTTGGTGCCGGTGGCGGCACTGATTGGGGTACTGGTGACGCTGGGCGTACTTTCGAAAAACAACGAGGTGACGGCGTTCAAAACCTGCGGGGTGAGCCTGTACCGGCTGGCACTGCCGCTGCTGCTGGCCGGCGTGGCACTGGCTGCGGTGATGTTTTCGCTCGATGACACCATCCTGCCCTTCTGCAACCAGCGCCAGGACGCCCTGCGGAATCAGATTAAAGGGAAGCCGGCGCAGACGTTCTTCCAGCCGCGCCGGCAATGGATTTTCGGGGAGGGAGACCGGCTGTACAACTACGATTATTTCGATCCGCAGCAGGGGCTGTTCGCGGGACTGAGCGTGTTCGAGCTGGACCCCGCAACGTTCCAGCTCCGCAAACGCGCGTTTGCCGCCCGCGCGAAGTACGAAGCTGGGCTGCATGGCTGGGTGCTCCAAGACGGCTGGGTGCGCAGCTTCCAGGAAGGCCGGGTGAGCTCCTACAAACGCTTCCGCGTGGAGGATCTGCCGGAATTCACGGAGCCGCCCTCGTATTTCAATCGCGAAGTGCGCGCGTACACGCAGATGAGCTGGCGGGAGCTGGGGGCCTACATCCGGGAGCTGCACCAGGCAGGATTTGACGTGTCGCGGCTATCGGTGCAATGGCACAAAAAATTCGCGTACCCGATGATCGCACCGATCATCATGCTGCTGGCGATCCCGTTTGCGTTTCTGGTGGGGACGCGGGGAGCGGTGGGCGGGCTGGCGCTGGGCGTGGGGATCGGCATTCTTTACTGGGCGACTTCCGCGCTCGCGGAGGCAATTGGCGCGGCAGGACAACTTCCACCGGTACTGGCTGGATGGGGTCCGGCGATGGTATTCGGCTTTGTTGGACTGTACTTTTTCCTACGGATGAGAACGTAACTATAATAATATCAGAGAGATAGGACAACTTTAATGTAATGGTTTAAGGATGGGTGTGCGAGTTGCCCATCCGCCAAGGGGTAAATGGGGCACGGCATGCCGTGCCCCTACGATGGCGGATAATGCGCCGGATTAGTGGCGCGCCTTCTTGCGCGGGCGCTTTTTCTCTTCGATGACGGCCTGGGCTGCGGCGAGGCGGGCGATGGGAACCATGAAGGGGGAGGCGCTGACGTAGTCCATGCCCACGCGGTGGCAGAATTTGACGCTTTCGGGTTCTCCGCCATGTTCGCCGCAGATGCCCACCTCGAGATTCGGGCGGACTTTTCGGCCGCGCTTAATGCCCCACTCGATGAGCATGCCGACGCCCTCGATATCCAGCACCTGAAAGGGGTCGTGCTTGAAGATGCCGGCCTTTTTCTCGTCGACGTAGTCGGGGAGGAAGCGGCCAGCATCGTCGCGGGAGAGGCCCATGGTGGTTTGGGTCAAATCGTTGGTGCCGAAGGAGAAAAATTCGGCCACCTCGGCGATCTGGTCAGCGAGCAGAGCGGCGCGGGGCAGTTCGATCATGGTGCCGACGAGGTAGTGCAGCTTGACCTTTTCCTTCTTGATGATTTCATCGGCCACGCGGCGGGTGGCCTGCTCGAGGATGCGCATTTCTTTTTTGTCCATGGTGAGGGGATGCATGATTTCCGGATGGACGTGGATGCCTTCGCGCTGGCAGGCGATGGCGGCCTCGATGATGGCGCGCACCTGCATTTCCAGGATTTCCGGATAGGTGATGGCGAGGCGGCAGCCGCGGTGGCCGAGCATAGGGTTGGCTTCGTGAAGCATGGCGACGCGGCGGGTGATGGAGTCCGCGCTGACGCCCAGATCCTTGGCCAGCTCTTCCTGTTTCGCGCGGTCGTGGGGAACGAACTCGTGGAGGGGAGGGTCCAGGAGCCGAATCACGACGGGGAGCCCTTCCATGGCGCGAAAGATGCCGATGAAGTCGCGGCGCTGGAACGGGAGGAGGCGGTCGAGAGCGCGTTTGCGCTTTTCCACGTCGTCGGCAATGATCATTTCCTGAATGGCGCGCTGACGCTTGATGCTGTCTTCGGGCCGCTCGAAGTCCTTGAAGAACATGTGCTCGGTGCGGACGAGGCCGATGCCTTCCGCGCCCATTTCGCGGGACTTTCGGGCGTCCTGCGGGGTATCGGCATTGGCGCGCACGCCGATTTTGCGGATTTTGTCGCACCAGGAAAGCAGGGTTTCGTAGGCGGGAGGGAGTTGCGGATCGGTGAGCTTCAACTGGCCCTGATAGACGGCGCCCTCGCTGCCGTCGAGGGTGATCCAGTCACCCTGACGAATCGTCCTTCCGCCGGCGCGGAATTGCTTCTGGGAATAATCGATGTCGAGCGCCTCGCAGCCGACGACGCAGCATTTGCCCCATCCGCGAGCGACGACGGCCGCGTGACTCGTCTTGCCTCCGGTGGCGGTGAGAATACCCTGGGCCACGGCCATGCCGCCGACGTCCTCGGGACTGGTCTCGCGGCGCACCAGGATGACCCGCGCGCCGTCGTGCGCCATCTGTTCCGCCTCGTGGGCGGAGAAAACGACCTGACCGACGGCCGCGCCGGGGACAGCATTGACGCCGGTGGCGAGGTGGCTCTTAGCGAGTTCGGAGCGAAGCTGGGAGGGATCGAGGATGGGGTAGAAGAGACGCTCGACGTCTTCTCCCTTGATGCGTTCAATGGCCTGCTCCTTGGAGATTAATCCTTCCTTGACCATGTCCACGGCGATGCGGAAGGTCGCGGCGGGGGTGCGTTTGCCGGTGCGGGTCTGGAGGATATAGAGCTTCCCTTCCTCGACGGTGAATTCGATGTCCTGCATTTCGCGGTAATGTTTCTCCAAAAGGCCGCGGACACGTTCGAGTTGCGCATACAGTTTCGGCATGCGCTTGCGCATCTCGTCGAGATGCATGACGGCACGGATTCCGGCAACGACATCTTCGCCCTGGGCATTGAGCAGAAAATCGCCGAAGAAGATTTTCTCGCCGGAGGAGGGATCGCGGGTGAAACAGACGCCGGTGCCGGAATTTTCGCCCTTGTTGCCGAAGACCATCTGGACGACGTTGACGGCGGTGCCGAGCAGGCCGGTGATTTTTTCGACGCGGCGATAGGTGACGGCTTTCTCGGCCATCCAGGAACCGAAAACGGCGCCGATGGCGCCCCAGAGCTGTTCGCGGGGATCCTGGGGAAAGTCTTTGCCGGTGCGCTCGCGGAAAAACTTTTTGTAGGCCGCGACGAGTTCCTTCCAACCCTCGGAGGTGACGTCGGTATCCTGTGCGTGGCCGCGGCGCTTCTTCATATCGCGGAGGCGCTCTTCGAGCTCTTCCTTGGGGAGGCCGATGACGACACTGGAATACATCTGCACGAAGCGGCGATAGGCGTCGTAGGCAAAGCGTTCATTCTTCGTACGTTCCGCGAGGCCCTGGACGGAGGCGTCGTTGAGGCCGAGGTTGAGAATGGTTTCCATCATGCCCGGCATGGAACGAGCCGAGCCGGAACGCACGCTGACCAGGAGGGGGTCGCGGGGATCGCCCAGTTTTTTGCGGGTGGCTTTTTCGAGGCGGGCGAGGTGATGGGCGACTTCCTGCTCGAGGCCGCGCGGATACTTTTGCGCGTGCTCGAAGAAATAGTTGCAGGCCTCGGTGGTAATGGTGAAGCCGGCGGGGACGGGGAGGCCGATGCGAGTCATTTCATGGAGTCCCGCACCCTTGCCGCCGAGAAGATCGCGCTCGTCGCCGTGCCCTTCCGCTTTGCCCGCTCCGAAGAAGTAAACGTATTTCATTGGTCCTCGCAGTCAACCGGCAGCGCCGGGGATAAATTCAGCGAAACAGATTGTCGGCGCGCCGACAGATTGTAGCGCAGAGTTCGGGCGCGCGCCTCGGTCACGAGTAAGAAAATCGTGTGAACGTTTTACCTGCGTGAACGCCCGAGCGCGCCGCCAAGAGTGGCTGCGCCACCGCCGGGTTCGAGTGTCGCTTTAAGTTTTCTTTTGCGCTGTGCTCTCCGTCACAATTTCGGAAAAATCGGCGATGGTGGAAAATTCGCGCAGCAGAGTGCGCAGTAGAGCCAGACGGTTGCCGCGCACCTCGGGGTCTTCCGCCATGACCAGGACATGATCGAAGAAGCGGTCCACGGCCGGACGGAGAGCAGCGATACGCTCGAGCGCGTCCGCATACTTCTTCTCCTGTTTGAGACGAGCGGCGGACTGCGCGGCGTGCTGGGCCTCGAGGTGCAGGGCGCGCTCCTCCTCGGCGACGAAGCGCGCGGGAACGGGCGCGTCGGGAATGGCTTCCGTGGAGGCGGATTTCTCGAGCAGGTTGCGGATGCGTTTGAAGGCCGCGGCGAGGGGGGCGAAATTTTCGGTTGCGCGGATGCGGCGCAGGGCTTCGAGGCGGCCGGCGAGATCCACGAGATCATCGGAGCCGGCGGCCATGGCGGCTTTCACCTCGTCGAAGGCGAATCCTCGGCGTTCCTGGAAATAGAAGCGCGTGCGGTCAGCGAGGAACTCGCGGACTTGCTGTTCGAGTCCCGGAGGCTGTGGGATGCCCGGGTTGACCGCGGCGAGGGCGGCGGCAGCGGCGCGGACAGCGGCATGGAGAGAAATCTGGAGACGGCGTTCGACGATCATGCGAACCACGCCGGCGGCCGCGCGGCGCAGGGCAAACGGATCGCTGGAGCCAGAGGGAATTTTTCCGACGGCGAAGCAGCCGACGAGCGCGTCAAGTTTATCGGCGAGGGCGACGACGCATCCGGTGAGATTCCTGGGCACGTCGTCCTCAAGGCCGGCGGGGAGGTAGTGGTCGTAGATGGCCTCAGCGACAACCGGAGATTCACCCTGGGCGCGCGCGTAGAGTCCACCGACGACGCCCTGGAGTTCGGGAAATTCGCGAACCATGTCGGTGACGAGGTCGCACTTGGAGAGGAGGGCGGCGCGGTCCGCAAGCTCGGCCTCGCGGGCGAGTGGTGCGGAAGCGGAGTGGGCCTCGGAGATTTTGAAATTTCGGATGAGGTGACGCATGCGCTGGACTTTGAGGCCGTAGCTGCCGAGGCGGGATTCGTAAAGGACGGCGTCGAGCTTGGGGACATTGTCGGCGAGCCGACATTTGACTTGGTCGGTGGCCCAGAAGAAGCGAGCATCGGCGAAACGCGCGCGGAGAACGCGTTCGTGTCCGGCGCGCATGGCGCCGCGGAGGTCGCGGTCGGAATTGATGATGGCGAGGAAGTGCGGCGCCAGCGCGGAATCTTTTTTCTCAAGGGCAAAATATTTTTGATGGTCGCGCATCACGGTAATCAGGATTTCGGCAGGAAGCTCGAGAAACGCAGGGTCGAAGCTTCCCAGGATGGAAGTGGGATACTCGTTCAGGTAGGTCACCCGGTTGAGCAGGTCCGCATCCTGGTGTACGCGCAGGCCGCGCTTGGCCGCCAGTGAGGAAATTTCGCGCTCGATCTTCTGCCGCCGCTCGGCCGGAATGACGAGGACGAAGTTCCGGCGCAGATTTTTGCGGTACTCGGCTGAGTCTTTCAGCAGAATTCCCTTCTTCCCCAGAAACCGATGGCCTTCTGTGCGGGCTCCGCTGTTCACGCCTCCAAACGCGAAGGGCACAACGCGCCCGCCGAGGACGGCGACGATCCAGCGCACGGGCCGGATGAACTTGGGATTGCCGCTGGCGGGCCAGCGCATGGTTTTCGGCCAGGCAATTTCCGCGAGGGCGCGAGGGACAATTTCCGCGAGCACGGCCTCCGCGCGGCGTCCCTTGGTGACCTGGCGCGCGGCCACGAATTCTCCCTTGGGCAGCTTGACGATGAACAGGTCCGTGACCGCGACGCCTTTGCTGGCCGCAAACCCCTGGGCGGCGCGAGTGGGATTGCCCTGCGCGTCGAACGCTGCGCCCTTCGCCGGACCGGTGACTTCGCGGACCACGTCTGCCTGCATGCGCAGCAGGCCGGGAACGATTGCGGCGAGGCGGCGCGGGCCGCCGAAGGTTTCGACGGGCGAGCCTTCGATGAGCGCGGCTTCGAGGAGGTATTTTTCAAGCAACGCTTTCAATTCCCGGCAGGCACGTTCGATCATCCAGGCGGGGATTTCCTCGCAGCCGACCTCGAGGAGGAATTCGGCGCGGGCAGCGGTACTTGCGGGCGGGCGCACACGCGGGTGCGCCCCTACTCCTCTGCGACGCGGGCTCATGCCGGGGCTCCGGTGCGGAGGCGATTTTGCTCGACGTAGTCGGCGGCGACGCGGCAGGCGAGCTGGCGAACGCGGCCGATGAGCACGGCGCGCTCGGTGACGGAAATTACGCCGCGGGAGTCGAGCAAATTGAAGAGGTGGGAGCATCTGAGGCAGAAGTCGTACGCCGCGAGGATCGGATAACGCAGCTTCTCGTCTTCGGGTTTGGAGTCGTAGCCGTCGAGGAGCGCCTTGGCTTCCGCCTCGGCGAGGTCGAACATTTCTCGGGTGCGCTCGGGGTCCGCGAGGTCGAAGCTGTAGGCGGAGAATTGCTGCTCTTCGACCCAGCGGACCTGGCGGAAGGAAACGTCCTGCGACCAGCGCATGTCGAAGACATTGTCCACGCCCTGGAGGAAGGCAGCGATGCGCTCGAGGCCGTAGGTGAGCTCGACGGAAATGGGATCGAGGTCGAGGCCGCCGCACTGCTGGAAATAAGTGAACTGAGTGATCTCGAGGCCGTCGAGAAGCACCTGCCAGCCAATGCCCCAGGCGCCGAGAGTGGGAGATTCCCAGTTATCTTCCTCGAAGCGGACGTCGTGCTCGCGCAGAGGAATGCCGATGGCGGCGAGACTTTGGAGATAGAGGTTCTGGACATCGGCGGGGGAAGGTTTAAGGATTACTTGAAGTTGCTGGTGTTTGTAGAGGCGGTTGGGATTTTCGCCGTAACGGCCGTCGGAGGGGCGGCGGCTAGGCTGGACGTAGGCGACGCGGTAGGGCTGCGGGCCGAGTACGCGCAGAAAGGTTTCCGGGTGCATGGTGCCGGCGCCGACTTCCACGTCATAGGGCTGCTGGATCAGGCAGCCGCGATTGGCCCAGAAGTCCTGAAGGCGGAAGACCAGATCCTGGAGCGTCTCGGGCTTTGGTGAGGGGCGCTTCATGGTATTGCACCGCAAAGGCGAAAATCGAAAATCGAAAAACGAATATCGGAGGGACGAGGAGGCTGCGCATCCGATGTGCTGTAAGGCTTCATCGCGTCTCCTCGTAGAGGCGGCGGGCGGCCAGGCGTTTTTCCGCGTGATGTTCGATCATGTCGAGAAAGTATGCCTCGAATTCCGGCGAAACGTGCGGCGAATTCTCGCCCGCTGCGGCGAGCTGCCCGAGGGGCGCGGTGAGCATCCGGCGCGCCGCGGATAAGGTCTCCGGCGAAAGCGGTACCATTCCCAGGCGGCGGCACTGGGCACAGTAAAGACCTGTGGCCGAGCGCGACCAGCAGAGGGGCTCGCGGCCGGCCTCGCGGCGGCAGGAGGCGCAGCGGTCCAGCTCGGGCAGCCAGCCGGCCAAGCGCATGGTCCAGACTAGGAAGTAACCCAGGGCGAGCTCGGCGCGGCGCGTCTGCTTGATGCCGCGCGCCACGTGCAGGAGCAGGCGGAACGCAGAGTCCTGCGGCTCGCGCTCGGGCAGCACCAGCTCGGTAATCTCCGCGGCCAGGGCCAGGGCCAGGCCAGAGCGGTAGTCCTGCTGGACGTCCAGGAACGATTCAAGCAGCTCGCACTGCCCGAGGCGCACCAGCTCGCGTGTCTCCTTCTCGTAAAACCAGACGCGCAAATAGGTGAGCGGCTCGAGCGAGGCGCCGTAGCGGCTCTTGGGACGCCGCGCACCCTGAGCCACGCCGCGCAGGCGGCCGTAAGCCCGCGTCAACAGGCTGACCAGGCGGTCCGCATCCCCTAGCGGGTAGGTTCGCAGGACGATGGCTTCCGAATCACGGAGCGGCATGCTGTGGCCCGCACGGCGCCGGGCCACGCGACAGAGCTGCGCAGCGCGCCGCGCGGAAACCATGGTAATTATCACACGGGACAGCCACGCGCAATTGGGTTGAGTGCCGAAGGGAGGGCGGACACCCGGGTCCGCCCCTACACGCGCAGGGGCGCTGGGGCGTAGCGTGCGAGCGGGGGACTGAAGGCCGTCGGGACGCCCTTTCTGCGTCCGGGCAGGGCGGCGCTCCAAAAGTCACAGGTTAACAATATGCCGAAGGCTTCCCTGCCCTGGCCGCGGCCACCGACCCAGGCGACATGGCTGCTGCGCGCTCGCGGTGCTTGCGATTTTCTTCGAGTGCTCTAAAGTGAAGCGTTCCATGTCTGAACTTCCAGCAACGGTTGACGTGGTCGGGGTGGGAATCAATGCCACGGATACGATTATCCGGCTGCCGCGTTTCCCGGAGCTGGACTCCAAGGTGGAGGTTCTTTCGGTGGAGGTGCAGGCGGGGGGCCAGGTGGCGAGCGCGATGGTGGCGTGCCAGCGGTGGGGGCTCACGACGCGCTACGTCGGAAAAGTGGGCGCGGACGAGGCGGGACGGCTGCAGGCGCGGCTGTTCTCCCAGGAGGGCGTTGAGGCGCACGTGATCGAGGTGCCAGGAGCGGCGAGCCAAATGGCCTACATCCTGGTGGACGAGGACTCCGGCGAGCGCACGATTCTGTGGAAGCGCGACGCGGACATCGCGCTGAAGCCGGAAGACCTGCGGCCGGAATGGATCACGCAGGCGCGGGCGCTGCACGTGGACGGGCACGATACCGGGGCGGCGGCGACGGCGGCGCGGTGGGCGCGGCTGGCGGGAATTCCGGTGACGGCGGACCTGGACAACCTCTATCCGGGCGTCGAGGCGCTGCTGCCGAACGTGGATTACCTGATCACTTCGCGGCAATTCCCAGAAAGGGTGACGGGGGAGACGGACCTGCGGAATTCGCTGCCCTTGCTGCAGCGGCGATACAAATCGCGGGTGGCGGCGGCGACGCTGGGGCAGGATGGGGTGCTGGCCTGGGACGGGGTGGAATTCCAGTACGCGGCTGGGTTCGAAGTTTCCGTGCGGGATACGACCGGCGCGGGGGATATTTTCCACGGGGCGTTTCTCTACGGACTGCTGCGGGGATGGCCGCTCTTCCGCCAACTGGAATTCAGTTGCGCGGCGGCGGCGATGAATTGTACGGCTGCGGGGGCGCGAGGGAGGATCGCGAAGATCGAGGAAATCGAGGAATTGATGCGCACGGGAACGCGGTCGGAGGCGGCGTTTCCGCCGGGGGCGCTGCGGGGATGAGGGGGATGGGAAAAGAAAGAGAGAAACGGCCTTCCCCGCCTGCGGCTGGCGCGGGCGCTTGGCGGCGGAGGAGGAGAGGCAGAGGAGAGGGGAGGACAGGCTGAAAGCCTGTCCTACTGAGCGATGTTACCGCTGAAAAGCAGGACGCCGCGGACGAGTGCGCCGGTGGTGACGGTGGGGCTGATCGCCGCCAACACACTGGCGTTTCTGTATGAATTGACGCTGCCGGACCGTCTGGAGCAGGCGTTCTTCATGAGCTATGCGATGGTACCGGCGCGGTTCCTGCACCAACTGGCGGCGCCTCACGTACCCCTACAGACAGCCATGCTGCCGCTCGTCACCAGCATGTTTCTGCACGCGGGGTGGCTGCACTTGATCGGAAACATGTGGTTCCTGTGGATTTTCGGCGGGAACGTGGAGGACCGGCTGGGGCACTTGAGCTATCTGGTCTTTTATCTAGTGTGCGGGCTGGGCGCGGGGCTGACGTATGTGCTGATGAGCCTGCACTCGGGGGTGCCGTCACTGGGTGCGAGCGGGGCGATTTCCGGAGTGCTGGGCGCCTACATCGTGCTGTACCCGCGGGGGCGAATTCTGACCCTGGTTTGGCTGATCATTTTCATCTTCACGTGGGATCTTCCGGCGTTCTTGATTCTGGGCTACTGGTTCGCGATTCAATTTGTGAGCGGGATCAGCTCGGTGGGATCCCGCATGACGGGGGGCGTGGCGTGGTGGGCGCACATCGGAGGTTTCCTGCTGGGGGTGTGGCTGGTGCACATCTGGCCGCAACGGCGGCGGGCGGCGTATTCCCTGGAAACCAACTGAGCCGGGGGTTTCGGCTGGGCGACTGCCGGAGAGGCGAAGAGAGAAAGATGAGGATAGCGCAGAGGCGCAGAGAAATGCGGAGCGAACCACGGAGGAATCCCGGGTGATTTACAGGAAGGCGACGTGGTGGCAGGCGCCGCCGGGGCCCACAAACGCGAGGGCGCGGTCCGCCAGGGCGTCCAGCAGGCCAAGGCCGTGGCGCGCCAGGATGGGGAGGGCGCAGAGGGTACGCTCCTGCATGTCGTGATGCGGGGCGATGGCCTCGCAGAGGATGCGCTCGTGGTGGTCCAGCAGCTCCTCGCGGCGGTCGGCGGCGCGTCCGGCGCGGGTGCGCAGCTTTTCGAGCTGGTAGAGCATTTTTCGCTCGGAAATGTCCAGGGCGCCGGAGAGAGTGGGGTCTAATTTCCGCAGGGGCTTGCGGATGCGGGTGAGGTAGCGGCGCAGGTTGCGCTCGCCGGTGGACATCTGCCGTGCCAGGGAGCGGGGGACGGATTCGCGTTCCAACCTGCGGCGCAGGTGTTGCCGCCCGCGCAGGACGTCGCCGACGTCCAGGCCATATTTCCGGAAGAGGCGCGCAACGTGCGGTTCGATGAGCGTGAAGCCGGCGCGCGGCAGGACTGCCGGCATGCGCCCGAGGAGCCGGCGATAGACCACCTCAGATTGGGCGAAGTAGGCGAGTTCGGCCGGGCCAACCACACAAGCCGCGGTGGGAAGCAGCGCATCCTGCACAATGGGGCGGAGGAGCGCGCTGGGCGACAAGGCGCCAGGATTCCGCTCGACGAGGGCCACGAGCTCGTCCAGCGTGAAGTCACGGCTGCCAGCCTGGAAGACCGAGCCGCGCACGCGCAAGGGCAGGCGGCGCCCGTCGACCATGGCGAAGAGCAGCGTGGCCTTGTCCGTGACCTTGACCTGCTCGTGGAAGCCGGAACGTTCGAGGGCGCGGCCGCGGTCGCGCAGGGCGGAAACGAGCTCGGGGTTCAGGCGCAATGCGCTGACGACGAGCGGCGTGGCGAGCGAGGCCACCGCGGGGTGGTGCGGGTCGAGCAGAATCAATCCGCGGCCGGCGAACAGACGGGCCAGAAGCTTTCCGAAGGCCGAGGAGTAGGATTCCGCAGGCGCGTAGGAGGCGCGGAGAGCGGAGGCGATGGCGTCGGCGCCGGGACCGTCCAGGGCGGCCAGAGCGGCAGCCAGGGCAGAATCCACGCCGGGACCGAGGGCGATTTCCCCCACGGGGCGTCCCTCATCGGCTTCGTCGTGCGGGAGCTCGATGCGCTCCAGGCCGGCGCGGCCCAGCCAGTCGCAATGGTCCACTTCAGCGAGGTCGTGGTCTTCGCTCGCCAGCCAGAATACCGGCACGGCCTGAACGCCCTGCGCGGTGAGCTCCTGCGCGAGGCGAATGGCGGTGAGGGCCTTATAGAGCGTGTAGGCTGGGCCGGTGAAAAGCCCGGTCTGCTGGCCGGCCACAACGGCGACGGCGCCCGCGGCCAGAAGATCGAGATGGCGAGCCACGCTGGAATCCCCGCCCAGACCCTGATTGACGGCGCGGAGAGCGGAGACGAGTTCGGATCGCTGCGCGCCGGAGCTTTTTGCGAGGGAGGCGGCGGTGCGCACGCCTTCGAGGGTGGGTGTATGCTCGAAATACGCGCTGACCTTGCTGAAATCAGTGAGAAAAGCGCGGGTGAGGCGACTGAGGTGGGGAACTTGCTGCGGCGGGAGGCAGTCGAAGCGCATCGCGGGCATGTTACGCGGGAGAGCGCGGGCAGGCAATGCCGGCTGGGGGAATTTTGAGACTTTTCAGATAGGGGGCGAGCCGGGTAGCGGAAAAGAGCGCAGGCTGAAAGCCTGCGCCACCAGGACCCGGGTCGACTGAGGCGATTTTTGATGGCGGAGGGCGGAGATTCGCGCTAGGCTCTGTGCGCACCCAGGAACGTGCATTCATGTTGAACAAATGGACCCTCCAATGTGCACTCTTGGCGGCTGCGGCGGCGTTGGTGGTGGCGGCGCAGCCAGGCGCCTCGCGCCCCGCACCGCAGGGTAATCCCGCTGCAGGCGGAGGCCAGAATGCGACGCCCCAGGCGGCCGGGAAACCTGCCGAACCGGCAAATGCCGCGCCCGCACGGGGCGCTACTGTCCGGGTCACCACGCGGCTGGTGCAGGTGAGCGTGGTGGCGCACGACGGTCATGGAAACCCCATTGGGGACCTGACGCAGGAAGATTTTCGACTATTCGATAACGGCCAGGAACAGAAGATCTCGTTTTTTTCGAAGGATTCGTCGGAGGTGCGGGCGGGAAGCGCGCCCACGCTTCCCCCGGACACGTGGTCGAACGTCTCCTCGCGGAAGGGCGGCACTCCGGTAAATCTGACGGTGATCCTGTTCGACCAGGTGAACACCGCTCAGGTGGACCAGGCCAACGCCCGCAATCAGATCGTGCGTTTTCTGAAACAGATGCGGCCGGAAGACCGCATCGCCCTGTATGCGCTGGGGAACGAGTTGCGCGTGCTGCACGACTTCACGAGCGATCCCGACGCGCTGCTCCGGGCAGTGGCGAAGGCCCAGGCGCGGAGCGGCCGCCTGGTTCCCGACAATGATCCCGGCACGGGCCCGCCGGGGGATACCAGCGGAGACGCGGATCTCGACGCCTTCCTCGCGGCGGCCGACACGTCGTTCGTCCAATACCAGACCACGGACCGGATATTGCGGACGACGGACGCGCTGGAGGCCATTGCCGCACACGTAGCCTCGTTGCCGGGAAGAAAAAACCTGCTGTGGGTGTCCAGCGGATTTCCGTTAATGATTGGGTACGACATGGATCAGAGTATGGTGCGGGCCACAGGACTAGACAGCAGGATGTTCCTGGAGGAGGTGGACCGCGCGGGACGGGCGCTGAATGATGCGAATGTTGCCGTCTATCCGGTGGACGCGCATCGTCTGACGTCGAACCTAACCGCGATCACGACACCTTACGTCAACCCCAGCTCGTCGCGCGTCCCTTCGACGCGCGCGGCAACGATAACGCCGAACCGCTCGGGGGTGGAAACGATGGAGAACATTGCGGCGCGCACGGGCGGGGTGGCCTATCACGACACCAACGACCTGAGCGCGGCGCTGCGCTCGGCGATGAACGACGCACGATTGGTGTACACGCTGGCCTACACGCCGTCGCACAACGAGTGGGACAGTAAGTTCCGGAAGATCAAAGTGGAAACGCGGCGTTCGGGAGTCCATCTGCGCTTCCGCAACGGCTACTTCGCGATTCCGGACGCGCACCTGGATCCCACGCAGCGGCAGCAACTGCTGGCTGAGGCGCAGTGGAGCGTGTTCGACGCCACACAGATCAGCCTCACTTTTCAGGCCGTCCGGATCAACGCGGATGGGAAGCCGTGGATCCGGTTCGCGATTCTGGCGGATTCCGCGGGACTGCGTTTTACCGATACCGCGGGGACCCATGACACGGACATGATCCTCACGCTGGGGCAGAAGGGCCCGGACGGCCTCTTGGTGAAAGAAGAGACAAAAACGCTCACGTTCCGGCTGAAGGACGACAAGTATCAGGAAGTGATGGCCAAGGGAATGAGGCTGACGGCGAGCATGCCGCTCGATCCCGCGGCGGTGAGCTTCCGCATTGTCCTGCTGGATGCAGCGGACGGGCACATGGGAAGCCTGGAGATTCCCATCGCGAAACTGAGAGATGTCGCAGCGTCAACCACGCCCGCGGCCCCGGCGGCGCCAGGGGCGGCAAGGCCAGAGGGAGATTAGACACGGCGAAGGACGGCGTGGCGCTCGCGATGGAGCGTCCCCGGACGGCTGGGGGAGTTTCCGGGAGGGGAAAATCCCGCGGGGCTTAATCGCCGCGCGCCA
>DATEQM010000048.1:0-12681 GCA_035272605.1 Candidatus Acidiferrales bacterium | reverse complement strand
GGGCGCGGTTCGTCCAGCCCACCACCCGGTCCCTCCGCGCGCAAACCTTTTCCGGCGAGCTCTTCTACGACGGGCCGTTCTCTCCGAACGGCAATTACAGGCTGACCACCGCATCGGGGCCAATCGAACTGCTGCTTTCCGATCGAGACTCCGTGAAGTTGAGCGTGCACTCCCGAAAGGGAAACCTGGAAAACCAGGTGAGTTTGAAGCCGGAAAACCACGCGTTCAGCTTCTTGGGCGGGCGGAAAGAGAGCAGCAGCTTCGTGGGAACCATGGGGACCGGACTGGCCCGCGTGGAGCTGACCTCATTCAGTGGTAAAATCCGCATTCGCAAGCGGGACTGATCCCGAGTCCCGATCCCGTTCGTTCGGGATTCGGAATCGGCAACCAGCCTCCCGCTTCTCACACGTGACATTGCCGGAACAGAATACCGCGCGGGGCCGGCACGACGCTTTGGTTTGTCTGGCCGGATTCATGGGCAGCGGGAAGTCCACCGTCGGCCGGCTGCTGGCCGCGCAGACCGGGTGCCGCTTTGTGGACCTCGACGAGCGCATCGAGCAGGCCGCAGGCATCCCCATTCGCGAATTCTTCGAGCGCCACGGGGAGGCTCCCTTCCGCGCCTTGGAACACGAGACGCTGGGGCGCATCCTCGGAGAGCTCGCGGAGGCGGGGGGAGCCGCGGTAGTGGCGCTGGGTGGTGGAACGTTTGCGCAACCCCAAAATCAGGAATTGCTGCGGGGCGCCGCGGCCGTGGTGGTGTGGCTGGATTGCCCCATCGAAGAATTGATCCGGCGCTGCGCCACCATGACGCACCGGCCGCTCTTCCGCGATGAGTCGAGCTTGCGACAGCTCTACGAGCAACGCCTGCCGAGCTACCGCTCGGCCGACGCGCGTGTGGAGAGCGGCGGCGAGCCGCGAGAAGTGATCGCGCGCATTCTGGAACTCGCGTGCCTGGAACGGGTGGGACGATGAACCGAGAAAATAGGAAAGGTTTCACGGCGGCGGCGCTCGCGCTGGCCTGGGCGATGGCCGCGACATTTCCAGCGGCCGCCGGGGCGGCCGAGACGTCCGGCCACGGACCTCAAAAAGGAAAAGACAAAAAAGAGGCCGCCGCGCCCTCCGTGTTTGTCGAAGACCGCGGCACATTCCAAATTCAGGTGGATGGGCATCCCGCGGGCACCGAGGAATTCGAGATCCACCAGATTGCCGGCGAATGGATCGCCAGGGGCACCGCCGAGGTGGCCGGAGAAAACGGCGCGAAGGCGAAGGTTACCGGAAAACTCGAACTCACGCCCGACGGCGCGCCGTTGCGCTATGACTGGACGGCCTCCAGCCCGCGAAAAGCGTCTGCCACCATCGTGTTCGACGGGACAGTGGCGAAAATGGAATTGAAGATGGAAGGCGCCGCGCCCTATTCACAGGATTTCAACTTCCAATCCCCGCCCGTGATCATCCTGGACAACAACATGTACCACCACTACGCCGTCCTGGCGCGAATCTACGATTGGGAGCACAAAGAGCCGAAGACCTACAATGTGCTCATCCCCCAGGACCTGACGCCGGGCACCATCCGCGTTGAATACGGAGGGCAGCAGATGGTGGACGGGCAAAAACTCGACGTGCTGCGCGTGAGCAGCACCGACCTGGAAATCGAACTCTATTGCGACAATGGCCGGCTGATGCGACTAGAAGTGCCCTCGGCAAAGGCCGTGATCGTCCGCCTGCCTGCGAAATAGCAAGAGGAGCGGCGAAAACGCGGGGCCCCCGCCGCTTTGGGCTGCGCTCTACCGCTTAGACCGCGACGCGGCGGACGGGCCGCATCCTCCGGGCAGGAGACTGTAGTTCGACGCGCACCGTCGTCTCCTTCCCCGCGCGGAGAATGGTGAGATCAACGGCCGGAACGGGGGTTTTGTCCGAGTCTGCCTCCTCGCCGGCCTTCGCTGATTTCTCGCGCAGCGCGGAGCGGAGTTCCTCGGAATTCTTCACGCGCTTGCCATCCACACGAAGAATCACGTCGCCCGCCTTCAGGCCGGCCTTCTCCGCAGGAGTGCCCGGCATCAGTTCGCGCACCAGGATTCCCTGTCCATCGGGAGCGCCGAAATAACTGCCGAGCTGCCCGGAGAGGTCTTCCGCGTCAATCCCCAGAACCGGCCCGCCAAACGTCCGGAAGCCATCGAAGGGCCCGAATTCAATGGCGGGGATGGGGGGAATGGGCGGGATGGGCGGGATCTCGATATTCATGTCAGGGCGAGGAGTGATGGCATAGAAATAGTCGTGATCCCTTTCGCCGGGATGCCCGGCGCGCCGCGATGCGATTTCCACGGTCAGCGACTGGGTGTGGCCATCGCGCCAGATGGTCAGAGAGACGCTGCGGCCCGCAGGCACTTCATGAACCAGGCGCACGAGCGCCATCGTGCCTTCCACGCGCTGCCCGTCGAATTCGGTGATGACGTCGTTTACTTTGAGCCCGGCTTTTGCCGCGGGTGAATCTTCGGCCACATAGGTGACCAGAGCACCGCGCTCGGCCGGAAGCTTCAACTCCTTCGCTCGCTCGGAGCTGACTTCCTCCATGCGGATGCCCAGCCATCCCGGCCCTGCATCGCTCTCGTAGATCTCGACGTTGCTCTGGTTTGCCGCGGCCTGGACCGCGGCCGACGCGCTCTCCATTCGAGCGAGAGTGCCCTGGCTCGCCTGCGCCGCAATCGCAGGCACCACACTCGCGCGCGCCTCGAGCGCCGCGCGGGCTTCCTGCAGGCGGACGCGGGCTTCGTCCAACCGTTCAGCGGCGCGTTCGCAATCTTGCTGCGCTCCCTCGAGCCTCACGGGCGGGCCCTGCGGCGCCGCAGCACCGGAGCCGGCCAGCGCGAAAACGCCAGCCAGCATTCCCCCGCCGATCCGTGCCGCGATTCTGCTGATCATATTTCCCTCCGTGAGAATTGTTCCCGGCTGCCGGTTTAGACGAGGGGCCGGGAAATCCGTAAGCGGATGGAGCCGTTCACCGTGCGGACGTACAGAGGCGGGCCGCCGCTGCCCACGCGACCGCGGATAGCGCGGCCCGCCGCGGAGGTGTGCGCCAGAAGGGGAAGATCGCTCGAGAAATCCCCGTTCTGCGTGCGCGCTTCCAGCTCCGCCCCGGCATCGGCGGGCAGCGCGACCACCACGGAGCCGTTGATGGTCTGCGCGGTGATCCCGGCTCGCTGAGCGGCCCGGGCGGAATCTGCGGGCGACGCCAGTCCCCCATCCAGGCTGAGAAGTTCGAGGGAGACGTTGCCATTGGTGGCCCGGGCAGAGAAGGTTCCCGCGCCGCGCTCCAGCAGCACGTTGCCGTTCACCGCAGCGAGGCTGCCGTCGCCGGAAACGTCGTGAACGGTCACCGAGCCATTCACCGTCCCCACAGCCGCCAGGTGTACTCTCGCCGGAACCCGGACGCGGAACTCGACATTCACCTCCACGCCGCTCCCCTCTGGGTAGTGCGTAGCCACCGCAACGCTCCCGGAGGAAAGGCTCACCTCGATGCCGACCTGTCGGAGATTCTCGGCCGTGCCGGTGGTGAATTTTCTGGCGGAGATTTCCACCTCATCGCGGTCCCAGCCCTCGATTTCAATCGAGCCGTTCACATTGGAAAGCGAGAACGTGCCGCCGGAGGCGAGAGGCACGGTGCGCTCGAATTGCTCGACCGCGGGGCCCTGGGCCCTGGCGGGCTGTGCGGTGCTCACGGAGAGCAGGAGCGCCGCGGGCAGCACCCATGCGAACACTTTACCCTGGGAGAATGTCGCAGCTCTCATGCCTGCCTCCTCCTTGCACCCGACCGCCGGAAAACCTGCCGCGCGCTTCGCCGCGCCTCGCAAAGCCCTATGGGCGATGGAACGTGACCGTGAGAACGGTCAAAACGGGCACCGGCCGTCCATTGAGAACGGTGGGCCGGTAGCGCCACTGCCGCACGGCATCCGCCGCCGCCGCCACGAGCAGGGGATGGCCGGAGAGCGCGGTTACGTCTTCGATGGAACCATCGCGCGAGATGGCCACGCGGAGGCGCACCGCGCCTTCCAACCCCGCCTCGCGAGCCTTCTGAGGATAGACCGGATCCACGCGGCGGGTCAGTTGCGGGCGCAATTGCGCTGCGGAGATGATCACTCGGTCGGTCAGCCAGGCCGCGACTTTCTCGCGCAGGCCTTCCATCTCGGAGAGTTGCTCGCTGCTCCAGTCGTATTCAATATTGGATGGGATGGGAGGGACCGCCGCGACTGCCCAGTCCATTGCCGCGCGGCGCTGGAGTTCGGCCGCGTGCCGGGCCAGATACCGGGCCTGCAATTCCTGCGCAGAAGCGTAGGATTCCAGTTTGTCCTGGCGGAGTTCGAGTTGGTTCTGCATCTCCGCAAGGGAGATCTCCAGGCTGGCGACGGAGGCTTCCATACTCTGCTCGGCCGGCTGAGCCGGAGGCACCGGCCGGATGGGGGCGATCACGGGTGTCGCCGGGAGAATGCGCGGGACCATGGCCTCCGGCGCATCCGCGGGGCGCAGCAGGATGTTTCCGGAATTGGCGCGCAATCGCAACAGCGGGCCGCCGCCACCCATCACTCCCTCCGCCCGGAATGCTTTCCCGCTCAGCAAATCGTTGGTCTTCAAGCTGAGCATCAGCGAGGGATCCACCAGAATCCGGTAATTGTCGCCCCCTTGGATCGCGGCATCGAGAGTAAGATGCACGTCTTTCGGCAGAAAAACCACGATGTCGCCCCCCTTGCACTCCAATTCACCGTACGTGCCGCCGCGAACCGCGCGGGGAGCTTCGTCCGGCCGGGGCGTCTCCAACGCGCGGGGCGTCTGCGCCAGCGCAGGCGCTGCGGCCGGCCCAAACAGCGCGGTAATTCCGCCTGCGGCGGTTGTGGCGCTCACCGGACTGGTCACGCCAGCCAGAAAAATTGAGCCGGCACCGGTCTGGATGTGCGCCGGCCCGGCCACGCGCCACACGCGAATGCCCCCGCCGCCGTTTCGCGCCTGAAGCTCACCCGAGGCTTCGCCGACCATGATGCGCCCGCCGCCCGTCGTAGCCACCAGACGTGCTCCGGCGCGGTCCAGAAAGATATTGCCGCCGCCCGTATCCAGGCGCGCCTCGCCGTCCACGCGCGCCACGCGAATATGGCCGCCGCCGCTGTGCAGGGTGGCGCTGCCGTGAATGGCCCCGGCCATGATGTGGCCGCCACCCGTTGTGGCGGTCAGATCGCCGTTGACGTCCTGCACCACGATGTCTCCCCCCGCGGTCTGCAGGCGCGCCGAGGCGCCTACCCTGCCCACGCGGATTTTTCCTCCCGCGGTGTCGCACACCAGACGGCCGTCAACGTCCCCGACGTCTATGCTGCCGCCCTGCGTGGAAACTTCCAGCGGTGTTCCGCGGGGAACGTCGAGCTCGAGACTCACCCAAAAGCGTTGGGAGGACCGGCCTCGCTCGGCTCGGCCGGTGATCACCGCGCCCTCCGCACCGCTGCGCGCCGTCAGATGGAAAGGAGGGGCGGAGGGCTCTCTTCCCTTTGCGCCTTCCGGTGTTTCCACGCGCAGACGGTACTGCACCGATCCGCTGGCCTGTGTGCGGACGTGCACGTCGCCCACTTCCAGGCTCACGCGCACGCGGTCGCCGTTGTGGATGGCCACCCTGCCGTTCTGCTCGTTCACCACGCGGCGCGCGCCCGAATCCCCGCCCCCATTCGCCGCGGCGGAGTGAGAATGCGCGGCCAGGGCGGGCAGGCCGCTGACCGAGAGCGCGAACGCGGCCAGGCCGATGGCGCGTAAACTCCCGCGGTGCGGCCCTGCAGGAGGGCGGGGTGGGCGGATTTCTGCGGGCTGTCTCACTCCGCTGCTGTTCTCCTTCCGGGGGGCCGGCTCACTGCATGTCGCGCGCAGAGATCTGGCGGATGGCCGCGTCGCTCTGGAGCCGCACGAACTCATTGGGATCTTTACGCTGGCGGTCGCGCAGGATGCGCACCACGCTTCCATCCCGCGCCCACTCGTCGCCGGGCGAGGAGTCCAGGAACGAGCGCAGCGCGCCAATCGCTTCCACCCGCACGCCGGGATTCACGTCGCGCTGGAGCGCCTGGAGCAGCGTCTGGCGAACGTCGGGCTCCTGCTCCAGGCCGCGCAGCGCTTCCACGGCCTTCAGCCGCACGCTGGGATTTCGGTCCTGCAGCACGGCCTGGCAGAGCGCACGACGCACGGCCGCGTCGCCGCGGCTAGTGCGGAGCAGGTCCACCGATTCGAGGCGGGCGTCCGGGTCGGGCGTATCAGAAGCCTGAAGCGCAGAGAGCAGCGCCCGGCGGATCGGCCCGTCGTTCAACATGCCCTCCACCACCACCGGCTGCTCGGTCCGCATTCGTACCGCGACCCCGCCATCCGGCAGCCGCTGGATTCCGGTGACCGAGGAATTCTCGTAGGGAGATAGCGCGACCGCTTCGGTGGCATGCTCCTCGACCCCAGCCACGGGCTCTGCGCTGCGCGACACGAGTCGTCCCGCCAGGAATCCCGCGAGCACCAGCGCCGCCACGGTCCACCCGGGACGCGCCGTGAGCCAGGACACCGGACGTAACGCGGCCTGCAAGCGCTTCCACCAGCGCGCGGAAGACTCCGCTCGATCCAGGTTGCCGGCCAGTGTGCGGCGGCATTGCGCCACCAGGAGATCTGAAGGCTGTTCCGGCGTGAGCGAACTCAACTGTTCCACGAGCGTCCGCTCGCGCCCCAGGGCCGCGGCGCAGCCGGGGCAGCCGGCCACGTGACGCTCGACGGTTACGCGTTCGGAAGATTCCAGCTCTTCCCACGCATAGAGCGCCAGCCGGCGCTCGAATTCCGCGCAGGGAGCGAGAGGCGAAGTGTCGCGCGCGCCGCTCACCGGTAGGCCTCGAGATGCATGCGCAATTTGCGGGTGGCGCGAAACAGCGAGTTCTTCACCGTCTCTTCCGTGGTGCCCAGCATTTCGCCGATCACGCGCAGGCGCAGCCCGTGAAAATGTTTCAGCTCGAACACCATCCGTTCGCGCGCGGAAAGCCGCTCCATGGCCAGCGCGATGCGTTGGCCCAGTTCTTTCCCCATCAGCGCGCGTTCCGGATTGCTCTGCGGCGCGGGATGCGCCTGGCGATCGAAAAAATCCTCGCCGGCCGTTGACGCGGCGCTGGCCGCCTCGGGAGCCTGATCCTCGGGCCGGCTCGAGCGCCGCCGCAGGTGGTCCAGACACACGTTGGTGACCACGCGGTAGAGCCAAGTGTAGAAGCTGGATTCGAACCGGAACCGGTCCAGATTCCGGTACACCTTCAGGAAGGCTTCCTGGTAGAGATCGTGGGCATCCTCCGGCCGCCGCGTGATCTGCAGGGCCAGCCGCAGCACGTCCTGGTCGTACCGCCCCACCAGCTCTTCAAATGCCTCGCGATTCCCCTTCTGCGCAGAGCGCACCAGGGCGCCCTCTTCGAGCGTCTTGACCGCCGGTGCTCGCGCCTCTGCTTCGAAAGGCAACGCCGTATCCGGTTGGAGCATAGCCTTCGTTGTGGAGCGCCCCGTCCCGCCAGCCCCTCATTGCGGGGACGCCGGGCGGTACGTGCGTCTCCAATACATTCTGACGCGGCTGCCCCCTCCAGTGTGAGCAGAATTAATGACGCGGCTGGAGGCGCCATAGTTCCGCCCGAGGAGCCCACGGGTCCGGAAAATCGGAAGATTCACCGGGCCGCTCGCGCGCCCGCTAACATCCTCGTTTATGAAGACTTAGCGGACCTCCCTCCAAACACCATCCTCCTGATCAGGCCGGACCTTGGCTCCGCACAGTGCTTACGTCGGAACTAGTTTAGCTGTCGGGCGTGTCGTTTCGTGACCGGCCAGTCCCCGGCGCGTCCAAAGAACAGATGCAAACGGAGCTCCGCCGGACGGCGGCGGCTTCCGTAACTTTGCCGGATCTGGGAACTCGCTGCGACCGATCTGCGTAAGACATGAAGAGGTGTGGAATGCAGAATCTGCCCGGCAATTTTCGCTACGCCCTGCGGCAGTTCCGGCTCTCCCCCGTTTTTACCGCTGCGGCGATACTTACGCTGGCCTTGGGAATCGGGGGAACCACGGCGATCTTCACCCTGATTCACGCGGTGATGTACCGTTCGCTGCCGGTTTCGGATCCCGGAAGGCTCTACCGCGTGGGTGAAGGCGACGATTGCTGCGTGGAAGGCGGCCCTCAGGACCGCTGGGGAATGCTTTCGTTCCCCCTGTACGAGCGGCTGAAGACCGAAACGCCGGAATTCGAAGAGGTAACTGCGTTCCAGGCCGGTGGTGAGCGTCTGAGTGTCCGGCGAGAAGGCGTGGAATCGGCTGCCCGCCCTCTGCGCTCCGAGTACGTCACCGGAAATTATTTCCACACGCTGGGAATAGGCGCTTTCGGCGGTCGCGTATTTACCCAGGACGACGACCGTGCGGGCGCTCCTCCCGTCGCCGTGCTCAGCCACCGTGCCTGGCAGACCACCTACGGAAGCGACGCTTCGGTGGTTGGTTCCAGCTTCGTCGTGGAGGGCCATCCTTTTACTGTCGTCGGTATCGCACCCCCGGGGTTCTTCGGCGAAACGCTAAAGAGCGACCCGCCGGACATCTGGATCCCGCTGCAGGAGGAACCCATGCTGGCAGGTGAGGGTGCGCTGCTGAATCAATCGGTCCCCGCGTGGTTGCGGATGATTGGCCGGTTGCGACCGGGAGCTTCGATTGAGGGAATGTCCCCGCGCCTCACCACCGCGCTGCGGCAATGGATGCAGCACGATGCCGGATATCCCGCCAACTGGATGCCCGATATCATGCGCATGCTGCCCAAGCAGGTCCTGAACGTCGTGCCCGCGGGCGCGGGTGTCGCCGTGATGAAAGAAGAGTACGGACGCAGCCTCCAGACCCTGCTCTCGGTTTGCGGCCTGGTGCTGCTGATCGCGTGCGCCAATGTGGCCAACCTGCTGCTGGCTCGCGCGGTCTCCCGCCGCGGGCAAACCGCCGTGCGGCTGGCCGTGGGCGCCACGCGGCGGCAGATCATCGCCCAGGCTCTGACCGAAAGCATCCTGCTCGCCATCGGCGGCGGCATCGCCGGACTCCTGGTGGCCATGGGAGCCGCGCGGCTGCTGATTGCCCTGGCGTTCCACAGCGCACATTTCGTTCCCATCAGCATCGCGCCATCGCTCGTGGTATTGGCGTTCTCCTTCGGCCTGGCGCTGGTCACAGGGATCATCTTCGGCGCGGCTCCCGCCTGGGTTGCCACACGCACGGATCCGGCGGAAGCACTGCGCGGAGCGGGCCGCGGCACCCGGGATCATTCTTCTTTCGCCCGCAAAGGGCTGCTGATTCTGCAGGCCACCCTGTCAGTTGTTTTGGTGGCCGGCGCCACCATGCTCGGGCGAAGCCTGAACAAGCTCGAGCATCAGGATTTCGGTTACCAGTTGCCGGGGCGCGTGGAGGTGGCCCTGCACACGCCCTCGGCCAGCTACACGCTTCCCCAATTGGAGGCGCTGTACCGTCAACTGGAAGAGCACCTCAATCGCCTGCCCGGTGTGCGCGGGTCGGGCCTCGCGCTCTATAACCCGCTCACCAACAACTGGGGCGAAATGATTCTGGTGGATGGACATGCTGCTCCCAAGATGGACGAGGAATCGGAAGCATCCTGGGACCGCGTGAGCGCCAACTATCTTCAGAATTTCGGCGTGACCGTGTTGCGCGGGCGGGGCTTTACCCCGGCGGACGACGAAACCACTGCTCCGGTGGCCGTCGTGAACCAGGCCTTCGTGAAGCGCTTCTTCAAGAGCGGCGAAGACCCGCTCGACCAGCATTTCGGCCTGGACCTGCCCCGATATTCCGCCACCTTCCGCATCGTCGGGATTGTGCGCGACGCGAAGTTTGCCGGCTGGGGATTACATCGGCCGGCGCGTCCCATGTTCTACGTGCCGCTGGCCCAGAATGTCGACTATAAAGATGACCTGATGAAACGCATCGAGCTGCAATCGCACTTTATCGGCGGAATCATGCTGCTCACCGATCTGTATCCCGCCGCGCTCGAACCGCTGCTCACCCGGACTCTGGCTGAAGTGGATCCCAACCTCACCATCCTCAGCGTCCGCACCATGCAGCAGCAAGTGGAACTCACCTTCGACGAGGAGCGCGCGGTGGCCAGCCTCGCCGGCCTGTTCGGGATCGTGGCTCTGCTGCTGGCCGCCATCGGTCTCTACGGCGTCACCGCCTATTCCGTGGCGCAGCGCACCAATGAAATCGGCATTCGCATGGCGCTCGGTGCAAACCGCGCTAAGGTGGTGCAACTCGTATTGTCTGGGGCCTTCCAGCGCGTTCTGATTGGCCTGATTTTGGGCCTGCCCCTGGCCGTGGGCGCCGGCCGCCTGCTCTCCGCCCAGCTTTACGGCGTCTCGAGTTGGGACCCGCTCGCGCTGACCGTGGCCGCGAGCGCTCTGGCCATCGCCGCATTTTTCGCGGCCATTATTCCCGCCGCCCGCGCGGCCTCCATTTCGCCCACGGACGCACTGCGTGCGGAGTAGCCCAGCCGCACAGGACAGGTACTTTTACAATTTGGCGCGGACCAGACGGATCAAACCGAAAATCGCCACGCAGGTAAGGAAATCCAGCGCCAATCCGGCATCGGGATGGAACAGCTCGTGCTGCAGCGCCCGCGGAAGGTAGGGTGCGACGCCGAAGTAAACGATGTTGCCCAGCAGGACGGCGAGAAACGACTCTCCCAGCCCCGAGAAGATGGATTTTTTCGGCTGCGGCGCGGCCATGGTGTTGCGGCGTCTCCTGCGTGGCGGTCCAGAAACTTCGGGACCGTCGCTGCGGCGTATGGGACTCTACTGCATCCTTGCGGCACGCGCCACGCAGTCCGTGCGACGTGCGGCCGCAATCTCGGGCCAGTGGCGGATGGTATAAGCTAGCGGCGAACGCAGGGGAGGACGCTCTGCCAACGCAGCCCAGAAGCATCACGCTCGCGACGGAGGTGATGTACCTCAAAGGCGTGGGTCCCGCGCGAGCCCAGGCGCTCGCCGAGCGCGGCATCCTCACTCTCGAAGACCTGCTCCGCTATCTCCCCTTCCGCTACGAAGACCGCATCCACTTCACGCCCATCCGCGAAATTCGTGGCGGCGCCGTGGTCACGTTGCGGGCCGAAGTGGTCCACGGAAGCCTGGGCGGATTCCGTCGCGGACGCGGCGCCGTCTATTACCTGACCGTGCGCGACGCGAGCGGCTTGCTCTACTGCCGCTTTTTTCACGGCAATTATCTGGAAGGCCGCTTCAAGGCCGGGCAGGGCATCGTGCTGCACGGCAAGGCCGATTTCGACGCCTATCGTCCCGGCAAACTTGAAATGATCAATCCGGAGTACGAGATGCTCGGCAGCGACTCGGAAGACTCCACCGAAGTCGGCCGCATCGTCCCCGTCTACGAGGCCATGGGCGGCATCAGCTCACGCATGCTGCGCCGCATCCTCCATCAGGCGCTGGCGCAGCTCGAGCCCTCGCTCCCCGATCCCCTGCCGGAGGCCATCCGCGGGCGCTACGGATTTCCCTCGCGCCGGGCGGCCATCGAGGAGGCGCACTTCCCCGCCCCGGCCGCGAATCTCGAAGAGCTGAATTCGTTCCGTTCTCCGGCGCAGCGCCGGCTAATCTTCGAGGAGCTGTTCTACTACCAACTGGGGCTGGCCGCGCGCCGCCGCGAGGCGCGGCAGGAGCCCGGCCACGCGTTTTCCGTCCGCCTGCCGCGTATCCGCGAAGCCGTCAAGAAAATCCTACCGTTCAAGCCCACCGGCGCGCAGAAGCGCGTGCTGGCGGAAATCGCCGCGGATCTCGAACGCCCCGTACCCATGAACCGCCTGCTGCTGGGCGACGTGGGCAGCGGAAAAACGCTCGTGGCCTTCGAAGCCGCCGTGATCGTCATGGAAAACGGAAGCCAAGTGGCGCTGATGGCGCCCACGGAAATCCTGGCGGTGCAGCATCACCTGACGGCCCGCCGCTTGCTCGGCCCCGCCGGCTACCGCGTGGACCTGCTGATCAGCGGAATGAAGCCCGCGGAAAAGCGCGAGGTCCTGGAAGGGCTGCGCTCCGGCGCCACCCAATTCGTTGCCGGCACCCACGCCCTGTTGGAAGAAGCCGCGCAGTTCCGCGACCTTGGCCTGGTGGTGGTGGACGAGCAGCATCGCTTCGGCGTGCTGCAGCGCAAGCGGCTCATGGAAAAAGGCGCGATGCCCGACGTGCTCGTCATGACCGCCACTCCCATCCCGCGCACGCTCTCCCTGACTCTCTACGGCGATCTCGAGCAGTCCGTGATTGACGAGCTGCCGCCGGGCCGGCGTCCGGTCGAAACCCGCGTCACCTCCCAGGACAGTCTGCCCGGCGTGTGGGAATTCTCCCGCGGCGAAGTGAATAAAGGCCGCCAGGTCTACGTCGTCTACCCGGTGATTGAAGAATCCAAGGTGGAACTCAAAGCCGCGGTGGCGGAATACGAGCGCCTCTCGCGCCGCGTGTTCCCGGAGCTGCGCGTCGGCCTGCTCCACGGCCGGCTGAAGAGCGAGGAAAAAGAAGCAGTGATTGAAAAGTTTCGCAAAGGAGATCTAAGTGTGTTGGTCTCCACCACGGTCATTGAAGTCGGCGTGGACGTGCCCAACGCCTCCGTGATGATCATCGAACATGCCGACCGCTT
>DATEQM010000047.1:0-6789 GCA_035272605.1 Candidatus Acidiferrales bacterium | reverse complement strand
AAACGCGTCGCGGCAGCGAAAGTAGTGGTTTATCCCGTCGAGTCACCTTCGGTGAGGCGCACGGTGACCAGTAACAGCGCGGGTGAATTCCGCATAGAAGACCTGTTACCCGGCGCCTACGCGATCACCATTCGCGCCGCGGGATTTGCCGAGACGCAGGCAACAGTTGCCGTGGTGGTCAGCTCGGTCCGCGATATTGCCGTGACCCTGAAGCCCGCGCAACTGCAGCAGGCCGTCACGGTCCAAGGCCAGGCCGTTTCCATTGCCACACAGCCCGTGGACGTGACAACGGCGGTGCACGAAGGCGCGGTCACCAGCCATGACCTGGAAACCCTGCCGCTGCCCATGCGCAGCTTCGCCAATATTGCCTATCTAGTTCCCGGCACAGAGCCGGTGGAGCCCTCCGATCCCACCAAAGCGCGCATCACCGCCGTTTCCGTGGGGGGCAGCTCAGGGCTCAACAACGTGCTCTCCGTGGACGGTGGCGACGACACGGACGACTACATCGGAGGGTTCCTGCAAAATATCTCCCCCGATGCGTTACAGGAGTTCGCCTTCCAGAGTTCGCAGGAAAATGCGGACGTGGGCCGCACAGTGGGCGGCGCCGTGGTGATTGCCACCAAGCGCGGCACCGACGAGTGGCACGGCGGCGCAGCCTTCTACGAGCGTGCCGCGGACCTGAACGCGCGTTTCCCCATCGAGGATCCCGCACCCCTGCCGAAACAGCCGTTTTCGCGGCAGAACTATATCGGCACACTGGGCGGCCCGATTGTCAAAGACAAACTGTGGTTTTTCAGTTCCTACGAATTCGTGCGCGAGAATGCCAGCATCGCGTACAGCCCGGCCAGCCTGGCGCAGTTCAATGCGCTGGCCTCGCTGGCCTCCATGGGCCTGATTCCCGGCGTCACTTCTATCAACGTCCCGGACAACATCCCTGTGGATTTCCGGGACAATCTGGGAACCGGCCGCCTGGACTGGGCGCAATCGTCTCGTTCCCTTTGGTACCTTCGCTTTTCAGCCGACAATTACACCACCACGAACAGCCTGGTGCAGCAGGCTGCGCTGCCCTCCACAGGGGCGACTTCCTATTTGAATTACTGGAATCTCGTTCTGGGACAGCAGTTTACGTTTACTCCTGACTGGCTTGGATCATTCACGTTTGCCGCCAGCTACCTGCATCTCACGCAGACACGTAACTCCGACCTGGGATTCGCGCTGGCCTTTCCCTTTACTTCCACCTCGCTCACAATTTCCGGCTTCGAGACATTCGGCGACCAACAATTCGTCAGCCCCATCACCGCGTTCCCCGTTCTCCGCAATCAGGAGAAATACCAGTTTCGCTACGACGTCAGCCACAGCATGGGCCATCACGCTCTCCGGTTCGGAATCGATTTTATTCACGAGCCGGTCTTGAGCGGGGCCCTGCCGGGCACAGCGGAGAGTTACACCACTTTTACAATGGATCCGACCTTCTATCTGGCCAACCCGGCACAGTTTTCCGCGGACCTAGCGTGCACGCCGGCGGCCTTGTCGGGCACTACCTGCACCTCCACACCCGCCGGCAATGGCAGCTTTTCGCAGAACGTGCAGCGGCTGGGCTTCTACGGGATGGACACGTGGCGGGTAACGCCGCGCCTGACGATCAATTACGGGCTTCGCTACGACACCACGTTCGGCCTGTTCAACGCATCCGATCGCAGCCAGGCACAGAATCCTGCGCTGCTCACGCTGAAGGCCCTCCAGGTTCCGCTCGCCAGCCTCTCGCTCGGGAATGGCGTGGCGCATGATTACCGCGGCGCCGTGGCCCCGCGCATCGGAGTGGCCTACGGTCTCGATAAGTCCGCCAGCACGGTGATTCGCGCCGGCTTCGGGCTTTACTACAATGATCTCGCCCAGAACGGCTGGGTGACCGCGTTTCAGGCGGTGAACACTGCGCCGGGGGTCTGCCTCGCAGCGGGCGATCCTGGCTGCCTCCCCGGTGCCAGCTCCGGCGGCCTGGGAGCGCTGATTGACCCGCACTACAAGACGCCCTACTCGCTGCACGTGAGCGCCGGCATTTCCCACACCTTCAATCCCAACTGGGTCTTGGCTGCGGATTTTGTGCATGAAGAAGGCAATCACAGCTACGCGCGATATAACTACGTCCCTGGATATACGCTCTTTTCCCCACTCTTCCCCGCGGATCCGGCGGATCAGATGGCGGACGTGCCGGATATTTCCGTCTTCCGCAGCGATAACCGCTCCAGCTACAACGGCCTGATGATCCATCTGCAGGGCAGCATCGCGCGGCGATTCAGCCTGATCGCCAATTATACGCTCTCGCGGGCGAACACCTGGGGCTGCGTGCTGGGCGAGCTGTTTGACTACGTGGATGGCGTCTGCAACCCGCTCAAACCTTTCGGCGCCGGCGATTACGGTCCCTCGGGCGAAGACGTAACCAGTCGCGCGGTGATCGCGGGAGTCTTTCAAGTCCCGGGAGGCTTCCAACTGAGCCTTCTCTCGCAGCTTGAGAGCGCGCGGCCGATCACGCTGACCACGCCGGTGGACGTGAACGGCTTCGGAGATACCACAACCGATCGCGCCATCGTCAACGGCGTGCAAACGACACTCGACCAGCTCCGTGGCACCCCGTACATCCAAGTGGATCTGCGGGTGATGAGGCCCTTTCGCATTCATGATCGCTGGACGGTGAGTCCGTTCATCGAATTCTTCAACCTCTTCAATCGCAATAATCCCGGCGCAAACTACGTGACCGATATTTCCGCGCTGCCTATCCCTGTGAACAACCTGTCCAACGCCACTGCATTCTGCCTGGACCCCACTTGCATGACGACGAAACCCATTACCAGCCTCAATCAACTGCGCGTGCCTGCGGGAGCCCTGGGCGACTTCTTCGGACCGGGAACCACGGTGGGAATTCCGTTCGCAGCGCAGATCGGGGCGCGACTCACCTTCTGAGGCTTTTCCTGCCACTCCACCCGCCAGGGCGCTAGCGGGCGGGCGTTCCTTGCGCCGCGGCCGCGTCCGACAGCCGTAGATTTTCCAGCACTTCAGCGCGGATGAGAGGCAGGCGGCGGGCGAAGACGGCTGCCCCAATGACGCACGCGGCGCCCCCCACGGCCACCGTGAGCGGCGCGCCGAAGCGCCCGGCCGTAAACCCTGCACCCAGCGAGCCCAACGGCATCATCCCCATAAACATCATGGAATAGAGCGCCACCACGCGGCCGCGAAGATGGTCGGGAGACATGACTTGTAGAAGGGTGTTTGTCGCCGCCATCTGGAGCATGACGAAGTAGCCCACGGGCATCAGGAGCAGCAACGAGAGCGCGAACCAGCGGGAAAACGAAAACAGGACCAGACTTACGCCAAAGCCGCCCGCCGCCACGGCGGCCAGTGGCCCCAACCCGGTGGAATCGCGGCGCGTGGCCAGCGTGAGCGCACCCATCACTGCGCCCACGCCCGTCGCGCCCATCAACAATCCGAGAGCGCGTGCGCCGCCGTGGAGCACGCGGTCCGCGAAGATCGGCATCAACACCGTATAGGGCACGCCGACGATGCTCACCAGGCCGACGAGAAGCAGCAGCGCGGAAGTCGTGGGAGAGCCGAGCGCGTAGCGAAAGCCCTCGAGGGCTTCTTGCAAGGCCTCGCGGCTGCCCGACAGGATTTTGCGCTCGGCCACGCGCATCATCAGCAGGCTCACGATCACCGCGAGAAAACTTGCCCCGTTAGCGAAAAAGCACCAGCCTTCGCCGATGGTGGCCACAACGATTCCCGCGATGGCAGGCCCGATGATGCGCGCTCCGTTGAAGATAGAGGAATTCAGGCCGATGGCGCTCTGCAAATCTTCCTTTCCTACGATCTCCACGAAAAACGCCTGGCGCGCGGGGATGTCGAACGCGTTGACCACGCCCAGAAATGCCGAGAGCAGGATGATTTGCCACACCTGAACGCGATTGCTGAGCGTCAGCCATGCCAGGAGGAATGCCAGCAACATAGCCGCCGTCTGACTGGCAACCACGATCTCGCGTTTCGGATAGCGGTCCGCCACGAGTCCGCCTACCGTGGCGAGAAAGAAAACCGGGATCTGGGAGACAAATCCGACCACGCCGAGAAGCACGGCCGAGCCCGTCATACGATAGACCAGCCAGGACAGCGCCAGGGATTGCATCCAAGTGCCGATCAGCGAGATGAGCTGGCCGGCAAAGAAGAGCCGGAAATTGCGATGGCGAAGCGCGCGGAAGGCGCCCAAAGGACGCAAAGGCGGCGGGGAGGCGGCGGGGACAGCCTGTGGGGGCGCTGCCGTGGCCTCACTGCCGGTCAGCATCGGTGATTCACTCATCAGAAGGTCAAGAAATCATTCTAGCGGAGGCGGGTGCGCAGCCCAAGCGACGCATTGGGGAGTGTGCCAGGCGGAATCCCTGCAACTGCGGCCGAGTGATTCCGCTAAAAACTGATTTTGTGTTCGCGGGCGGGGGTCGGCCAGCGGGAAGTGACCACTTTGGTTTCCGTGTAGAACCTCACGGCGTCGCGGCCCAGGGCGTGCAGATCTCCAAAAAAAGACCCCTTCCAGCCGGCGAACGGGAAGAAGGCCGAAGGCGCGGGCACGCCGACGTTTACACCGACCATGCCCGCCTGCGCCCGCGCGGCAAATTCCCTGCCCTCGGCGCCGGAGCCGGTGAAGATGGACGTGGCATTGCCGAACTCGGAGCCGTTCACGACGCCGATGGCGTCGTCCAGGTCCTTCGCACGAATAACGGCGAGAACCGGGCCGAAAATCTCCTCGCGGGCGATGCGCATTTCCGGCCTCGCGTGGTCGAAAATCGTTGGCCCGACGTAGAAGCCATGCGTGCCGTCGTGGGTGCGCACGGCGCGCCCGTCGGCCACCAGCCGCGCGCCCTCCTGCTGGCCCGATTGAATGTAGTTCTCGATGCGCTGTTTTGCCGCGGCGTTCACCACCGGCCCCATACCTGTCTTTGGGTTGTCGCCGGAGCCGACGGAAATCTGACCCGCGGCCTTTTTCAATTCCTCCACGAGCGGGTCCGCCACACCGCCCACAGCTATGACCACGCTCGTGGCCAGGCAGCGCTGGCCGGTGCAACCATAGGCCGCGCCGAGGATAGCCTTCACAGCGGCCGGCAGGTCGCACCCCGGCATGATCACCAGGTGATTTTTCGCGCCACCCATGGCCTGGACACGTTTGCCCTTGCGGCCCGCCGTTTCGTAAATGGAGCGCGCCACGGGACTCGATCCGACGAAGGACACGGCCTTCACTCGGGGATCGTCGAGCAGCGCTTCCACCACGTCCTTGGTACCGTGCACGACGTTGCAAACGCCTTTCGGCAGTCCCGCCTCGTAGAGCAGCTCGATCAGGCGGACCACCGTCCGTGGCACGCGCTCCGACGGCTTCATCACAAACGTATTGCCGCAGGCGATGGCCAGGGGATACATCCACAGCGGCACCATGGAGGGAAAATTGAACGGGGGGATGCCAACGCAGACGCCCAGCGGCTGGCGCACGGTCACCGTATCCACGCCGCGAGAGATGTCGCCCACGGTATCGCCCATCAGCAGGGTCGGGACGCTGGTGGCAAATTCCACGGCTTCGATGCCGCGGCCCAGCGAGGCGCGCGATTCCTCGAGCGTTTTCCCGTGTTCGAGGGTGGTGAGCCTGGCGATCTCCTCGGAATGCTTCAGGAGCAGTTCGCGGTAACGGAAGAAGACGTGCGCGCGTTCCACAACGGGCACTTGGCGCCACGTGTCGAACGCGGCTTGCGCCGCATCCACGGCCGCGCGGACTTCTTCCGGGGTGCAGTACGGCACGGTGGTGACGGGCTCGGCCGTGGCGGGATTGAGCAGCGTCTCCCGGCGACCCGCCGACGGGCGCCAGTCTCCCCCAATGCAAATGGGACAGTCGTAGAGTTTTGTTTCGGTGGTAGCTGGAGTGGCCATGTTTCCCTCTGCAGAAGATCCAGTTTACACCCAGGAGGGGCCTAAGGAGTGGGCGAGGCCCCGGCAGCGCCGTGGCCGGACTCCCGACAATAAGCGTCGGGATGCAACAGGCGCGAAACCGGCCGATGCATCATGGCCCTCGTCAAACACCAGGGGCAGACTGAGGCTGCTGTTCGAAGGCGGTCACGATCGCGGCTTCCAGCACCTCGAGGCCCTCCTCAAACTGTGGTCGCAAGATATTCAGCGGCACGAGCAGGCGAATTACATTCCCATAGGTGCCCGCGGTCAGCACGAGCAGGCCGCGCTCGTGGCAGAGCCGCGCGACTTCTTCCGCGAGGGCCTTTGCCGGCTCCTGTGAGCCGGGGTCGCGCACGAATTCGATGGCCTGCATGGCGCCAACGCCGCGCACGTCGCCGATTTCCGGCCAGCGGGACTGCCAGTAGAAGGCCCGCGAACGGAACCGTTCCCCCAACTCGTCGGCACAAGCCGGGAGTTTCTCCTCGTCCACGATTTCGAGCACGGCGTGGACCGCGGCGAGCACGCGCGGCGCGCGGTGGCCCGCGTTCAAACAGCTGATGCCGCCCGCAAAATCGATCATGCGGTTCCCGTCCACGTCTTCCACCAGAGCGCCTTCCGAGCGCGCGATGAAAACGGGAGCGGCATGGTAAATACCCGCCGGGACGGCTTCTCTGCGGCGGCGCCACAACTCTTTCGAGGCCGGGCCGGGAATGGCGGTGCGAAGCTGAATCGCGCCCATCAGTACCATCCGATCGGCGCTTCGTCCAGGTTGACGAACACCTGTTTGGTTTCCAGATATTCCTCGATTCCCCAAGGACCGAG
>DATEQM010000046.1:0-6183 GCA_035272605.1 Candidatus Acidiferrales bacterium | reverse complement strand
CCCGCACTTCGGGCACTTGATGCCCAGCGTTTTCGAACGGATGAATTTGCACTTGGGATAGCCGGAGCAGCCGATAAATTCCCCGAATCGTCCGTGCTTCAGCACCAGCGGCTGGCCGCAGTCCGGGCAGTTTTCCCCCAGTGGCTGATCGGGCTGGTGCGCCCTCCGCGTGCCTTGCACCACGCGTCGCGTCGTCTTGCAGTCCGGATACCCCGTGCACGCCAGAAACGTGCCCCATTTCCCGCGCTTGATGGTCATCTCCTTGCCGCAGTTCTCGCAGTACTCGGGGCCCGCCTCGCTTTCCACTTCTTCGCCCCCGGTCTCGGGAGAGAGGTCGCGGATGAAGTCGCAGTCCGGGTAGCGGCTGCATCCCAGGAAAAACCCGATGCGGCTGATGCGTTCCAGCAATTCGCCCTGCCCGCACTTCTCGCACTTCTGCCCGGTGGGGATGCCCGCCTTGTAAGACGCCATTTCTCCTTCGGCCTTCTCCAGGTCTTCCACGAACGGCTTGTAAAAGTCGGCCACGGACTTGCGCCACCCGATCTTGCCTTCTTCGATCTCGTCCAACTCCTCCTCCAGCCGCGCCGTGAAGCCCACGTCGAAAACATCCTGGAAGCTCTTCACCAGCAGATTGCTCACACGCTCGCCCAGCATCGTGGGCGTGAAGCGTCCCTGATCCTTCAGCACGTACTCCCGTTCCACGATCGTGGAGATAATCGTCGCGTACGTGGACGGACGGCCGATGCCCTTGTCCTCGAGTTCCCTCACCAGCGTGGCTTCCGTGTAGCGCGGCGGAGGCTCGGTAAAGTGCTGCTCGGGACGAATCTTCTCCAGCCGCAGCGTCTGGCCTTCGGCCACCTGCGGCAGCGCCCGGCCCTCGCCCTCCGCGTCCTCGTCCTTCTCCTCGTCCTCCGTCACCGCCTGGTAGACCGCCAGGTAGCCCTTGAATTTCTCCACCGACCCCGACGCGCGGAACGTGTAGTCGCCCGCGGCGATGTCGATCGTGGTCTGGTCGAACACCGCGGGCACCATCTGCGAAGCTACAAAGCGCTGCCAGATGAGCTGGTAGAGCTTGAAAAAATCGTCTTCCAGGTAGCGCCGCACGTCTTCCGGCCGCCGCATCACGTCCGTCGGCCGGATGGCTTCGTGCGCCTCCTGCGCTTCCTTTTTCGATTTGTAGAAGTTCGGCTTCTCGGGCAGGTAGTCCGGACCGTACGCCGCGGGGATCAGCTCGCGCACCTGCGCCAGGGCGTCGGCGGACACGCGCACCGAATCCGTGCGCATGTAGGTGATCAGCGCGACGCTGCCCTCTTCCCCCAGCTCCACGCCCTCGTAGAGCCGCTGCGCCAGCGCCATGGTGCGTTTTGCGGTGTAGCGCAGGCGATTGTAGGCGGCTTGCTGCAGCTTGGAGGTGGTGAATGGCGGTGGGGCAAAGCGGCGCCGCTCCTTCTGCGTGACTCCCGCCACCTGCCAGCGCGCCCCTTCGACCGCCGCCAGGATGCGCTGCGCCTCCGCCTCGCTGGGCACCTCGATCTCTTCGCCTTTGTACTTGCTGAGCTTCGCTTCGAACGCCGGCGGTCCTCCGGCCTCCAGCAACGCGTGAATCGTCCAATATTCCTTGGGCACAAACGCGCGGATTTCCTGCTCGCGCTCCACGATCAGCCGCAGCGCCACGGTCTGCACGCGCCCGGCGGAGAGCCCCCGGCGCACCTTGTCCCACAGCAGCGGCGAAATTTTGTAGCCCACCAGGCGGTCGAGCACGCGCCGCGCCTGCTGCGCGTTCACCAGGTTTTCGTTCACCTTCCCGGCGTGCTCGAATGCGGCTTTCACCGCCTTCTGCGTGATCTCGTTGAACGTCACGCGGAAAATCTTTCTGGGGTCCGCGGCGCGCAGCGCCGGGGTTTTTGCCGGCTTTCCCTTGGGCGGTTCCTTCTTCCCGTTCTTCCCGCCGTTCTTTCCGTCCTCCGCGGCTTCGTCCACAGCAAACCGCGCGGGCTTCGACAGCACCAGCGCTAGGTGCGCGGAAATGGCTTCGCCCTCGCGGTCCGGGTCGGCCGCCAGGTAAATGTTTTCGGCCGTGCTCGCGGCCCTCCGCAGCTCGTTGATCACTTTCAGTTTTCCGGGAATGATCTGGAGCTTCGGCTCGAAAATCGTCTCGGGCGTCACCGCAACCGGCTTGGGCGCTTTCTTTGCTGCTGTTTTTCCCGCGGCTTTGGCCTTTCTTTTCTTTTTCCTGCCTTCCTCTCCGGGCAGAAGAATACCGATCTCCTTCTTCGGCAGGTCCATCACGTGGCCGTAGGACGCCTTTACCACGTAGTCGCGTCCCAGGTACTTGTTGATGGTTTTCGCCTTTGCGGGCGATTCGACGATGACGAGCGAGCGTGCCATAGACGGATCGAAACTCGTGCGGCCTCTTTGGACTCAATGGATGCGCCGGCGAATGCAAAGGATACCGGCGCCCGCCACCCCTGACGGCCCCGGTTGATGTTAGTCACACCAGGGCAAAGACTTACAAGAGGGATTTCACAAAGTGTTTCCCGGGCATTTGCCGAATGGCCCCGCGCATTTCCAGCTCGAACAGCGAAGCCAGCACTTCGCTCGAAGTCAGCCCGGAAAGCTCCACCAGTTCGTCCACGTGGCGCGCGCTGTCCGCGGTCAGCAGGCCGTAGAGGGTTTTCTCCTCCGGCGAAAACATCCCTTCCAGCAGCGTGGCCCTCTCTCCGGACGAGACGCTCTCCGCCGGAAAAAGCTCCGCGCGGATGTCCGTGGGCAGCTCCTCCACCACGTCTTCCCAGCCCGTCACCAGCTTCGCCCCCTGTTTGATCAACTGGTTCGGCCCGAAGCTTCCCTCGTGCGTCACGTTGCCCGGCACGCCGTAGACTTCGCGCCCGAATTCCATGGCCAGCCGCGCCGTAATCAGCGAGCCGGAGTACTGCGCCCCTTCCACCACCACCACGCCCAGCGCCATCCCGGCAATCACGCGGTTGCGAATCGGAAAATTCTGCGGCGCGGCAAAGCTGCCCAGCGGAAATTCGGATACCAGGCAGCCGTGCTGCGCCACCTCTTCGTGCAGCTTGCGGTTTTCCTTCGGGTAGATCACGTCAATGCCCGTCCCGAGCACGCCCACGGTGGCGCCGCGCCCGCTCTGCTTTAGCCCGTCGAGCGCCCCGCGGTGCGCCGAGGCGTCAATTCCCCGCGCCATCCCGCTCACGATCACCAGCCCGCGCGCCGCCAGCTCGCGGCCCAGCTTCTCCGCCATTTGCACGCCGTAGGGAGAGGGTTTGCGCGAGCCCACAATGGAAATGGAATGTCCGCCGAGCAGCTCCGCATTGCCTCGCAGGTAGAGCACCGGCGGCGGGTCGTAGATTTCGCGCAGGCGCCGGGGATACGCGGGATCGTCCCAGGTGAGCAGCTTGCAGCCCAGCTCGCGGGTGCGCGCCAGCTCTTTTTCCGCGGCCCGCAGCGGCTGTTGCGAGCGGATGGCCTGCGCCGATTCCGCGGAAATGTGGCAGGCTTCGAGCGCTGTCAGCGAAGCCGCGAAAATCGCTTCCGGCGAGCCGAACTCGCGCAGCAGCTTTCCCGCCAGCCTCGCTCCCAGTCCCGGCGTCAGCCCAAGCGCCAGCCAGCCCAGGTAGGTATCCGATGGCATGACCCGCGCAGAATCTATGCGGGCATTACTGTGTTGTCAAGAACCCGAACGGGACCCGGGAGGTTTCGCAGCGGCCGCGCGCGCGGCCCGATCTCTACGGCAGCAGCGGATCCCCGCCCCCGTCGCACACCCACGGCGAAAGCGCCGAAACTCCCATCCCGATGGGCATCCCCTCGGGAATCTCGGTCGTAGGCGCGGGCTTCCACTCCTCCGGGTCTTTCTGGAACTGGGCAATTTGCGCCGCCGCATAGTAGAAGTGCGCGAGCTGCGCCGCGTCCGGCGCCGCGGCCTGCTGGCCCAGCCATTTGCGCAGTGCCTCGAGCTTCCAGGAAACCACGGCGCGCACCTGCGGGGTCGCCTTCTCGTTGGCGGCGAGCCGGAAGAGCTGTTCGAGCGCCACGCCGTCCACGGTTCGCCCCACTTCCCCCGCGTAGCCCGCCCCGCGCGGCGCCTTCCAGGTCGCGGAGAGGAGATGGTCCAGAACCTCTTCGAGTCCCGGCATCCGCCCATTCTCCGCGTGCGACTCCACCAGCCGCGCCGCCCGCTCCGCGTTCAGCAGCAGGCCGATCACGTGGTTGGCCGCCGCTTCCGCCGGCGACAGGGCGTCAAACGTCAGCCCCGCATGCCCGTGGAAATCTTCCCGGTCGCGCGGATAGAAAGGAGGTCTCGGCGGGATCAATCGCACAAGCGGCTCTGGGAGCGAAAGCACGCTGGGGTCGAGCGTTTTCAACACCGCCTCGAGCGCCCGGCGCTGCTCCTCCGCGGGCACGGCCACCGTAGGCTTCTGCCCGTCGCCGCGCAGTGCAAACGTGTAATCGATCCCCGCAATCTCTTTGATCGCCGCTTCCACCTGGTAGCGGTGATACAGATAAATGGGCACCAGCACGTCTTCCAGCGTGGCCAGCGGAGCGCCCTCGCGGATGTTCCGTTCGGAGAATCGCGCCATCGCCGCCGCGCGCACCACCATCACGCGGCCCAATTCATCCACCGCGTTGGATCCGTTGTCCCACAAATGCGCAATGGGGCTGGCACTGCCCGGCGGACGCGCGTCCTGGTCCGTCAGGTAGCGTAGCCCGCGATTTCTCGCGTTGCGCAGGATGGCTTCTAGGCCCTGGGCCTCATCCTTCCCCGGCGGGAAATCCTGGTAGCCGTAGGCGATCGCCGCTTTGTCCCACTCCCCGATGCCGGTCGCGTAGGCGTTGGAAAGGTCCGGCACACCGTCCTTTCCCACTGTGACCAGCGGGGCCGGGTAGTCCATCACCGAGGCGCGGTTCGTCGTGCTCGCCGCGAAATTGTGCATCAGCCCCAGCGTGTGTCCCACTTCGTGCGCCGCCAGTTGCCGCAGCCGCGCCAGCGACATGGCCATCATCTCCGGCGGCACCAACCCTCCGCCCGCATAGGGCGCCAGCAGGCCTTCGGCAATCAGGTAATCCTGCCGCACGCGCAGCGAGCCCAGCGTCACCTGTCCCTTAATCATTTCTCCCGTGCGGGGATCGGTGGCCCCGCCGCCGTAGGACCATCCCCGCGTGGCCCGGTGCACCCACTGGATCACGTTGTAGCGCACGTCCATCGGGTCGGCGCCCTCCGGCATCAGCTCCACGCGGAAGGCATCCTTATATCCCGCCGCCTCGAACGCCTGGTTCCACCACCGCGCGCCCTCCAGCAGTGCCCCACGGATCGGTTCCGGCGCCCCGCGGTCCAGGTAATAGATCAGCGGCTCGACCGGCTCGCTCATCGCCGCTGTGGGGTCTTTCTTCTGCAGCCGGTGCCGCGCGATGTAGCGTTTCACCAGCGGCTCGCCCACCGGCGTCGAATAATCCTTGAACTCGATTCCAAAATAGCCTGCGCGCGGATCGTACCGCCGCATCCGGTAGCCCGGCTCCGGCAGCCGGATGAAGGATTGGTGCTCGCGCACCGTCACCGACTGCGGCGAAGGCACCACTTGCTGGAGCCAGTTCCCCGGGTCGTCGCCGGTAAACGTGAGCGTCACCTCCACTTCCGTGTTCCGCGGAAAATTCTTCGTCCGCTCAAGATAAAACGCGCATCGAGATGTATCCAGATGGAAATTGCCCTGGTGCGTGCGCCGCAGCGTGGCCGTCACGTCGTGCGCGTCACGCAGGAAGAACGGCGTCGCGTCCACCAGCACGTGCCCATCCTCTTCCGCGGCCACCTCAAAGCCCCACAGCACCGATTCCGCAAACGATTCGCGCACCCCCCGCCGTTCGTCCGGGTCTTCGGTGATCGCGCGGTACTCGTAGTTCGGCTCGATCAGCAGCACCTTCGGCCCGCTCCGCTCCCACCGCACCACCCGCGTCGCACCCAGTTGCCCGCGGTCCAGCCCAATGTCGTTCGAGCCGATCCCCGCCGGCAGCGACTCGATGTAGATGAATTCTGTCCCCCAGTCGCCCGCCTCCAGCCACATCTTTCCGGTCTTCGCGTCCCAATAGAGCGGCACGTAGCCCGGCAGCCGCTCCATTCCCGCAGTCTTCGCCGCAATGGACATCGGACCAGCAGACGCAGGGGTTGCCTGACCA
>DATEQM010000045.1:0-13708 GCA_035272605.1 Candidatus Acidiferrales bacterium | reverse complement strand
CTGACCTGAGCGGTGGCCGGGAAGAGTTTGGTGCGATCGGCCACGCCGACGGGGGTCGAGTGGTTCTGCTTGTCGCGCACGTAAGTGACCTGGACGCTACCCCCGATGGGCGTAGCGATAATTGGATTCACCAAGTCATTGCCGGTAAGCACGGGCTTCCCGTTCACGGAAGTGACCACGTCGCCCGTCTTGAGCCCCGCCTTGTCTGCCGGGCTGCCCGGCTCGACGCGCTCGATCACGATGCCGTGCTCGACACCGAGTTCCTTGAGCAGCGCGGGGTTATTGCTGCGTTCCTCGTTGAAGGTGATGCCGATGGAACCGCGCGTGACTTTTCCTTTGGTGACAAGCTGATTGTAAATCCCGATGGCGGTGTTCGAAGGCAAAGCAAAGCCCACGCCCTCGTAGCCGCGGCTGGAGGTGTAAATCGCCGTGTTGATGCCGATGACTTCCCCGGCCAGATTGACTAGCGGGCCGCCGGAGTTGCCCGGATTGATGGCCGCGTCCGTTTGGATGAAGTGCTGGAACTGTTTGTCGCTGATGTTGGTGCGGTCCTTGGCGCTGACGATGCCCGCGGTGACGGTGGCCTCGAGGCCAAAGGGACTGCCGAAGGCAAGGACCCAGTCGCCCGTCTGCACGGCGTCGGAGTTGCCCATGCGCGCGGTGGGGAGTCGCTTGGGCACGTCAATCTTGATGACTGCCAGGTCCGTCTCTTCGTCCGCGCCGACTACTTTCGCCGTGTAGCTCGTCTGGTCGCCGGGGAGCTTCACCTGGATCTTGGTGGCATCCTTGATGACATGGTTGTTCGTGAGGATGAAGCCCTTTTCATCCACGATCACGCCGGAACCCAGGCTGCGCTCGGCAACGGGACCCTGGTCGGGAAACTGGAAGAAATAGTTGAAGAAGTCATTGGGATCATTCTGGTCGGGGCCGGGATGAGCGCGCTGGCGGGCGCGACGGTCGATCACCTGCGTGGTGTTGATGTTCACTACCGCCGGGGAATCCTGCTTCACAATGGCGGCAAAGCTCCCGGAAAGCTGGACGGGATTGGGGATGGCCAGTGGCGTGGCGCCCTGGTCGCGCATGGCCGCCACGCGCCCGCTCCCGATGCTGCCGATGATGACGCCAATCCCCAGCGTCGCGACCACCAGCAGGGTGAACAGCAATTTCCGCTGCCTGGCCCAACCGAAAATCTCGCCCATCTGCTTGCCCATGATTTTTCTCCCCGCCTATCTGCGCCCACAGGTGCGCGGCGCGCGAAGGTTCGTATTATAGCACCGAGCCCAAAGCCCCTAAATGAGACGCTTCGAGCAGCAACACGTGAGCGTAACCCACGCGCGGAAGCGCCTAGGAGGTTAGATGTTGCGGGCGGCTCCGGAGTTCCAGGGGAAATTCCTTCCAGCGCGCACCCGTGGCATTCCTATTTTGCTTTGAATCTCCACCAGCCCTCGGGAAATTGGCCCGTCCGATACTCCCGGAGGACGTGGCCGGAGTACGACTCCACGGCGTACCATCGGGGCTTGAATGTAGCGCGAATCGTAGCCGCTTGCTCGGCGTTTTGAAACGAAACGTAAACCAATTTCATTTTGATCAATACTTGCCGGTCGTCAGGTGAAAAGCCCTGCGCTTCGGGGACCACAACCAGTCGCGAGTCCGGATTCGCGCTCCGCACGTATTGTTTGACTGCGGCCGAACCAACCTCGCTTTCTTTCCCTGTCGCAAGTTCGACAGTCACCACTTTGCAGGTTTTGGTCGCGGCGTAATCGTTGATCAAAACTGTGCGTCCCTGATGGCCTACGGTGAGCGAAATCTCGCGGTGGTGACTGTAAATGAGCCGCGAGGACTCCTCCCCCGTCTTGCGCAGGTAAACCTCTCGCTCGTAGTGTTCGGAGTCCAAGGTCTGCCAGATCTCGAAACCAGCAACCTTATAAATCCTTCCCGGCTCGCGGAAAGAAACCCATTCAGAACCAGACTGCTGGAAGATCTGTGCCGCGGATGACCACGGGACGAGCCCTGCCAACGCAACTGCGGCCGAGGCGTACCAGAGGACGGAATACCTGCAAGGTCGCAGCCACACAAAGAGGCGCATCGTTTCCTCACCAGGTACCCGTGGAATCCGACCTCTAGTCTCGCGGGTACGAGTGGGTTGGATTCTATGCGAAATCAGCACCGAAATGGCGCAAGGCCTCTAGGGAGCGCAGCCAAGAGTGGCTACGCCACTGTGGGCGGCTTGGCCTTCGAATCCGGACTTGCTACAATCCGGGTGTCCTATGGCCCCCCGCACGCTTTACCAGAAGATCTGGGACGCGCACCTGGTTTACGAAGCCCCTGGGCAGCCAGCACTCCTCTATATCGACCGGCACTTGGTGCACGAAGGAACGTCGCCGCAAGCCTTCTCCGGCCTAAAGGCCGCCGGCCGCAAGGTCCGCCGCCCCGACCTGACCTTTGCGGTGATGGACCACTCCGTGCCGACGAAGAATCGCGAACTGCCGATTCTGGACGCCAACGTTGTGGCGCAGTTCAACGCGCTGGTGCACAACTGCCGCGAGACCGGGGTTCGCCTGTTCGACATGAACAGCAGCAACCAGGGCATTGTCCACGTGATCGGCCCGGAGCTGGGCATCACCCAGCCGGGCCAGACGATTGTGTGCGGAGACAGCCACACCTCCACGCATGGCGCATTCGGAGCGCTGGCCTTCGGAATCGGCACGAGCGAGGTGGAACACGTGCTGGCGACGCAATGCCTGCAACAGTTCCCGTCGAAGACAATGCTGATCCGCGTGAACGGCCGGTTGCAGCCGGGCGTGCTGGCGAAAGACATCATCCTGACGATTATCGGGAGGCTGGGCATCGCCGGTGGCACGGGCTACGTGTTTGAATATGCGGGCGCGGCCATTCGCGCACTGACGATGGAAGGCCGCATGACGCTGTGCAATATGAGCATCGAGGGCGGGGCGCGCGCCGGGATGGTGGCACCCGACGAAACGACGGTGGGCTACCTGGAAGGGCGTCCCTTCTCGCCGCGCGGAAGGGATTTTCAGGTGGCTGCGGACTACTGGCTGCAGCTAGCCGGCGACCCGGGCGCGCAGTTCGATCGCGTGGAGGAGTTCGACGCGACGGAGATCGCCCCGCAGGTCACCTGGGGCACGAATCCCGGCATGGTGACCAGCGTGACCGGCCGCGTTCCCGACCCGGCCAGCTTTCGCGATCCCAACGAGCAGAAAGCCGCGGAGATGGCTCTGCGCTACATGGCCCTGGCGCCCGGCACGCGGATGGAGGACATCCCGCTGGACCGCGTGTTCATCGGATCCTGCACGAATTCGCGCATCGAGGACCTGCGCCTAGCCGCGCGGATGGTGGCCGGGAAGCACGTGGCGAGCACGCTGAAACAGGCCCTGGTGGTTCCTGGGTCGCGAAGGGTGCGGGCCCAGGGCGAGGCGGAGGGGCTGGACAAAATCTTCCGCGACGCGGGATTCGAATGGCGCGATTCCGGGTGCAGCATGTGCATCGGGATGAACGAGGACCGGCTGCCCAGTGGGGAACGGTGCGCCAGCACGTCGAACCGCAATTTCGAAGGGCGCCAGGGAAAAGGCGGGCGGACGCACCTGGTGAGCCCGATCATGGCCGCGGCGGCGGCGCTGGCGGGGCATTTTGTGGATGTGAGGAAGATGATGTAGGGAGAGAAGAGAGAAAGAGAGAGAAAAAGTCAGGAAAAGACAGGAAAAGACAGGAAAAGATACCACAGAGGCACAGAGGACACAGAGACTCACAGAGGAGAGGAAAAGGCTGGTGCAGGCATTTCGGAAACATACGGGGCTGGTGGTTCCGCTGGACCGCGTGAACGTGGACACGGATCAGATGGTGCCGAAACAGTTTCTAACCTGGGTGACGCGCCAGGGGTATGGCCGAGTGTTGTTCTATGACTGGCGGTACCTGGACGGCGAGCGCCCCAATCCCGAATTCGTGCTGAATCTTCCACGATACCGGGGAGCGAGCGTCCTGCTGGCGCGCGCGAATTTCGGATGCGGGTCGAGCCGCGAGCACGCGCCGTGGGCGGTGCTCGACTACGGGATTCGAGCGATTATTGCGCCAAGTTTTGCCGACATTTTTTACAACAACTGCTTCAAGAACGGGATCCTTCCGGTATCACTGAGCGAAGCGCAGGTGGATGACCTGTTCCGCCGCACGGAGGCGCAGCCAGGCTACCAGTTGAGCGTGAACCTGGAGGAACAAACGGTACGCGATGCGGGCGGGCTGGAGATTCGCTTCGATCTCGACCCGTTCCGGCGCGACGTGCTGCTAAAAGGCCTGGACGACATCGGCGTTTCCCTGCTGCATGAGAATGAAATTGCCAGCTACGAGGCGCGGGTGCATCCCGCGGCGCGGCTCGCGGAGGATTCCACCCTGGACATGCTCCTTCCCACCGGAGCGACGACAAAAAAGTAGCTCGATAGTCTTCGACAAGGGCGCGCGAGCGGGCGCGCAGTTGCGTCCAAACGGAGTGCTGAGGAAGCCGCATTGCTCGTAATGAGCCGGGAGAGCCGTGCTAGGTAGCGGCGGTTTCGCAGGTCGACGGGCGCGCAGGCTAAAAGCCCGCGCTACCTAGAGCCCGCCGCCGACGCCAAATTCGACGGCGTCGGGCGTGGGGGGTTGCGGCTGGCTGGAGCCGGGACGAGAGACGCTGGCCATCAGGACTCCGGCGAAGATGCAGCCGCCGCCGGCCATTTCCCTTCCCCCCATGCGCTCGCCCAGGAACAGATAAGAAGCCAGCGCCGCGAACACAGGAATCAGGCTGAAATACAGCGCGGCATGCGACGCCGGAGTGTGGCGTTGGGCCCAGGTCTGAATCGTCAGGCCGATGGCCATGGAACCCACGCCGCTAAGGAGCAGCGCCAATACCAACACCGGCGTGACTTCCACGCGGGGGCGTTCCAAGCCCGAGAGCGCAAAGACAGGCAAGGCGAAGAGGGCGAGGGTCGCGGTGGTGCCCACCTGGAGGAGCGTCAGCGCGCCCACCTCGTGCCGCGCGGTGAGAATTCCCAGGGTGATGGTATGGAAGGAAAAGAGCAGGGCGCCGCAGAGCACCAGAACGTCGCCGCGATTCAGGCCCGAAATTCCTCCAGAGGGGACGCTGATCAGGTAAAGACCGGCAGTCGCGGCAAAGGCGCCTACCCAGAGCAGGGGCGGACCTGGCTTTCTCCAGACCACAGCGAGAAGAACGGCGGGCAGCACGGCTTCAAAACTGTTGATGAACGCGGCCTTCGCCGCAGTGGTGTAGGCCAGGCCTACGGTGAGACAGGCGTAGCCGAGGAACAGGAACATGCCGATCAGCGCGCCGGCCTTTAGCTCGCCCAGTCTGATACGCGGGAGCACGGAGCGGAAGAACACCAGAAGCACAAAGCCGCCGAGCACAGATCGCGCCGCGACGAACGCCATGGGGGAGATGTAGCTCAGCCCAGCCTTGGACGCGACGAACGTGCCGCCCCAAACCAGCGTGGCAAATGCCAGGCCCATCTCCGCTTTGAACCGATCACTCATGGCGAGCGCTACCCTGTATCCCCGTGATCAACGTTTTTTGCGTGTCGCTCCGGTCTGCGGCGGGAGATTTGCAAGGGCTGCCGTCCGTTGATGTGGAGGAGAGGCGCCGGCATTCGGGAACGGTTGAACCGAAGAGCACAGATGCCAGAATACTGTTCCTTCGACGTATCCGGAAGTGTCACTTCGGACCACGGCAGGCAGCTTGCCGCCTGGCGAGAGCGGGAGTATAAGACTCGTTATGTCTCTTGGCAGAATTCTTTGCGCGGCGGTCACAGCGTCTGTTGCAGCGATTGTGCTGGGCGCGGCTGCGGGGCACTCGGCGGCGAAAGCTGGGACTTGGACGGAAATCAAGAGTCCCCACTTTATCGTCTACACCGACGCTTCACCGAAAGAGGGGCGCCGGACTGCCGACCAATTCGAGCAAGTGCGGGCCGTTTTTTTGAAGCTCATGGGCAAGGCACGAGCGGATGCCGCCGAGCCCATCGTGATTCTAGCGGTGAAAAATGAAACCGGCCTGCGCGAGCTGCTGCCCCAGTTCTATGAGGTGAAAGGCCGCGTCCATCCCGGCGGGATCTTTCAGGCCGGAGCTGAGAGGAACTACGTGGCATTGCGGCTGGATGCGCCGGCAGAGTCGGCCAGTGAGCTCCTCTATCATGAGTACACGCATTTCCTGGTCCGGCTGAACTACGGGACCATTCCTGTCTGGTTGAATGAGGGCTTGGCTGAGTTCTACGGACACACACGGATCGGAGAAAAGGAGGTGATCGTGGGCCAGGCCAGCCCATCTCACCTGCTCCTGCTCCGCGATTCGAAGCTTTTGCCGCTCGACGCCCTGTTCGCCGCCGGACACGATTCCCCACTCTACAACGAAGAGAACAAAGCGACCGTGTTCTACGCCGAATCCTGGGCCATTGTCCACTACGTGCTGCTGAGCAGCCGCGGCGCGCAGGCGGGAGAGCTCCCGGAATACCTGCGGCTCGTTCTGGCGGAAGGCGTGAGCCCAGTGGAAGCCGCGCACCGCGCGTTTGGCGATCCCGCCGCGCTCACGAAGACAATTGAAAACTATGCCCGCGGCCAGGCTTTCTTCCAACTCAAGATGCCGCCGCCTGCCCGCATTGAGGAAAGCTCCTACTCTACGCGGCCACTTTCGGAAGCGGAGAGCCTGGCTGTCCGCGGCAAGTTTCTGGCTTACAGCCGCCGCCCCGTGGAAGCCCGCCCGCTTCTCGTGCGGGCTGTGGCGTTGGACCCGCGGCTGGCGTCACCGCATGAAGGTCTGGGCCTGCTGGAGCTGGAGGCGGGAGCTTACGACGCGGCCGTGAAGGAATTCTCGGAGGCCGTGGAGCTCGATTCGCGCAGCGCCATGGCGTACTTTTTCTCCGCGCAGGCTGCCCTGCGCCGCAGCGGCAACGACCCTGATGCATTGAAGGAGGCGGAGAGGAAGCTCCGCACGGCTGTGGAGTTGAATCCGGACCTAGCGCCTGTGCATGCCCAACTCGCACTGCTTCTCTCGGCGGAGAAAACGGATCTGAATGGGGCGCTGCAGCATGCCCTGCGCGCGGCCGCGCTCCAGCCGGGCGACACCGGATACCTGGTGAACGCCGGCACGATATTGATTCAGCTCAATCGATTCGAAGACGCGGAAAAGATCGGAACGCGAGCGCTGGCCCAGGCCCGCGATCCCGGCCAAAGGCGCGCCGCGCAGTCCCTTCTGGAATCCGCCCATCGTGCGGCGGCATGGCAGAAAGAGGATTCCACGGAAGGACAGCCGGTCCTTGCTGTTCGCGAAAGGCCAAAGGCTGCTCAGAACCCCGCTTCCGAGCCACCGGTGGGCGTGCCGATGAAGCTGCAAGGCAAGGTTAGCGAAACAACCTGCGACGCCGGAACACTTTACCTGACTCTGGAAGGAGAGAATGAAACTCTGCACCTGCATGCCGCTGACTTCACAAAGATCGACTACCTGACTTACAAGTGGGAGCCTCCCGCGAATTTCTCGCCGTGCCGAGATTTGAAGGGACGCACGATCCGCGCGACGTACCGGAAGCTCTCCGGGGATCCAGGCCGGGGAGAACTCTCCGCAATCGAAGTGCTGGAGTAAGGATTCGACGGAAGAGCCGGAGACAGCTCAGGGTTCGATTCCTGCCACCGCGAGGACCGTCAACAGGAGGCGCTTGACGCCCATCTCGCGGCCCGTGGGGTCGTACCATTCTCCGGGCGAGTGCGCGCCGCCCGACCGACCGCCTCCTCCGACCGCAATGGCGGGAATCCCGAGCGAGAGCGGGATATTGGCATCCGTGGAGGAGCGCTCCAGCCGCGACTGGTTGTCGAGATACCGGTCGGCCTGCCGCACGGCCTCCAGCAGCGGCGCGTCATCAGGAAGCTGGCCGCCGGGACGATCGCCCAGCGAACGATATCGGATCTCGACGCGCGCGTCGCCGGTGTGGCCCGCCTCTCGCGCCGCGGTCGTTTCCTCCGCGACTCCGGCCTCGATGGCCTTCCGCAGCGCGGCCTCGAGCCGGTCGAGTTCCGTCTCCGACTCCGAGCGCATGTCCACCTTGACCAGGGCGTGGCCGGCGATGGTATTCACGGAGGTCCCGCCCTCGATCACGCCGAGGTTGTAGGTAGTCCGCGGGCTCGCCGGGACGCGCGTGACCAGGAATCTCGCCAGGCCGCGCGCCAGCGCGTGGATGGGATTGGGCATCCCAAAATCGGCCCAACTGTGACCGCCCGGCCCAGTGAGCGAGATTTCCAGCCGCCGCGAGGCGAGCGCCATGGAGGTGATGTGATCCGTGGCGGCGCCGTCTACGGCGATCACGGCGCGAAGACGCCCGCGAAATGTTTCTACCAGCTTGCGCATGCCGCGCAGGTTGCCTTCGCCTTCTTCTCCCGTATTCGCGGCGAAGACGAGCGTGTGTTCGGTGCGCACTTTCCCCTCGTGCAGCGCCCGCGCCAGGCAGACGACGGCGGCGAGGCCGGCCCCGTTGTCGGAAATGCCGGGAGCGGCAAGCCTCCGGCCATCGCGCTGGACTTTGACGGGCACGCCGGAGGGGAAAACGGTGTCCAGATGCGCGGAGATGAGCAGGACGTCCTTGCGCGAGGCGCCGGGCCGCTCGCCGATCACGTTTCCCGCACCGTCGAGGCGGGTCCGCAGGCCGCAGGCCGCAAAAAGCTTGCGCACCGCAGCGGCACGCGCGGCTTCCTGAAAAGTGGGCGCGGCGATCTCCGTCAATTGAATCTGCTGCTCGGTCGTCCAGGAGGCCAGTTGCTCCACCGCGTCGAAAGCGCGAGAGACACGGCGATTCTCAAGCAGGGACTCGACAGAAGCAGGCCCGCCGCTGTTCGCGGCAACCAGGCGCGGAGAGCGCAGACTGAGGGCCATCCCCAGGAGGATACAGTAGGCGGAAAGAAGATGCACGATGCGGGGAGAGGGCGACGGCAATTCGAAGGATTGGCATGACGCTAAAAAACTCCGAATCCGGCGATTCGGATGTGCGACCCTGCCGCAAAGCGGGACCGGGCTGAAGGTTCCGCCGTTGTGTCGAGGATCTGGGGATAGAAGCAGGTCCCTCATCCGCAGGAGCGGGTTCGGGATGACCGTGGGGTTGCTGATTGGGCGTCGCGCTAGGCTTTGACGAGCGCGAGGACTTGCTCTTCGCTGAGCACGCCGGCCGATTGCTTCGCGGCGGCCAGGATTCGGTCCACCACTGCGTCGGAGGTGGGCAGGCCGCGTTTTTCGAGCCAGTAGGTGACGTTGGAGCGCCCGCTCATGGGCCCGATCTCGATCACCTGCTCGAGTCCGAACAAATGGGAAGGCACACCGCTGTAGACGGAATTCGCCAGGAGCACGTCGTGCTTCTTGAAGGCTTTGATGATGGCGGCGGCGTGCACCCCGGTGGCGGTGCGAAAAGCATCGCGGCCGATCACCGGGTAGTTCGGGGGAATCGTGGTGCCGGTGGCGCGGGCCACGGTATCGCAATACTCCTTCAACCGCGAGAGGTCGCGATCAATCACGCCCATGAGCCGCAGATTCACGAGCAGGAGTTCGATGGGAGTGTTGCCCACGCGTTCCCCCAGAGAATTGGCCGCGCCGTGCACCTGGTCCACGCCGCCCATGATGGCGCCTAGGGAATTTGCCACGGCCAGCCCGCGGTCGCAGTGGCCGTGCCAGTCCACCCGAATGGGGCGTCCCGCGGGCTTCACAATCTCATTGATCGCAAACTGCACCAGGTTGTAGGCCCCGCGCGGGGTGGCGTGACCCACCGTGTCGCAGAGCACGATGGCGGAAGCGCCGTGCGCAATGGCGGCGCCGTAGAGCCGCTTTACGGTGCCGGGATCGGTGCGGATGGTGTCTTCGGTTACGTACATGGCCGGCAGCCCTTCGCGCAGGGCAAAATCCACGGCGCGTTCCGTCAACGCGAGAAGATGCTCCACGGTCCAGTCTTCCGCCAGGCGCCGGATGGGGCTCGAGCCGATAAACATGGCGGCTTCCACGGGGATTCCCGCGCGCTGGGAGATTTCCGCGATCGGGCGAATGTCGTTCTCATGAGTGCGGGCCGCGGCGTAGGGCCGAATCTTCATGCGGCACTGGACGATTTCCTGCGCGAGCCGCAGCGTATCCGCCTGCGCCCGCGGACCGGCACCGGGCAATCCGATGTCCACCGACTCGATGCCCAACTCTTCCATGAGGTGCAGGATCTTGAGTTTGTCTTCAATCGAAGGATCCTTGACGGAAGGATTCTGGAGGCCGTCGCGGAGAGTTTCGTCGGCGAGGGTGACTTTGCGGCCGGCAGGAATCTCCGGGCCGGCCATGGTATTCCAGTCGTAGATGTAGTCGTTGAAATTCACAACCGGCAGCCGTTCGTTGCGGCGCCCGCGGGCGGCTGGAGGCCTGGACCTGACCGCCTGCGGTTCGCGGGCATCACGGTCAGTATCGCTGCGTATAGCTTCGCGGCATCTCCTTGGGATTCGGGCGATAGAGAACCTTGCAGTTCTCGCAGCGGTAGATTTCCGCGTTCTTGCCGACCTGGGCCTCGATTTCCGCGGGATACTCGTACCAGCGTTTCAAGTGGCCGCAGCAGACTTTGCCCTTCTCGTCCTTTTCGTCGCAGGCGCGCTGCTGCGGCTTGCGCACTTTTATCTTGGGCAGGGCCTTTGGAGTTTCGTCGTGCGCGGCTGCCGGTGCACCAGTCTCGGTCATCTCTCCCTCGCTTCCCTGAATTCTGCGCTCCCAGTATGTCCGCGGCAGGATGATCCCCGCTTAGATGCGTCCCTTGCGCCAAAGTAGCCGGGCGCTTTTCGCCGTTGCGCGCAACTTGCGCGTCCAGCGCGGGGCGAACAGGGCATCGAGGATGCGGCCGGCCGCGTCCAACAGCTCCTGATTGTACCCGTACCACCAGGCTTTGGGCATGCCTGGGAGGGCGTCCACGTCCACATATTTCAGATGGACGAGCTCGAGCAATCCGGCGCGGGAGTGGGTGCGTCCCCACCCGGAGTCGCCCGAGCCGCCGTGAGGCGCCTCGCAGATGCCGAAATAGCTGACTACATCGTTGACCATCACGCTGCCGGCACGGAGCTTTTCCGCCACGCGGCGGCCGCGGGCAGAGTCTCGCGTCCAGACGCTGGCCCCGAGCGCAAACGAGGAATCATTGGCTGCCCGGATGGCCTGCTCTTCGTCTTCGACCACGGCCACAGCCAGCACGGGGCCGAAGGTCTCCTCGCGCATCAGGGACATCTGCGGAGTCACGTCCACAATCACGGCGGGATCCATGTAGCCGGTGCCGAGATCAGGGCGCCGCGTGCCTCCCGTGAGCAATTTCGCGCCTTGGGATACCGCTTCGTCGAGCTGGCGGAGCACGCGTTCGAGCTGCCCGGCACGAATCATCGGCCCCACGTCGGTCGAGGCATCGTCGGGGCGGCCGACGCGCAATTTCTTGGTTTTCTCCACACACAAGGCGAGGAAGCGCTGCGCAACGGGGCGTTCGACGTAGAGCCGCTCGACGGAGAGGCAGGCCTGGCCGCAGTTGGTGAATCCGCCCCACACAGCAGCGCTGGAGGCAATCTCCAGATTCGCATCGGCGAGCACGATCATGGCGTCTTTTCCGCCGAGTTCCAGCACGGAGGGAATCAAGCGTGCGGCGCACGCTTCGGCCACGCGCTTTCCGGTGGCCACGCTTCCGGTAAACACGATTTTGTCCGGGGCCGCAGCGATGAGCGCCGCGCCCACGTCGCCGCGCCCCTGCACCACCTGGACGAGGCCCGCCGGAGCGCCGGCCTGGGCACACAATTCGCCAATGAGCGCACCACATCCGGGAACAAGTTCAGAGGGCTTGAGTACGACCGCGTTGCCCGCCGCGAGTGCCGGGATCAGCGTACCCATGGGCACGGCCAGAGGATAATTCCAAGGAGCAATCAGCCCGATAACTCCCACGGGCTCGTGTAACAGCCAGCCGCGCTTGGCCTTCAGGGCGGGGTTGTGGTGGCGTACCCGCTCCGGCCGCAGCAAACGAGGCGCGTGATGCGCATAGTAGAACGCGGTGTCGAGAGAGGTGAGGATATCGGCAAAGAGCGCTTCCACGCGCGGTTTGCCCGCCTCGCGGGTGACCAGGGCCGCGGCTTCTTCCCGGCGCGCGAAGAGGAGTTCGCCGAGCCGCGCGAGCAACTGGCCGCGCTGGCGAAGGGGCTGCGCGGCCCACTCCGCTTGCGCATGCCGCGCACGCTCGACGATGGCCGGCAACTCCTCCGGCAAAGTGATGGGAAAACGCTCGCAAACTTCCCCCGTGGCCGGATTGACCGATTCCACGGAGTTCATCCGCGAAGCAACAGGAGAAGTGGGGAGCGCGGCCTGCATTGCGGGCGATTCTACCTGAACTTCAGCTCTGGCCCACAATAGTCACTCGCCACTTTTGACGCTCCACCGGTCGGGGTATTCCACGGAGACCAGGAAAAGCCCCTGGGGAGGAGCTGTGGGCCCGACGGCGGAGCGGTCGCGCTCGTCAAACTGCCGCAGGATGTCCGCTGCCGCCAGACGGCCGCGGCCGATTTCGAGCAGCGTCCCAACCATTTTTCGGACCATGAAGCGCAGGAACGAGCGGCCGCGTACGGTGAAGGCCAGCTCCTCTCCATCTTCCGACAGCTCTGTGGGCGAGCCGGACAGGCCAGCGGCGCAGGCAGCGCCGATGGTTGCTCCGCGAGCGGCTTCCGCGACAGCCGCAAACGCTTCCGTCCAAATGGAGCGCCGCGCCACGCGCCCGATCTTCGCGCTCAGGACTTCCCGCACCGGAGTGCGCTGGCGGCCTTCCTCCTCGTCCCCGGCAGACCCGGCAAAGGCGGTAAAGTCGTGCACACCCTCGAAGAGAGGCGCCGCCAGCGCCATGGCGCGTTCGTCCAGCGGGAACGGATAATGCAGGACGTAGCGATGCTCGAACGGCGGCACGATGCGCCCCCGGTATATGCGGTACTGATAGGTTTTCTCCAACGCCTGCCAGCGTGGGTGGAAGTCGGGGCTCTCCTCCTCGCAGCGCAAGACACGGATGGCGGGGGGCAGGAGGGCGTTGAACGCGCGGAGAAACTCGCCTGGGGCGAGCGCCGAGCGCGTCTTGAAGGTGGCGGTCTGTCCGAGCGCGTGCACCCCGGCATCGGTCCGCCCGGCGCCGAATAGAAACACGCGCTCACCTGTGAGGCGCGCGGCCACGTCCACCAGCGTCCCCTGGACGGTCGGGCGGTTGGGCTGGATCTGCCAGCCGTGGAAGTCGGTGCCGTCGTAGGCGATGGTAAGGCGGATGTTGCGCATGGGAGGGCCGCAGTATCGCACGAATCGCAGAGGCGCCCGTAGAGGCCGCCCACGCCGGCCGACATCCACAGAAGAGTGGTTCCGGGTAGGCTTTGCTGATTGTCAACCCTCGGCACCCGCTGCTAAACTACGTCGAATTTCTCGCAGGATCTGGGGATTGGCCGCGAGTGGCAGGGCGGGGTTTCCGCCCGAGGCACGGTGCCTGCATCGGCCAAACCATGGAAATATTTGAAACATCAGGCTCCGGACGTGCGTTTTAATTGGCAAGGGTTGTGAATCCCGAAGGGGTGGGGCTCGCCTGGCAAGGGAGCAATTCACCCGGAAGCGGAGAGGAAAGCAATGACGTCGAATCGCTGGTTTGCAATGCTCGTAACACTGGCGCTGGTG
>DATEQM010000044.1:0-18938 GCA_035272605.1 Candidatus Acidiferrales bacterium | reverse complement strand
GGCGACGGAAGATTCCGGTGCACATCGGGCTGCACGAGACGGCCATTCGCATGCGGCAGCACCCGCTGCAAATACCCGTGGCCCTGGCGCAGTGGGTGCACATCGGTCTGATGCTGGGGGCGGTCCCGCGGGGCGGGATCGAGCTGAACATGCTGTCGCGCGTCGAGCTGCTGGGGCGTGTGTTTCCGTGGTGGCGCGCCAAGCTGCGCTACCGTCCGAACTCGAGCACCATTCCGGTGGTACCGACCGATGAGGCGGACCGCGTCGCCCTGCGGCGGGAGCGGGGCGTTGCAGCGGGAGAGGCCGTGGTGGCCACGTTCGGAATGCTCCACACGGCCAAGCATTTCGAAGCGCTGATCGGCGCGGTGGCCCGGCTGCCCCGCACGCGGAAAGTCCAGCTCTGGATGCTGGGGGATACGGCGATGGCGGTGCCGGAGTACCTAGCCCGTCTAAAAGCTCTGGCCGGCGAGAGCGGGATGGAACAGCAGGTCTGGTGGCCGGGGCGAATGGAGGTTGCGGAAGTTTCCCGCGCGCTCCAAGCTGCCGACCTTTTCGTCCTTCCACAGGCGGACGGACATTTGACGCGCAGCAGCGCGTTCATGGCTGCGGCGGCCCACGGGCTCCCGGTGGTCGCCGTGCGGAATCCCGAGGGCCGGGACCAGGTGGAATTCACGCACGGAGAAAATGTGTGGCTGGTGGGGCGGAGCGCGCCGGAGGAGATCGCGGCGGCGCTCGTGGCGCTCGTCGCGGACCTGGCCGCGGCGGGCCGCATGGGCCGCGCGTTGCGGCGGCTGTACGAGGAGCGGTTTGGGTGGAGCTCGAGTCTGGGAGCGGGTACGTCTGCGGCGGTGCGGGAGCGAGTGGAGAATGAGGCTGACTCTCGCCGGGAAATACCGGAAGCGCGCCCGGCCGGAGCGCCGCGGGCGGGGATAGCCCTGAAATGATTGGCCCTCTCACCGCCGACCGTCGCCTCACCCCGGACTTCTCGGTGCCGCTGTTCCTTCTCGTGATTGCCGCGCTGGTCCTGCCCTGGCTGGCCATGCGCATCGCCTACGCGCAATACGCGCGCGTCCTCGTTGCGGTCATTCTTGTAGCAGACATGTGCATCACGTATGCCTGGTGGCGGGTGTCCGTATACCTGCTCCTGGGCTACATACTGATCGAAGGGTTCCTGATCAACGCTTTCTCGATGCCGGAGTTGAACCTGTTGAAGGACGCGCAAATCGGGTTACTTTGCCTCCGGCTGGCGACCTCCACGATTGCGCGGCGCATATTTCCCATCCCCCGGGCGGACTGGGTGGTGCCTTTCCTCCTATTCGCCATGGTCTATACGGCGGAGATCTTCAATCCGAACCTGCCGAGCATTCTGATCGGGCTTGTCGGGATGCGCGTGACACTGGAGTTTTCTGTCTGCTTCGTGATTGGTTACTGGTTCTTCAACGACAGTGAGCAGGTGCTGCGCTTCCTGCATTTCCACAACTGGCTCTCCCTGCCGATTTCCGCCTTCGGCATCGTGCAGTACTTCACCGGACCAGAGTTGCTCCTGCGCATCTCGCCCGGGTTTGCCCGCGCCATCTTCTATGCCTTCGACGCGAGCGACCCGTCGTCGGCTACGTATTTCCGAACCATCTCTACGTTCGCTTCCACTTCCGGTTTCTCGCTGTATCTGTGGATTGCGGCGATCCTCACGCTCACGCTCATGCTGGTTTCCACCCGGCCGTCCGACAAGGTAGTCTGCCGGGTGGCACTGCTGATGCAGGCCTGCGCCCTGCTGACCACAGGGTGCCGCGGCCCATTTGTTCTGCTTTTCGCAGCCGTGTTTCTGGGATTCACGCTGATGCGGCGGCTGCGCCAGGCGTTTGCGGGCGCCCTGATTCTGATCGTCTTTTTCACTGCCAGCACGCTGTTCCTGGGCGAGCGGGTGGAAAGGCGGTTCGCAACACTCCTCGACTTCGAGATGATCCGGGATCGCAACAGTTCGATTGGCCTGGGTGAGATCGAGGAGGCGACGGACTCACCCATCGTAGGATATGGAGCGGGCATGGGATGCGCGGCTTCCAGTCGCGTGTTTCCTGACCTGGTGATCTTGGGGTCCGAAAACCAATTCGCCCGCATCCGGTATGAGGCCGGCCTCGCGGGGTTGGTGCTGTTCTTGGGTGCGACGATCATCCTGTTTCTGGATACGGTGCGCAAAGCGATTTCGTTTCGCGATCCTCGGTTCAGGACCATCGGTTGTCTCGTGGCGAGCATTCCGCTCATTTCCATGCTCACGTTCGCCATCGGGATGCCGCTGGATGTCCCACCCATTAATTTTTACTTCTGGTTCCTGATTGGCTTGCTCCAGGCGTTGTTGAGAATCGAGACCGCAGAGGCCCAAGCGCGGACCGCGGCCGATACTTCGCCGCTGTCGCCGGCCTGAACCTCACAAATGGAAGAAAACGTCCACGCTCGCCGCCAGACCGCGATCATCATCCTGGTGCTCCTGGGGCTGGGAATCATGATGATGCTGACGAACCGCTGGTTCACGTTCATGGACGATGAGGTTGCCATCCTTCAGGACGCCACGGCGCCCGTGCAGCAGACGGTGCATGCGTTTGTCAACGGTCTCGGGCAACACCGGCATCCGCCGCTCTACGACCTGGTGCTCGCCGGGTGGCTGCGCTTGAGCGGCGGGAAGGTGGCGCTGCTGCGCCTGCCGGCTACGGTGTTCTACATCCTTGGGCTGTGGTTCGTGATCCAGGCGGCAGGGTTGATGGGTGGGGCTGGGGCCCGGCGCGCGGCGCTGTGCTTGGGAGCGATTTTCCCCTACGGGTTTCACTTCGGGAGGATCGCGGGCTGGTACTCCTTCTCATTTTTCTCGCTGGCGCTGGTGACTTACGCCTACCTGCGCATCAAGGAGAAGCCGGACTGGGGACGCTGGCTTCTGCTGGTGTTCGCCTCCGTGCTGGCGATCTACGCGAATTATTTCCTGCTGGCGCTTATCGGCCTTCTCGCGCTGGACTATTGGCTGAGGCATCGACGCAAATCCGTGAAGCACTTGGCGGCGGCCGCCGGGACTCTGCTCCTGATTTTGTTGGCCTTTTTTCCTTTGCTCCGGCCATTTCTCTTCCGGTTGGCCGCAGATGAGAGCATTCTCCGGCCGGTGTTCTCCCTGAAGGCGACGGCGCTCTTCGGCGGCTACAATTTGTATACGCTGTTCGTGAGCGAGTAGGTGGCCCCGTGGTTCTGGTACTTCAGCGTCCCGGCGCTGCTCGCCATCGGCCTTTGTTTCATTTTTCTGATTTGGTATGGCCCGCCGCCGGCGCGCCGGCTCTTTATCGGTTTTCTCGCCGCCGCCTTTTCGATGACGCTCCTGAATCTGATCAACACCAAGCGCCTGCTGTTCCTCTCGCCGTGGCTCCTGATTCCCCTTGCGGTGATGCTGGCGCACCTGCCGCGGCCCGGTCTCCGCAATAGCGCGGTGCTGGCGCTGGCCGTCGCCGGGGGCATCGGTTGGTTCGGTATTCTCTCGCGCAATTACTACGCGGCGCCGCGGTTGATCGAGCCCTGGCAACCTGTGGCTGTCGAGGCGGCGAGCGAAGTGCACAGGGGCGCGGTGGTGATCGGCAATAACCCATCGTTTTTCTTCTATCTCACGGAGGCGATAGGATCGTTCGGGAACGAAGCGAGCCACGGGTTCGCGGGGAGTTATCCCGTGTGCCTGAAGCATCCGCGGCTATTCAACCCGAATCAATGGCTGGAGGCAGGGAAGAATTACGGTGCGACCACGCTGCTAGTGAAGGGCGCCGCGGACGAAACCCTTTGGGCTTCCACGGCTGCCACGGAAAGAGTGCTGGATCAAACCTGCCATCTGGAGGGCGTTCAGCGGAAACTGCCCGACACCGGATTCGCATGGAAACAGCGCTGGTTTGCGTCGGCGGAACAGCCCGCCTGGCGAATTGAGGTTCGCACGTACCGATGCCCCGCGGGAAACGAATCCCCCGCGAAGGTTGGCAATGGGACAGGGGGATGACAGCTCGATGCCCGCTATAAATCACGGGGCCGCGAACCGGCCGCTGCGAGTCCTCTTTGCGGACAGCCAGACGGAACTGAGCGGCGCCGGCTTCGCCCTGCTGACCATGCTGGAGCATTTGGATCGGGGAGAGTTGGCGCCTTTCTATGTTTCCCTGGCGAGGGAACGGCCGGAGATCTGGCCGCGAGTGGAGTCTATAGGAATCCCTGCCTTCCATGTCCCCGCGGGGCGTTTCCGCAAGCTGGGTCGGAGCGCGCGGGCCATGTATGCGCTGCGGAAGCTGATTCGGAACCAAGAGATAGACGTGGTGCTGGCGAATTCTGGGCATCCGTTGCTTTACGCGCGGCCCGCTTCGCTCGCCACGGGACGCCCGTGCGTCTGGTGGGTGCACGGGTATGTCCCGGTGGAGGCGGGCGGAGACGAGCCGATCGCCCGGGCGCAACGGCTTCTTTCCGCCGATGCTCTCTTCGCCGTCTCGGAGTACACCGCGGGGCTGCTGGCGCGCGACTTCACGCGGGGGCCGGCGATTCGGGTGGTCCGCAACGGAATCGACCTGAATCGGTTCCGCCCGGATCCCGAGGCGCGGGCGCGTGTGCGCCGGGAAGAGGGCATACCGGAGGGCGAGCCGGTGATCGGCATCTTTGGCCGCCTGTATCGCGGGAAGGGGCAGCACGTTTTTCTGCGCGCGGCGGCGCTGCTCGCGGGGCGCGGCGTGCGGTTCACGGCAGTGGTCGTGGGCGGCACGCTACACGGCATCGAACCGGAATACGCTCAGGAGATCGAACGGCTCGCCGCGGCCTCATCGCTTGCCGGACGCGTGCGATTTCTTGGCAATCGGAACAACCCGCAGGACTGGATGAATGCCTGCGACGTGGTGGTATGCGCTTCGATCGAGCCGGAGGGGTGGGGACTGGTAGTGGCCGAGGCGATGGCCTGCGGCCGCGCGGTGCTGGCTGCGGCGCCGGGCGGCCCGCTGGAGATGATTGATCACAAACGGACGGGCTGGCTGGCGGCCCCGGGAGACGAAGTGGCCCTGGCCGCGTGGCTCGAAATCCTGCTCGCAAATCCTGCGCTACGAGCGGAATTGGGCGAGGCAGCGCGGCGGCATGCCCAGGCGGAGTTTGACCCGCGGCGTGCCGCGTCCGTGCTCTCGACAGAACTGTGGCGGCTTTGGGCCGCGAGGATCGACAGCATGCAACTGCTGACGGAGCCCGCGCAGTGAAGCCGAAGAGCGTGACGCTGGACGACGAACGGCCGCGGCCGGACGGGCCGGACGTCGTGTCCTACCATCATCATCTGGCGCGCTACCAGTTTGCACTTGGGAAGATGGCGGGAGGTGAGCGCGTGCTGGACGCCGGATGCGGCACGGGCTACGGGTCGCAACTGCTGCTGCAGAAGGCGGCGACTGTGGTGGGCATTGACAACTCGCCTCTGGCCGTTGCTTACGCGCGCGAGCATTACGCCGGGCCGGGCATCGGATTTGCGCAGATGGATTGCCAGCGATTGGCGTTTCCAGCGGCGGAGTTTGATCTTCTCGTGTGCTTCGAAGTGTTCGAGCACATGGAAGACCAGGATGGTTTTCTCACCGAATGCCTCCGTGTGATGCGGCCGGGCGGGACCCTTATTCTTTCAACACCGAACTTGACGACCGCCACTGTTCACATGCGCTCCATCAGGCAGTCGAACCCATTCCACATCGGCATGCTCGACCTTCCATCCTTCCGGCGCGTTCTCGGCCGGCATTTCCGCCGCGTGGAGCTATATGGCCAGCGGCGGCGAGGCAACCGGCTGTATTCGGCGCTGCGCGCGCTGGATGTATTCAACCTGCGCCTCCGGCTCCTGCCCGGTCGGCGGCGCGAAAGCCTCCAGAGTGCTTTCGACGTGCCCGTCGGCGAGGCGGCTGTGCCGGAGGCCTGGGTGTTCGAACGGCAACAGCTTCGGCAGGCGAATCAGTTCGTAGCCGTCTGCATGCAATAGGGTTCCATGGCATCGGCAACAGCAGAAGTATTGCAGCAACTCCCGAAGGCGACGGCCGCGCGGCTGCGCATAGCGGTGGTGACACCGGAGCTGCACCGCACGGGAGGGACGGAGCGCGCCAATGCGGAAATCGTGGCCGCGTTTGCGCGGGAGCACGACGTGTGCCTCTACGCGCACCGGTGGACGCCGGACCCGGACGTCCGGCTCTGCTTCCACCGGGTGCCGGCGCTGCCATGGCCGGGGATCGTGCACTTTCTCAGCTTTTTCGCATCCGCCTCGCTCGCGGTGCGGCGGGGCGAGCGGCGGCATGGCGGCTACGACGCGATTTACTCGCCGGGGGCAAATTGCCGGCAGGTAACCGTTTCGACCGCGTGGTTCTGCCAGGCACGGCAATTGGACCTCTTCCGGTCGGGGCGGCACCGACCGCCGCCGGCATCGCTCGTGGACTGGCTGAAACTGGGGCACCGCTGGTCGTTCGCTTGGATCGTTGCCGGCGTGGAGCGGCGCTTCTACCAGTCGGAGCGGCTGGAGCGCGTGATCGCCCAGTCGCGGCTGCTGGCGGGCGATCTGGCGCATTTCTACGGCGTGCCGGAATCGAAGCTGGAAGTGGCGCACGGGGGAGTGAACGCGGCCACCTTCGATCCGGCGGAACGGCTGGCGCTGCGGCCGGGCGCGCGCGCGGAGTTGGGACTGCCCGCCGGGCGCTTCGTTTTCTTTTTCATCGGCAACAACTGGCTAATTAAAGGGCTGTATCACGTCCTGCGGGCGCTGGCCGAGGTACCTGTGGTGCGGCTGGCGATCGTGGGCGCGGACGTGGAGCGGCGCGAGTCCTGGGAGCAGTTCAGCCGCGAATTGGGCGTGGCGGACCGCATCCTGTATCTGCCGCGGCGGAAAGATGTGATTGCCTATTACGCGGCGGCGGACGCGCTCCTGGCGCCCTCGGTCTACGACACGTTTCCGCTGATGCCCATGGAGGCCATGGCCTGCGGGTTGCCGGTGATTATCAGCGCGCAGACGGGCGTGGCGGAGATCGTGGGGCTGGAGGATGCGCTGGTGGTCTCAAACGCGGAGAACGTCTCCGAACTGGCCGCGGCGATGCGCCGCATGGCGGAAGATGCGGGATTGCGCGCGCGCCTGGTGACCAACGGCCGCGCGCTCGCCCAGCGCAATCCCTGGGACCGCATCCAGCAGGCGGTGGCGCGCGAGATGCTCTCCCAGGCGCAGCGCCGGAACGGCAAGCGGCAGACGTGTGAGGCGCCGGCCGCGGCGAAGGCAATGAGGGCATGAGCGTTCGCCGCGATCCACGTCTGCGCATTTTCCTGGTGGGCACGGAGTTTTTCCGCAGCTACGGGGGAATCCAGTACATCAACCGGCTGCTGGTGCGGGCCTTCCGCGAGATGGGACGCACCACACCGCTGGACCTGGACGTGTTCAGCTTCATCGACGGCCCCGAGCACTTTCCTTCCGGGGAGCAGGGCGAGTGCGCGGTGCGGTGGCACGGGGCGGGTCGCAGCCGCGGAGAGATCGTGTGGCAACTGACCAAACGATTGGCGAGCGTCCGGCCGGATCTGGTGCTCTTCACGCACGTTTCGCTGCTGCCCCTCGAGGAGTTGGTGCGCACGATGGCGCCGGGCGCCCGTGTGGCTGCACTGGCGCACGGCACGGAAGTGTGGCAGCGCCTGGAGGGGATTGTGGCCCGGGTGCTGCCGCGCGTTGACTCGTTCACGTGCCCCAGCGCATTCACGGCACGGAAGCTGGTCGAGGTTCAGGGCATCCACACGGACCGTGTGACGGTGATCCCTCACGGGCTCGATCCGGAGTGGGCGGAGGAGTGCAGAGCCGGATCCGCACGCGAGCAGGAACGTCCCGCGCGCGCCGGGCGGCTACTGCTCAGTGTGACCCGGCTGAGCCGCGCGGACCGCGAAGGAAAAGGAATCGAACTGGTCTTGCAGGCCCTTCCCGCCGTCGTCGAGCGCTGCCCTGGCGCGCGCTACATGGTGGTGGGAGGGGGAGGAGACCTGCCGCGGTTAGCGGAGATGGTGCGCCACCTTGGCCTCGAGGCCCGGACGGAATTGACCGGGGCGCGGCGCGACGATGCGTTGCGGCGCGCTTACGCCGATGCGGACGTGTTCGTGCTGCCGACGCAGGTAGAGGGCTTTGGAGTGGTTTTTCTGGAGGCCATGTACCACCGGCTGCCGGTGGTCGCGGTGCGGGCTTCCGCGACACCGGAGGTAGTGGAAGACGGCGTCACGGGAGTTCTCGTCTCTCCCGGGGATTCGGAGGAGCTCTCGGCTGCCTTGATTGCCTTGCTCTCCGATGATGACCGGCGGCGCGCTCTGGGCGAGGCCGGCCGCCTGCGCGTCGAACGGCTCTACCGGTTCGAACATTTCGCCGCACGATGGGAACGCTGGCTGGCGGCCCAGGTGCCGGAAGCGGTGTATGCGGCCCGGCAATCGAGCGCCTTCACACTGGCGCGCGCCGCTGCGGGAGCGAGATAGCCGTGTGCGGAATCACAGGCTGGTGGGAGGAGCGTCCCTTCGCAGGAGGCCACGGCGGCGCGGAGCCCCTTGCCGCCATGCTCCGGCAGATGGGGCCGCGCGGGCCGGACGACGTTGGGTCCACGGAAATCCATCCGCGCGCGGGCGGCCTGCTGCGCCTGGGAGCGACACGCCTGGCCATCCAGGATCTCTCGCCCGCGGGTCATCAGCCGATGGACGATCCTGAAACGGGCTCCTGGCTCGTTTTCAATGGCGAAATCTACAACTTCATCGAGCTGCGCAACGAACTCGAGGCGCGCGGTTGCCGCTTCCGCTCGCGGGGCGACACGGAAGTTTTGCTGGTGGGTTACCGCGAATGGGGCGAAGGGATCATCGAGCGGCTGCGGGGAATGTTTGCCTTCGCGCTGTGGGATCTGGCCCGGCAGACGCTGCTGCTAGCGCGCGATCCGCTGGGAATCAAGCCGCTTTACTATGCGGCGCCGACCGGCCGGTTTGTGTTCGCGTCGGAACTGCGGGCGCTGCTGGCGAGCGGCCTGGTGGGGCGCGAACTGGACTTGAACGGACTCGATTCATTCCTGAAATTCGGGGCTGTGCAGGAGCCGGCCACCATGGTGCGGGGAGTGCGCCTGCTGCCCGCCGGATGTCTGCTGCGGTGGAAAGAGGGCGCGTCACGCGTCGAACGTTTTTGGGACCTGCCGCAGGCTTCGCTTCCGCTGAACGGCGATGCGCGCGTGCGTGGGGAGCGCACCGAGGCGCTGCGGGAAGAGTTGGACGCGGCAGTGCGCATGCGGCTGGTGAGCGACGTGCCCCTCGGCATTTTCCTGAGCGGGGGCCTGGATTCCACTGTCGTTGCAGCGATTGCAGCACGGCACTGCACGCGGCTGAAGACCTTTACCGTGACGTTTGCGGAAGAACAGTTCGCCGAGGGAGTGAAGGCGCGCCAGGTGGCGCGCCTGCTGGAGACGGAACACCACGAAATCACGGTGTCGCAGGGCGATCTGCTGGCCACGCTGCCCGCCGCCGTGGCCGCCATGGACCAACCCACGGTCGACGGGGTCAACACGTACGTCGTGTCGCGGGTGACGAAGCAGGCCGGCGTGACCGTGGCACTCTCCGGGCTGGGAGGCGACGAACAGTTCGCCGGCTATCGGAGCTTTCGCTTCGTCCCCCGGATGGAGTGGGCCGAGCGGCGCGTTCCCGCATGGATGCGGCGCGCGGCGGGCGGAACGATTAGCCCGTTTCTGGGCGGCAGCAGCCGGGGACAAAAGATGGCCATGTGGCTGCGCGGCGAGGATGTCTTCCCGCACCCCTTCTACCTTTCGCGGCTCATCTTTCCACCCGGGCAAATCGCGCGGCTGCTGCGTCCGGAACGGCTGCTGGATATCCAGTTCGGCGTATTCACGGAGGAATTTGCGCGGCAGCAGCGGCTGATCGCGCAGCACGATCCCGTGAACCGGGTATCCTGCCTGGAATTGCTCGTGTACTTGCGCAATACGCTGCTGCGGGACACGGATTCGATGAGCATGGCCCATTCGCTCGAGGTCCGAGTTCCGTTGCTGGACCATCGAGTGGCGCAACAGGTGCTCCTGCTTCCCGGCGCCTGGAAGGTCGAAGGGCGGCAGCGGAAACCTCTGCTGGTGTCAGCGGCGGGTCGAGCGTTGCCTCCGGCGATTCTGCGGCAGCGCAAACGCGGCTTTGAATTCCCGTGGGACCAGTGGCTGCGCGGGGAGTTGCGCTCGGCGGTGGAAACGGCGCTGGCCGAGCCCGGCCCGGTCCTGGATTCCGTCATCCACTGGCCGGAAGTGCGGAAGATCTGGTCCGATTTCCAGGCCGGGCGATGCCACTGGTCGCGCGTGTGGATGTTCTACGTGCTGCAGCAGTGGGCGGCGCAAAATCTCGCGGTATGAAAGTTCTGGTCAATGCGGTGTCCGCAAAGCTGGGAGGCGCGGCCACCTACGTGCGCAACCTGGTGCGGTCCCTCGAAACGCTCGCGCCGCAGGAGGACAGCTTCGTGTTCGTGGTTCCTCCGGAGCGCGCCGGAGAGATGGCGCAGGACGGCAAACGCGTCCGTGTTATGGCGAGCCGGGCTGCTTCGGGTTCCTACGCGCGCCGGTGGTGGTGGGACCAGGTGACGCTGCGCCGGCTGGTGGCGCGGGAGCGGCCGGACGTGCTTTTTTCCTCCGCCAATTTCGCCATGCTGGCGTGCCCGTGCCCGCAGGCGCTGCTCGTCCGCATCCCCATCTACTTCTCCCGCGAGTACATCGACCACGTACTGCCGGCGAAATCGGCGGCGTTTCGCGCGGAGACCGCGCTGCGGCGCTGGCTGGTGTGCCGTTCCGCCGGCCACGCGGATTGTGTGATTACGCCTTCCGCGGCCATGCTGGAAGACTTGCAACGATTCGCGCGGATTCCCGATGCCCGGGCGCGCGTGATCCCCTACGGGGTCCCTCGGGAACGTCTGGCTGCCGGCGCGGCGCGCGAGCCGGCTGCCCTAGGCCCCGCGAGGCCGCTGCGAGTGCTCTGGGTGTCGCATTATGCGGACCACAAAGACCTGGCCACGCTGCTGCGCGCGGTGGCGCTGGTCCGCGATCGCGGCGAGCTCCCCCTGGAATTGTGGCTCACCCTCGAACCCGCACGGGAAGCGGGGCAGCGCGGCCAGCACACGCGGATGCCGCAAGAGGAACGGAAACTTCTCGACGCCCTGGCCGGCTCGGTGCGTTATCTGGGCGTGCTGCGATACGAGCAGATTTGGCAGGCCTACCGCGAGGCGGACGTTTTTGTATTTCCCTCGCTGTGCGAATCGTTCGGGCATCCGCTGGTGGAGGCGATGGCCGGCGGGCTCCCCGTGGTGGCGTCTGATATCGCCGTGCACCGCGAGATCTGCGGCGAAGCGGCCCAGTATTTTCCTCCGCGGGACGCGGAAGCCCTGGCGGGTCGGCTGGCCGCGGTGGCCCGCGAGGGGAGCCTGCGCGAGGAGATGGCCCGAAGCGGGTCAGCCAGGGTCCGCAATTTCCTGTGGGAGGACCACGTGGAGCGGTTGCTGCGTCTCCTTCGCGAGCTGGCCGCCCCGCGGACCGCACGCGAACCGGTGACAGCGGACGCGGCCTGAATCCGGTGTGGCGGCGATTCACCGGGAAATAGCGCACGATTGAGAATTTGCGCGGGAACAGACTGAGCGTAACTCGAGTTTTTCCTCGATCTCCGAAGCAGCTTTGATTCATTCCTCAAAACCATGTGCGGCATAAGCGGCGGGGTTCCCCGCGTGGATGCGCGGGTGCTCGAACGGATGACTGCGGCACTGGCCCACCGCGGGCCGGACGGCGAGGGCTATTTCCATAGCGCCGCGCCGGGCGGAGCCAGCCTGGGGCACCGGCGCCTCGCCGTCATTGATCTGCCGGGAGGGCGGCAGCCGATGACCAGCGGCGACGGGCGCTGGACCATGGTCTATAACGGTGAGATTTATAACTTCCGCGAGCTGCGCGGCGAACTGGAGAGCTGCGGCGTCGCGTTCCATACGAAGTCGGACACGGAGGTCCTGCTGGAAGCCTGGGCGCGATGGGGCGTGGAGTCGCTCGAACGCCTGCGCGGGATGTTCGCCTTTGCGATCTGGGACGCGCAGGAGTGCGCGCTGTGGTTGGTGCGCGACCGGCTGGGCGTGAAACCCCTCTACTACACGCTGTCGCGCGGGCGCCTGCTCTTCGGGTCGGAGATCAAAGCGCTGCTCGCTCATCCGGACGTGCCGCGGAGGATGCGGCCGTCGGCCGTGGACGATTATCTCGCCTATTTGTACGTTCCGGCGCCGCAGACGATCTTCCAGGGCATCGAGGAACTGCCGCCCGCCCACTGGCTTCGCTTTTCGGGCAGCGGCATCGAACTCCGCCGCTACTGGCAGGCTCGGCCACTGCCCGCCGGGGAGGCGAGGGAGGCGAGCGCAGAAGAGTTGTGCGCGCTGCTGGACGAATCGGTGCGGTTGCGGCTGGTGAGTGATGTGCCGCTCGGCGCCTTTCTGAGCGGGGGACTCGATTCGAGCAGCATCGTGGCGCTGGCCGCGCGTGCGCAGGCGGATGCGGTGCGCACCTTCAGCCTCGGATTCGGGGCGGGGGAGGAGCACTACACCGAACTGGAGTTCGCGCGCCTCGTCGCCAGCCGCTGCGCGACGCGACATCGCGAGCTGACGATTCGGCCGGCGTGCGCGGACTTACTGCCCCGGATGGTGGCCCTGTTCGACGAGCCGTTCGGTAACCCCACGGCCCTTCTCCTCCATGCTCTTTCCGCCGCCACGCGGGAGCACGTGACCGTGGCGCTGGCGGGCGACGGAGGAGACGAGCTGTTCCTGGGGTACCCGCGCTACCTCGGCGCGCGGCTGCGGCGTGCCTGGGGCGCGGTGCCGGCGCCGGTGCGCCGCGCGGCGGCCGCGCTTGCCCAGCGGATTCCCGAAGGCAACAACGGTTTCCACGCGCGGCGGCGCGCACGGGAGTTCCTCTCCGGGGCCAACGGATCGTGGCAGAGCGCCTACATCGGCTGGGTTACTTATTTCAGTCCCGCGATGCGCCGCGAACTTTACTCCCCGGAGTTTTCCGCCGCCGTGGGCGCGCATTCGGCGGAGCATTTCCTGGAAGAGCGCTTCGCGGAGGTGGCGGGCTGCGATCCGCTGGCCCAGGCGTCTTACGCGGACCTGCACTCGTTCTTCCCGCACAACGTGTTGCAGTACGGCGACCGCATGAGCATGGCGCACGCGCTCGAACTGCGCCAGCCGTTTGCGGATCACCGCCTGGTGGAATTCGCTCTGCGCCTTCCGGCAAACCAGAAACTGCGCGGGCGCGAAACGAAACGCCTGCTGCGCCGCGCCATGCGCCCCCTGCTGCCGGACGAGACGCTGGAGCGCTCGAAGCTGGGACTGAACCCTCCGCTCGGGCGCTGGCTGCGGGGCGAGCTGGCGCCGCTGGTGGACCGCTATCTATCGCCGGGGGCGGTGCGGCAGCGGGGATGGTTCCGTCCCGAGGCAGTCGCCAGGATCCGCCAGGAATTCGAGCGCGGCCGCCGGGATTACTCCCTGCATCTGTGGGGCCTGCTCGTGCTGGAGGAGTGGGCGCGGCAGTATCAGGACGGCGCGGGGTACGCGACGCCGGCGCCGCAGCGGGCGGAGGCCGTGGCGTGAGGATTCTCTACGTCTCGCATTACTTCCCTCCGGAAATGGGCGCGCCGGCAGGCCGCGTCGCGGGACTGGGCCGCGCGTGGGCTGCGGCCGGACACGAGGTGCACGTGCTCACCGGTTTTCCGCACCATCCCACTGGCCGCATCCCTCCCGAGTACCGCCGCGCATTCCACCGCGGCTACTCGCGCGAGAATTTCGAGGGCGTGCAACTGCATCGCACCTGGATTTTTCCGGCGGCCAACCGGGGGAAGGTGCGTCGCTCACTAAATTACACGTCGTTCATGGCCTCGGCCGCGCTCACGGGTTCGTTGCGCCTCCCGCGGCCGGACGTGATCGTGGCCACCTCGCCGCAATTGCTCTGCGCGGCCGCGGGCTATTTGCTGGCCGGGCGATTCCGCGCGCCGCTGGTGATGGAGGTGCGCGACCTCTGGCCGGAATCGCTGGTCGCGGTGGGCGCTTCCGGCAGCCGTTCGCCGCTTGTAGGAGCACTCGAACGGCTTGCGAAGGGGCTGTACCGGCGCTCCTCCCACATCGTAACGGTCACGGAAGCGCAGCGGAGAGTGATCTTGCACGCGGGAATCCCGCCGGAGCGCGTGAGCGTGGTGCCGAACGGAGTGGACCGGCCGTTCTTCGAGGCCGGCGCCGCGCGTCCGGGCGCCGCGGGGCCCCGGGCGGATGATCGATTCGTGGTCACTTACATCGGGACGATCGGGATGGCGCATCATCTGGAAACCCTGCTGGAAGCCGCCGCGCAGCTTCGCGGAGACTCCCGCTTCCTCTTCCGGCTCGTGGGAGAGGGCGCGCGCCGCGAGGCGCTCGAAGCCCAGGCGCGATCGGACGGATTGGACAACGTGGAGTTTTGCGGTCAGCGGCCGCGCGGCGAGGTAGCGCGCTGGATCGCGGAATCTTCCGCCTGCGCCGTGCTACTGCGCCGCAACGACGTGTTCCGCACCGTCGTTCCTTCCAAGATCCTTGAAATCATGGCCGTGGGACGGCCGATTCTGCTCGGCGTGGAGGGTGAAGCGCGGGCGCTGGTAGAGCGTGCCGGCGCGGGCGTAGCCATCGAACCGCAAAACGCCGCGCATCTGGCCGCGGCCATCCGCGCCCTGGCCGGCGACCCCGAACGTTGCCGCCAGCTCGCCGAGAACGGCCGGAGATTCGCCGCGCGCGAATTCCCGCGGGAAAAACTGGCGGAGCGATATTTGCAGCTTTTGGCGCGGCTGGCCCCTTCCGCGGCCGCGGCACCCCTTTCCGCTCAGCAGTCGTGCAGTCCAATTCCCTCGATCGAGGAGCCCGGATGAGAACTTACATTCTGATTCTGCTCAGTTCGAGCGCGCTGTCGTATCTGCTCACTTTCTGGATTGCGCGGCTGGCGTCGGAACGCGGCTGGGCGCAGCGCGAAGGCGACAGCGCTGCGGGAGAGGGCATCCCGCGGCTGGGCGGGCTGGCGGTGTTCGCCGCTATCCTGCTTTCGTGCGGCGCCGCGCTCCTGCTCCGCAACATGGTGACCGAGCGGCTGCTGGCCGTCGGCACGCTCGGTCTGGCGCTGGTGGCTGCGTGCTCGGCCGTCTTTCTCATCGGCATCTACGATGACTTGCGGGGCGCGCGCCCCTGGCAGAAGCTGGCGGTGCAGACGATTGCCGCCGGACTGCTCTACGCCGCGGGTTTCCGCATCGAAATCCTCTCGAATCCATTCACGCATACTCCCGTTTCACTCGGCTGGCTGGCACTGCCTTTGACGGTGCTCTGGCTGGTGGCCATCTCGAACGCGTTCAACCTGATTGACGGGATGGACGGGTTGGCCGCGGGTGTGGGACTTTTTGCGGGCGTCGCCCTCTTCCTGCTCGCAGCCATGATTTCCAACGTATTTGTGGCGGCGGTCGCCGCGGCAATCGCCGGAGCCCTGCTGGGCTTCCTGCCGCACAACTTCCAACCGGCGCGAATCTACCTGGGCGATTCCGGGAGCCTCACGGCTGGCCTGGCGCTGGGCGCGCTTTCGATTGTGAGCGAGCAGAAAGGTCCGGTGATGGTCACTATGGCCATCCCGCTGCTCATTTTCGGATTGCCCCTGCTGGAAGTCGGGGTGACCACCACGCGCAGACTGCTGAGCGGCCATCCGCTGTTCGGCAGGGACGAGGACCACCTGCATCACCGCTTGATCAAGATCGGAGTGGCCAAACGCCTCGCCCTCTTCGTGCTTTACGGCCTTGCCGCGCTGTTCGCACTGAGCTCGCTTCTGCTGGTGAATTACTCCGGCACCGTGGCTCCGCTGATTGCCGTGCTTTGCGGGGCTTTCGCCTGGATCGTTGTCGGCCAGATGCATTATCCCGAGTTCACGGAACTCGACGAGCACATCCGGCAGGCGCTCAGCACGCAGCCCGCCGTGCTGCGGAATCAGATCGCCATCCGCAAAGCGACCGGGGCGCTCGAACGCGCGACATCGCCGGGAGAACTCTGGGAATGTTTCACCGCTCTCATGAATCAACTGGGTTTCGCAGAGGCCCGGTGCGCGGTGCGCGGAGCGGATGGCACGCTCTCGCACGAATTCGAATGGCGTTGTGCTTCTCCGCCGCGCGGGCCGGAAAGCGTCACGCGCCATCCGGGGCACGACGGTGCGCTCCTTTGGGCGCTGGAAATCCCCCTGGCCGGCGCTGGGGGAACGCGCGGAATGGTGCGCTTGGGGCGTTCCTTCGATCGCCGCGCTCCGCTCTTCCGCATGCAGTCCCTGGTGGAATTGATTTCAGGGAGTTTCAGTGCAGCCCTGATGGCCCATTTGCAGGGTTCACCCGTCGACGCCCCGGCGCCCGTTCCGCTGCCTCTCGCGGCATCGTTGAAGGCGGCAGCGGGCCTGCGCCGTTGACCTTGATTCGCCGCCGCGCAGCGAGCACCTGCCCTGAGCCCTGCGGTTCGTCCGTTCCCAGCGGCACGGGCGAGCACCCGAACGCAACGCTTCCATGAGCGAACTTCTTTCCTATCTCGCCGCACAGGCGCGCAGCCAGCCCGCGTCGACTCTGCGCTTTGTTGCCGGGGAACTCTGGCGGCGCGGCCGCGCCCGATTTCATCCGGCGCTCGCCTCGGGCCTCGCCGAACTCGGCACGGAGCAATTTCGGGCGGCCGCGCCACTTTTTGTCCCGCAGGCTGGCCTGGCCGAGCGCCGCGCGAGCCCCGCGCCCTGGATGGATGCGACGCTCGAACGGGCCGAGCGCATCTCCCGCGGCGAGGTGGAAGTTTTCGGCGAATGGGTGCCTCTCGGACCGCGACCCGATTGGCAGCGCGATTGGAAATCGGGACATCGCTGGCCGCTTGGACCCGCCGGGCGATTGCGCGTGTTGGACGCGCCTCACGGCGCCGACGTGAAACGGCCGTGGGAAGTCGCGCGGTTCCACAACGGCCTGGCCCTGGGCGCCGCTGCGGCGCTCACCGGAGATGCGCGTCCCGCGCACACGTTTGCCGCCCTCACGCAGCACTGGATCGGGCAGAATCCCTGGCCGCGCGGCATCCACTGGGCCATGCCCATGGAAGTGGCGCTGCGCGCCATGAATTGGATTCAGGCGGCCATGCTGTGCAGCATTGCGGGACATCTCGAGCCGGCGTTCGCACGGGAACTCTCCGGCAATCTCTTTCTCCACGGCCGGCACCTGTGGGCGTATCGCGAGTGGAATCCGGTGGCGCGGGCGAATCACTACCTGGCGTGCGTGACCGGCCTGGTGTGGCTGGGCGTGCTGTTCGAGGGAACGGCGGAGGGCCGGCAGTGGCTCGAATTCGGCTCGCGCGAAGTTTTGCGGGAAATCGAGTGCCAGACGGGCACGGATGGCGTTGCTCGCGAAGGGTCGAGCGGCTACCACGCCCTGGTTGCCGAACTCTTCCTCTCCACTGCTCTCCTCCTCGCCCGGCGCGCGGCGCAGGGGCAGGCGGCCAACGGCCATCTGGCCGCCGCCATCGAGCGGGGCACTTCGGCCGCGTTTGCGGCGCGGCTTCCGCGCCTGTTCGACTTTCTCTCCGCCCTCTGTGCCGGGCGGGAGGAACCGCCCATCTGGGGTGACGCGGACGACGGTCGCGTGCTGCCCTTCGGTGGAACGGCAGCCTCGCCGGTGCGTGTTCTGGCCGCCCTCGGAGAGGCGCTCGCGGGGCGCCCAGTTTCCGCAGGCTCCCCAGCCTTTGACGCGGAAATTTTCTGGCGCTTCGGGCATTTTCCCGAGCCACCAGGAGCGCCCAGTCCTTCGCCGGTCCATAAGTCGCAGGCGTTTGCGGACTCGGGCTTTTTCTTCTTCTCATCGCGCCGCATGCGCGGCAGCGTACGCTGCGGCCCGCTGGGGGTGCGTGGATGGGCCAATCACGCGCACAACGATCAGCTCAGCTTCGAGTTCTCGCTCAATGGCCGCGCGGTAATTGCGGACCCCGGGCTGCCCTGCTACGCCGATGACCCCGCGGCGCGCAACCTGTTCCGCTCCACGCGCTACCACAATAGCGTCGAGGTGGCGGGCGCGGAGCAGAACCGCTTCTGGCCGGCGATGATGTTCCGCATCGTGGACGATACCCGCAGCCGGGTTGAACATTGGCGCGTGGACGAATCCGGCACCTCGTTCGCGGGCTTCCATTCCGGCTACCGGCGATTGCCGCAGCGCGCGCTGGTCCGCCGGGAATTGCGCCTGGCGGCAGACGATACGCTCGCAGTGCGCGATTCCGTGGAGTTGGCCGGCCCCGCGGCGTTGTCGTGGTATTTTCATTTGGCCCCGGAGCTCGCGGTAGAGCCAGCGGCGCAGCAACCCTCCATTGCGGATTTCCCCGTGGCGGGCATGAACCTGCATTCGCGCTGGCGCCTGGGTCCCGTCCTGCTTTCTGTGTGGACCGGATTCCCGAAGAAGCTGTTGGCTGCGGGCACCACGGATGGATGGATCGCGCCGCGCTTCGGCCGCAGGCTGCCCGCGCCGATCCTGGAATTTCACGGCCAACTCGCGGAACGCGCAGAGGTGCTGTTCGTGTTTGCTCCCACAGAGCCGCGCCGCGCGCCGGTGGGGGACGGGAAACAGGCATGAAACAGGTGGCCCAAAACCTGCGTAGCGGTGAGATCGAGGTCGCCGAGGTGCCCGTGCCCGCATTGCGCGGCCCAGGCGTGCTCGTGGCAACTTCCTTCTCCGTCCTGAGCCCCGGCACGGAGCGCGCTGCCGTCGAGCTGGGGCGCTCCAGCCTGCTCGGAAAGGCGCTGCGGCGTCCCGACCAGGTGCGCAAAGTCCTGGAAACGCTGCGCCGCGAAGGATGGGACGCGACGCTGCGAAAAGTGCGGGAGCGGCTCGAC
>DATEQM010000043.1:0-4171 GCA_035272605.1 Candidatus Acidiferrales bacterium | reverse complement strand
GGGGAATGAATAACTAGAGTGGCTGGTGGCTAGTGGCGAGTGGCTAGATAGGGAAAGACTCCGGACGTGGAAAACCTCGATTCCCTTCCCTTGCAGGAATATGCGGAGTTTGCGGCGGGCGCGGCGCAGGCCGCGGGCGACGTGACGCTGCGATATTTCCAGAAGTTGCTGAGCGTGGAGTACAAGGCGGACCGCTCGCCGGTGACGGTTGCGGACCGGGAGAGCGAAGCACTGCTGCGGCAGCGGATCGAGAAACGCTATCCGGAGCACGGAATTCTGGGGGAAGAGTTTGGGCTGACGCGCGCGGAGGCGGAGCTGCGGTGGCTGCTGGACCCGATTGACGGGACGGAATCGTTTATCCGGGGGGTGCCGCTGTACGGGGTGATGCTGGGACTGATGGCGGGGGACGACCCGGTGGTGGGGGTGGTGCATTTTCCGGCGCTGCGCGAGACGCTGCACGCGTGGCGCGGGGGCGGGTGCTGGTGGAATGGGGCGCGGGCGCGCGTTTCCGGTGTGGCGCGAATGGAAGAGGCGACGCTGCTGACCACCGATCCGCAGGGCTTCCAAGCAGCGCGAAAAGGCGCGGCGTACGAGAAATTACGGCGGCGGGTGAAGACGGAGCGCGGGTGGGGCGATTGCTACGGGTACATGCTGGTGGCTACGGGACGGGCGGAGATCATGCTGGATCCGGTGCTGCACGAGTGGGACGCGGCGCCGCTCATCCCAATCCTGGAGGAGGCGGGTGGAAGATTTACAGACTGGCGCGGGCGGCGAACGATTTCGGGCGGGGATGGATTTGCGACGAATGGGGCGCTGTATGAGGAGGTGCTGAGGATAGTGGCGAGCAACAGAGAGGACAGGAAGAGGCCGGCCTGAGGGCGGGCGCTACATTTTTCGGGCGAGGAGGCTGGCCAGGGCTTGGGGGGCGGTCCACTCGCGGTAGAAGAGGGTTTGCAGATGGGGAAAGGCGGAGCGGAGTTCATTGCGGGCGAGGAGATGATCGGGACTGCGCGGGCCGTCGAGAAAGGCGCGCTGATCATCCGTTGTGAGGGACGGTGGGCGCACACTTGGGTGCGCCCCTGCGGTGAAAGTTTCGTAGAGCAGAAAGCCGCGCGGGGCCAGAGCGCGCTCGATGGCGGGGAAGGCGGCGCGGTGGAGATAGTGGAAGCAGAGAATCAGGTCGAAGGCTGCTTCGGGCAGGGCGGAGGTTTCCAGATCCGCTTCGACGAGGACGATGCCGGGGAGAGGATGGCGGTCCAAGGTTACCTCTACAAGAGAGGAGCGGCGCTGGACCGGAATGTGGTGCGCGGCGGCCAGCGCGGCGGCGCGGTGGAGCGCGGCAGGAGCGAAATCCACGGCCACGACGGGCCAGCCGCGCTCGGCGAGCCAAACGGCGTTCTGCCCCGCGCCGCAGGCGAAATCGAGCGCGCGGGAACGGGGATGGGGAGCAGGAAGCAGGGGGAAAGTTTCGACGAGGAATGCCGCTGGTTCAGGCGGAGGGTGGGAGGCGGCTTCGCGATGACGGGATTGCCAGCGCTGGAGGGAGGGATTCATGGGGGACTGCGGGGGCCTCTTCCGGGGAACGATTATTCGGATTGGAGAGCGCTGCAGGAGCTCGGAAATGCGAATAAAATCGCCGGACTCCGATTGATCGTTCGCGCCTAGAGGCCGCTTTGGAGACGACGGTTCGACGGGCGCGCAGGCTGAAAGCCCGCGCTACTTAGACGCTGAAGGAGCTGCCGCAGCCGCAAGTGCTCTTGACGTTGGGGTTGTTGAACTTGAAGCCGGAACCCTCGAGCGTCTCGATGTAATCAATCTGCACGCCGCCCAGGTACATGAGGCTCATCTGGTCCACAAAGACCTTGAGGCCGTCGTATTCGAAGACGCGGTCGGTGCCGTTGGAGCTGTTCTCGAAAGCCATGTGGTACTGGAAGCCGGAGCAGCCTCCACCGACCACGGCAACGCGCAGTCCGCTGGGAGAGGGGTTCTGCGACGCCATGATTTCCTTGACCTTGGTGATGGCAGTAGGAGTCAAACTCACCATGTTCTAGATCCTCCGGGTACCCCGAACCGTCGGGGCGCCCCTCTTCTACAAATCCATTATAGCAGAGGGCGCAAGCCCGTGCTGGTCACCTGGTTAGATGCGTGTGCGAGGAAAGAAACAACATGGGGGGATGCTTCGGAAGGCGCCTCAGACGGAAGATCCGGAGGCTAGGGGGCCTGGGTGGCGATTCGATAGCAGGAACCTCAGCGGCTGAAGCCGCGCGCTATTTGCCGCGCCTGCGGCACGGTTGAAACCATGCCCTGACGAACCGGAGATCCACCCTTCCGGTGGCTGGGGAGCGGAAATTTCCGTAGAATGCGGAGGAGCATGGAACGCACAGTCACGCTGATGCAGGGAGAAGGTATCGGGCCGGAAATTGCGGCGGCCGCGCGGGAGATTATTGACGCGAGCGGGGTGGTGATCCGATGGGAGGAGGTGAAGGCGCGGGCGGAGATGGAACGGCGCGGGGGAGGATACCTGGCCGCCGAGGCCATCACTTCGGTGGAACGGAACGGCTACGGGCTGAAGGGGCCGATGACCACGCCGATTGCGGCGGGTCCGCCATCCATCAACGTGGGACTGCGCAAGGCGCTGGACCTCTACGCAAATTTGCGGCCGGTGAAAAACCTGCCAGGGGTGAAAACGCGGTTTGAAGGCGTGGACCTGGTGATCGTGAGGGAGAACACGGAAGACCTGTACAGCGGGATCGAGCATGAAGTGGTGCCGGGGGTGGTGGAGAGCATAAAAATCATCACGGAGAAGGCCTCGACGCGGATCGCTCGGTTCGCCTTCGAATACGCGCGGCGGCACGGGCGGAAAAAGGTGGCCACGGTGCACAAAGCGAACATCATGAAACAGTCGGACGGGCTGTTCCTGGGCTGCACGCGCGCGGTGGCCAACGAGTTCCGGGAGATCGAATACCGCGAAGTGATTGTGGACAATGCCTGCATGCAACTGGTGCTGAACCCGGGACAGTTCGACGTGATGGTGATGCCGAACCTCTACGGGGACGTGGTGAGCGACCTGTGCGCGGGGCTGGTGGGCGGGCTGGGACTGGTGCCCAGCGGGAACATTGGTGAGAAGGCGGCGCTGTTTGAAGCGGTGCACGGGACGGCACCCGACATTGCCGGGCGCGGCATTGCCAATCCCACGGCGCTGGTGCTGAGCGGGGTGATGATGCTGCGGCACATGGGAGAAACGGGAGCGGCGGAGCGGATCCAGGCGGCGGTGGAGAAGGTCTACCAGGAGGGGCGGTGGGTGACGCGGGATGTGGGGGGAAAGGCGACCACGGCGGAGTTTACGAAGGCGGTGATTGGAGGGATGAGGTGAAGCAGTGACGAGTGATGAGTGGCAAGTGGGTAGAGGAAGAGCGCAGCCCCTGGCTTTGACATCGCTCGTTGCATCGGGGAAAATTAGATCGATGCGCAGCGTTTGGAGGGATTCGTGAGCGAGGTGACGACCGCAGGAGCGGTGTACGAACCGGGAGAGATTGAAAAGCGCTCGCCGAAATCGCACGGGAAGAGGTCTGAGAAACGGAAGCGGAAGCCGCACATCCTGGCGCTGATCAACGAGGCGTGCACGGGATGTTCGGGATCGCCGGCGTGCGTGGACTACTGCCCAGTGGACGAGTGCATGTACTGGGTGCCGGACGAGGAGCATCCGCCGTTCGGACGGATCGTAGTGGACCCGTACACCTGCATCGGGTGCAAACTGTGTACGAGCAAAGGGCCGGACGGAGCGTTCCTGGAGGGCTGCCCGTGGGACGCGATTGATATGGTGCCGCTGGCGGAGTGGGAAGGCAGTTTCGGCACGCTGACGTATTAGTCCTTTTGTTGTAACGCCGGCCTTCAGCCGGCGATCCACGCGATAGGAAACTTCTGAGGCGAATGCTTCTTGCGGTCCGGCGATGGGTCCGCGCCATAGGGGCACGATCCCGCCACTGCGGGATGCCCCTTCGGCCAGCATGCACGACCATTCCCTGAATGTTTATCCGGGCTCGGTCCTGGCGAGAAAATCGCGCTACGGGCCTGCACGTTTGCGGATTTCAGCAAGCGTGAGGCGTGCCTGTTCGGCTACGTTCGGCGGGAGGTCGGATGAAGTGCGGAGGAAGGATTCGATGATGGGGAT
>DATEQM010000042.1:0-10390 GCA_035272605.1 Candidatus Acidiferrales bacterium | reverse complement strand
CCCTATTCCTATTTTGTTCAGGACCCGCTGTTGGAACCCATCCGGACGGAACCAGGCTACGCTGCGGTGATGGAATTGGGCCGCCAGCGCCAGCAAACGTTCCGGCAACGCTTTTTCTAATCCCTGCGGCAGTACAGATCGCGGCTGCCAGCAACGCTGGGGTGCCTGGCCCCGCGAAGGCCCGCCCTTCGGCTGCGCGGGAGGATGGCGGCATAAAGCCGCCGCTACGGGCGGCGTTCGAGCGTCACCGGCATGCCGTGGCGCGGGCGGAGTGTGATGACGGGCCAAAGGTCCGCGCGATATCCCGGGGCGACGCGCATGCGCCACTGCTGCGCGAGCGCCGCCAGAATCAGGATTCCTTCCATCCAGGCAAAGCCTTCGCCGATGCACACGCGGTTCCCGCCGCCGAAGGGAAAGTAGGCAAACTTGGGGCGCGCCGCGCGGGCCTCCGCGTTCCACCGCCCGGGATCGAAGCGCTCCGGGTCGGCATAGAAGCGCGCGTCGTGGTGCATCACCCACTGGCTGCACAGCACGATGGAATGCATGGGGATTTCATACGCGCCGAAAGCGTGGTCCTCGAGCGCCCACCGGCCCACGGCGTAGGCCGGGGGATAGAGCCGCATGGTCTCCGCGAGCACCATCTCCGTGTAGGGCAGGGCGGGCAGATCGTCAGCGGTGGGCAGGCGGCCGGCGAGCGCGGCATCGAGCTCCGCGTGCAGGCGCGCCTCGACCTCGGGATGCCGGGAGAGCAGGAAGAAGGCCCAGGTGAGCGCGTTGGAAGTGGTCTCGTGGCCGGCGAGGATGATGGTGATGGCTTCGTCGCGAAGCTGCGCATCGGTCATGCTGCCGCCGTCGCCCTCCACGTCCTGCGCCTCCAGGAGCATGGAGAGCAGGTCGCCGTGGTCGCGGCCCAGCGATTGCGGGGCGCGGCGTTCGCGGATGATGCGGTAGACGATGGCGTCCACGCGTTCGCGCGCGCGGCGCAGGCGGATCATGCCGGGCAGCGGCAAACGTTCTGCCACCCGCGCGAACGGCATCATCATAAAGCGGAACATTTCCAAGAATGTCTCCAGCGATCGCGCGATCTGGCCGGAGTCCACGCCGAGGTCGTAGTCAAACAGCGTCTTGCCGACCACGGCAAGCGTCAGCCCCATCATTTCGGAATGGAGGTCCACGCGCTGGCCGTCGCTCCAGCGCCGGCGCCAGCGGTCCGCGTACTCCGCCATCACCGCGCCGTAGGCGGCGATGCGCTGGCGATGGAAGGCGGGCTGCGCCAAGCGGCGCTGGCGGAGATGGAACTCGCGCTCGCTGGTCAGCAGGCCTTCGCCGAGCACGGGCTTCATGCTCTTGATCGCGGGACTTTTTTCGAACTTGTGGGCGCTGGTGACCAGCAGGTCGCGGATGTAATCGGGGTGGTTGATGAAGAAGATGCGGCGCCACAATGCGGGGAGAAATACCACGTCGCCGTAACGCCCGGCGACTTCCTCGAACAATTCGATCGGATGGCGCATGAGCCGGTAGAAGATCACCGGGCTGCGCGCGCGCGGCGGCCCGGGCGCGCGGAGCGACGCGCGTGCAGGCAGCGCTTGGGTGGGGGTGGCGTGAGTGGACATGGGGTTCAGCCCTCTAGTCTAAAGCCAGCGGCGCAACGCGCGCATAAAATAGCTCATCTAAATATAGAGAGAAGGAATGAAGTGCGGTATGGGTTGGAGGCAGGCATGAAAAACATACAGATTGCCAAAGGGTTTGCAATCGGGCTGCCACTGGCGCTGCTGGCCCTCTTTTCGGGCGGGGCTGCGGTCGCCCAGGCGCCCGCGCAGAAAGGCGTTCCCGTGCGCATCACCGTTACGGCGACGTCCAGGGGGAAAGGCCAGGAGCCGCCGCGGCTGGCGAAGGAGGACTTCCTGGTCTATCAGGGACACGAGCGGCGGCCGGTGCTGAGCGCCGTCTCCCAGCAGGGCGCGGACAACAAACTCGATCTCTACGTCGTCGTGGACGACGGGACTGAGAGTACGGTGAGCCTCAACTACAAGGATATTTCCAGCTTCGTGCGCGAGCTGCCCTCCACGGCGCGCGTGGCCGTGCTGTACGCCAGGAACGGGACCGTAGTGCCTGGCCACGATCTGACGGACGACCGCGAAGCCGCGGTCAAAGCGCTGCGCATTCCGCTGGGCCGCATCGAGGCCGGAGGAGGCATCTACCTCTCGCTAGCGGACATGGCCAAACACTTGCCTCCCGCACCGGACCGCCGCCGCGCCATTCTCTTTCTGAGCAGCGGCATTGACCTGTTCCGCGGCTTCGCGGACACGTATCCGGGCACAAACCCGGACCTCCAGGAGGCCATCGACCGGCTGAACCGGAGCGAGATCACGGTGTACCCGATTTACGTCAGTCCCGCGGCGCATTTTTCACAAAACCTTTTTCTGGTGAACAACGGTCAGGCCTGTCTTTCGCTCCTGGCCGACGAAACCGGCGGCGAGGCCTACTTTCAGGGCTTCCAAACTCCCATCTCCATGCAGCCGTTTCTGGAAGAAATGGGCCGTCACCTGGACCATCAATATCTGGTCACGTTTGCCGCGAAACCGGCGAAAAAATCCAGATACGAATCCATCCGCGTAACCACGGAAGTGAGCGGCGTGGACGTTACCGGTCCCGGCGAGGTGTACGTTCCGGCCCAGAAACCATAAGCGCCGGGGAGCGGTATCCATACCAGCAATTGCGGACCATCAAGCTGATCTGCGCGGGCGAGCAGACTCCGTGTGAACAGTTGCCGCGCATGTCGTCGGCTTCGAGCTCCTTGCAGTGGATGCCGTGCTCGAGGAGCGGCCTGACAATGCCGAAGCCCCCCGGTCTTGCGCCGAGGAGAGCGAAACCGTTGGAGCGGACGTCGGGGGTGGTCGCCCTGGCTGGCGTTTCCGTGGCAGATACCGAGTCACGATGAGATTGCCGTCGGGCGTCTGGCGACGCTCCAGCGCGGCCGAAATGCTTCAGAGGGCTGACCAGCGAATTTTGGAGAGTTGAGGCTTTGGCGGGCGGGGCTGGCTTTGAAGGTGACGCGAGCGCAGGATGATGCCTGTGCCAGCGAGATGGGGTGTTCGATTCTGCGACAGGGAATCCCACCAGCGGGCAAAGGGGGCTATCGGGAAAGGGGGGAGTAGCACCTAACCCTCTAACGGGATTATAGTTAGGGGCGAGTCGGCGGGGAATGCGGAGTGCACTTCCCCAAAGGGAACAGCTATGGATATTCAACGCCCAGAATCGGTGATGAGAAAGAAGAAGCTGCGCCGGATCATCTACGGAGTGGTGGCAGGAGTGGCCGTCTTGGGTGTGTCCGTGGGACTTTCGCGGTTGAAGCCGGCGGCGCCTACGGTGGACCGGTCCACGGTGTGGGTGGACACGGTAATGCGCGGGCCGCTGGTGCGGCAAGTGCGCGGTCTGGGGACGCTGGTGCCAGAAGACATCCGCTGGATCCCGGCGCTGACCGACGGGCGCGTGGAGCAAATCGTGCTCCGGCCAGGCGCGGTGGTGGAACCGAATTCCATCATCCTGAAGCTGAGCAACCCGGAGCTGGAACAGGGCATGGAAGACGCCACGCTGGCGCGGAAGGCTGGGGAAGCGGAATTAAACAACACCAAGGCGAAGCTGGAAACCGATCTGGAGAACCAGCGGGCGTCCGCGGCCACAGTCCATTCCGACTACGAACAGGCCCTCCTGGACCAACAAAGAAAAGAGCTGCTCTTCAAGGACGGGCTGGTCAGCGATATGGATCTGAAGATCGCGCAGTTGAAGGCGCAGGAGCTGCAGGTGCGGAACCAAATCGAGCTCGAGCGCGTAGAAACCTATAAGAAGGCGGCCGTGGCGCAGGTGGCGGTGCAGGAAGCGAAGGTGGACCAACTGAAGGCCATCGAGGCGCTGCGCCGGAAACAGATTGAGGCGTTGAACGTGCGCGCGGGGATCAATGGGATTCTAGAGGTGGAGCCGGTGGAAGTGGGGCAGAGATTCACGGCGGGCACGAACCTTGCGCGCGTGGCCGACCCGACACACCTGAAGGCGCAGATCCGGATCGCGGAGACGTCGGCGAAGGACGTGCAGATCGGGCAGAAGGCCTCGGTAGACACGCGGAACGGGGTGGTAGAGGGCTTCGTGTCGCGGATAGATCCCTCGGTGGTGAACGGAACGGTGACCGTGGATGTGCTGTTCAAGGGGCCGCTGCCCGACGGGGCCAGGGCCGACCTGACCGTGGACGGCACGATTGAACTCGAACGCATGGCCGATGTCATCTATGTGGGGCGGCCGGCGTTCGGGCAGGAGGAAAGCACGGTAGGGCTGTTCAAGTTGGTGGATAACGGACAGGACGCGACGCGCGTCCAAGTAAAGCTGGGAAAGAGTTCGGTGAATACGATCGAAATACGCGGAGGCTTGAAGCCGGGGGATCAGGTGATTCTCTCGGACATGTCGGCGTGGGACAAATACGACACGATCCGGTTGCGTTGAGAGAGTGCGTTCCGATCCCGTCCCGAGGATTCGGGATCGGGACGGGACCAGGAGAAAAAGCATGGCGACAAACGGAACGGCTCTGATTCATCTCGATGGCGTGACGAAAGTGTTCCTGACGGATGAGATCGAGACGCACGCGCTCTCCGGGATCCACCTGGAGATCCGGCCGGGGGAGTACATCGCGATCGCGGGGCCTTCGGGGTGCGGAAAGTCCACGCTGCTTTCCATCCTGGGGCTGCTGGATTCGCCGAGCGGGGGCGAATACCGGCTGAAGGGCCAGCCGGTGGCCCAGCTCTCGCTTTCGGAGCGGACGCGGATTCGGAACCGGGAGATCGGATTTATTTTTCAGGCCTTCAACCTGATCGGCGACCTGAACGTGTACGAAAACGTGGAACTGCCCCTGACGTACCGGGGCATGTCGTCCGCGGAGCGCCGCAAGCGGGTGCAGGAAGTGCTGGAACGCGTGGGCATGGCCCACCGGATGAAGCACTATCCCTCGCAGCTTTCCGGAGGCCAGCAGCAGCGCGTGGCCGTGGCGCGCGCGCTGGTGGGCCAGCCGGCCATCCTGCTGGCGGACGAGCCTACCGGGAACCTGGACTCGAAAAACGGCGAGGCGGTGATGGAGCTGTTGAACCAACTGCACCGCGAAGGCGCGACGATCTGCATGGTGACGCACGACACGCGATACGCGGGATGCTCCGAGCGCAGCGTGCACCTGTTCGACGGCCGCATTGTGGAAGAAACCACGGGAGCGGGCCGGCAGGAGGTGCAGGCATGAAGCCCATCGAGCAGGGACTGCGGAGGGCCGGCGGAAGATTGCTGGCGAGTCCGGGGGCGGTGTTCGTGGCTGTGCTGACGGTGGGGCTGGCCATTGGGTCCCTGGGACACCACACGGGGCTGTACCGCGCGAACGCGGCTTCGGGTTGGCGATCCAATGTTGTGCTGGCCTGCCCGCGCAGCGGGGCGCCGGCACACTCCACAGCGGCGGAGGCAACCTCGTCCGCTTCCACATCCTGGCAAGACAGGTCGGCGAGCGCTTCGAATTCGTCCGCGGATTCCCCAGCCGGGGACGCGACCAACCCTGACGGATCCCCGGAAAAGCAGCCGGCAGGTGAGTCCGGCAAGTCCCCGAGTGGCAGCAGTTTCTCTATGCCGCTGCCCGACTTCAACGCGCCGGAATTGAGCCGGTTCATTTCACCGCTGTAAAGGACAGGCAAACAGCCGGGCCGGGTTGCTCGCCGCGGCGAGCGACGTGTGTCGAGGTGCATCCGGCCGGAGCGGAAAACGGGAGGCCGTATGTGGCAAGCTCTCGGACAGGATCTCCGCTACGCAGCCCGCCGCCTGGCGCGCAATCCCGGCTTCACCGCTGCCACCGTGCTCATGCTCGCGCTCGGCATCGGCGCGAACACCGCAATTTTCAGCATCGTCAACGGAGTGCTGCTGCGCCCACTTCCCTTTGCAGACTCCGACCGAATCGTGGTTCTCCACGAAACCTTTCACAATGGCTGGGGCTCGGTCTCCGCACCGAATTACCTGGACTGGAAGGAACAAAGCCGCGCACTGGAGAGCATGGCGGTCTACCGAACCGGGGGGCTCAACCTGACCGGGCGCCTTGCGCCCCAGCGGCTCGATTCCGCCGAGGTGTCGGAAGGGTTTTTCGAGGTTCTCGGCGTGCGCCCGGTGATCGGCCGGCTGTTCCGTGAAAACGAGTGGAGGCCGGGCGGGCCGGACGTGGCGGTAATCAGCGACGGCGTGTGGCGCACAGACTTCGGGGGCGATCCCGGAATTGTGGGCCGCACGATCCAACTCAGCGGAATTTCTTACACTGTTGTGGGCGTGATCGCGGAAGAGCTCGCCTATCCTTCCGACACCGGCGTGTGGCTGCCCGACCGGCTGGACACGCCGTTCGCTCGCAACCGCGACACCCACTTCTATTCCGCCATCGCGCGCATGAAGCCGGGTGTGACTCCCGAGCAGGCCCGCGCGGATCTGGCCCGCGTCGCGAAAGGGCTGGAGCAGCAGCATCCGGATACGAACCGGGAACGCGGCGTGCGCGTCACTCCCCTGCTGGAGCAAGCCGTGGCGCACGTCCGCCCGGCGCTCGAGATTCTTTTCGCCGCGGTGGGATTCGTGCTCCTGATCGCGTGCGCCAACGTGGCAGACCTGCTGCTGGCGCGGGCGGTGGCGCGCCGACGCGAGATGGCCGTCCGCGCGGCACTGGGCGCGGACCGCGCGCGCATTGTCCGGCAATTGCTGACCGAGAGCGCGCTGCTCGCCGCCGGAGGCGCAGCCATGGGATTGGCTCTGGGCTATGGGGCGCTGGCCGCGCTGCCGGCCCTGCTTCCCGAGGGGACGCTGCCGCGCGCCGGCAGCATCACGCTGGACGCGCGCGTTCTGCTGTTCACGCTGGCCGCCGGGCTGCTCACGGCATTGCTGTTTGGCCTGGCGCCATCATTGGCGGCATCGCGGGTGGACCCGCAATCGAGCCTGCAGCATGGGGCCGGAAGAACCACCGAGAGCCGCGGGGTGTCGCGGCTGCGCAGCGGGCTGATGGCTGCGGAGGTGGCGCTGGCTGCGCTGCTGCTGGTGGGCGGCGGCCTGCTGATCCGAACTCTGGGCGCGCTGCTGCACGTGGATCCCGGGTTTGAGCCCGCCCACGTGGAAACCGCCCAGATTTTTCTCCCCAAAATGACGCCTGCGGAAGTCCCCAAGAATCTCGAGCGCGTGGATCAGATGACGGCGCGCCTAGCGGGCCTGCCGGGAGTGGAGGCGGCCAGCACCACGATTCTGCTGCCGCTGAGCGGCTACAACATCAACGGCGATGTGCAGATCGAAGGGCGTCCCGCAAACGTGCCGCCGGGAACCCAGGTGGCGGAAATGCGCTTTGTGGGGCCGGACTTTTTCCGCGTGTTCCAGATTCCCGTGCTGCGAGGCCGGGAATTCACCGCGCGCGACAAACCGGGCGCTCCTCAGGTGGCCATCGTGAACCGGCGGATGGCACGCCACTACTGGGGCCAGGGGAGCGCCATCGGACGCCATGTGGCTTTCAACGACGTGCACAACCAAGCGCAGTGGGCGGAGGTCGTGGGCGTTGTAGGCGACGTGTACACGTTTGGACTGGGCAACGACGTGCGCGACGAGGTCTACATGCCCTTCTGCCAGCAGAGCGCGGAGGATATCAGCTTCCTCTCCGGGGAAATCCCCATCATCTTCGTGGTTCGCGGGGCGGGCGCGCCGGAAGCGCTGGCCGCGACGATTCCGGCCACCGTCGCATCCGTGGACGCCGCCATGCCTGTGGCGCGGGTGGAGTCCATGGCGTCCCTGCTCGCGAGTTCGCTCGCGCGGCAGAAATTTGCGGCCTTGTTGCTGGGTGCTTTTGCCGCGCTGGCCCTAGTGCTGGCCGCGGCAGGGATTTATGCCGTCATGTCCTACCTGGTCACCGAGCGCACTCACGAAGTGGGCGTGCGCATGGCGCTCGGCGCGGCCCCCGGCAACGTGCTGAAGCTCGTGCTGACCGGCGGATTGAGGCTGGCGCTGGCCGGCGTCGTGGCGGGTTTGGCCGGCGCGCTGGCCGCGACCCGCCTGCTCTCCAGCCAGTTGTTCGGAGTGACTCCGGCCGACCCGCTCACGTTTCTGAGCGTCGCCGCGCTGCTCGGCGCCACCGCGGCGCTGGCTTGCTACGTGCCCGCGCGGCGGGCGGCGCGCGTGGATCCGATGGTGGCGTTGAGATACGAGTGATCCTGGAGGTTGGAAGCTAAAGGGTAGAGACCGGAAGGATAAAGCGAACATGGACACACTGTGGAAGGACATTCGATTCGGGCTGCGGGGGCTGGCGAAAAGCCCGGGGTTCACGGTGGTTGCCGTACTGACGCTGGCGCTGGGGATCGGCGCGAATACGGCAATCTTTTCGCTGACCGACCAGGTGCTGCTGCGCCTCCTGCCGGTGCGCAATCCGCAGGAATTGGTGGTGCTGCGCTCGCCGGGGCCCAAACGCGGGCACACCAACAGCGACGGTGACGAGGCCGCCTCGTTTTCTTATCCCCTGTATAAGGACCTGCGCGACCACAACGAGGCGTTCAGCGGCCTGCTGGCCCGCTTTTCTGTGCCCCTGAGCGTCTCGTTTCAGAGGCAGACGGAGCGGGCCGACGGCGAGCTGGTTTCCGGCAATTACTTCGAAGTGCTCGGCGTGCCCGCCGCGCTCGGCCGCACATTCAACCAGGAGGACGACCGTGTCGCGGGGGCACATCCCGTGGCGGTGTTGAGCTACGGCTACTGGAAGCGCCGCTTCGGCTCCGACCCGGGAATCCTGAACCAGACCCTACTGATCAACGGAAACCTGATGACCGTGGTGGGAGTAACCTGTGCGGGCTTCTCCGGCGTGCAGGTGGGGCAGACTCCGGACATCTTCATTCCCATCACCATGAAGGCGCAGATCACCCCGAACTGGGACGGTCTGGAGGATCGCAAGGATCACTGGCTGGCCATTATGGGACGGCTCAAGCCCGGCATCTCCCGCGGGCAGGCGGAGGTGTCGAGCACGGGCTTGCTGCGCTCGATCCTGCAAGAGGAAGTGAAGCTGGGAACCTATTCGGGCGATCTGCGGGAAAAATTCCTGCACCGCGCGATCGTGCTCGACAGCGGGGGCCGCGGCCGTCAGGTCCTACAAGGCGATGTCGAGGCGCCGCTGCTGGCCCTAGCGGCGATGGTCGGGCTGGTGCTGCTGATCGCGTGCACCAATGTGGCCAACCTGCTTCTGGCCCGCGGCGCATTCCGCCAGCGCGAGTTCGCCATCCGCCTGGCCATGGGCGCCGGGCGCTGGCGGCTGGTGCGGCAACTCCTCTCCGAAAGTCTCCTGCTCTCCTTGCTGGGCGGCGGCCTGGGATTGTTGGCAGCCTACTGGACAACGGGAGCGCTCCTAAAATCACTATCCGCGAGCCAGGGAATCATGGGCCTCTCACCGGAACTGGATTACCGCATCCTCGGGTTCAGTGTGGGGCTGACGCTGCTGACCGGAGTTCTGTTCGGACTCCTGCCGGCAATGCAGTCCACGCGCCCGGAGCTTGCCGAGACCCTGAAAGACCAGAGCGCCAAGGCGTCCTCCGGCCACGGGCAGGTGCGTTTGCGCCGGGCGCTCATTGTGGGACAGGTGGCGTTGACGCTGGTTTTGCTTCTGGGCGCTGGCCTGTTCGCCAAAAGCATATACAACCTGAGCCGGGTGGACCTGGGGTTGTCCTCCGATCGCATTATCACGTTTTCCGTGGCCCCCGCACTCAGCGGCTACTCCCCGGAGCGCACGCTGGCACTGGTGGATGATCTGCGCCAGAGCATGGCATCTCTGCCGGGCGTACGGTCCGTGAGCGGTGCGACCGTCCCCATCCTCGCCGGCGACGATGAAGGCTCAAACCTCACCGTAGAGGGATACCAGAACCCGCGGGATGAAGATCTGCAGGTGTTGAGGAACGAGATCGGTCCGAATTTTTTCTCGACGCTCGGCATCCCTTTGATTTCCGGGCGCGAGTTTGGAGACGGGGACACGGCGGCCAGTCCGCCGGTGGCCATCATCAACGAAACTCTGGCCCGCCGGGTGTTTGCCGGACGCAATCCCATCGGGGGTAGGCTGGCTTTCGGCGCGGGGCAAAAGCTGACCTCGATGGATGTCGTCGGAGTGGTGAAAGACAGCAAGCATGAAAATGTGCGTGACGCCATAAAGCCGTTCGTCTACACCCCCTATTCCCAGAAGGCAAAGCTCGGGCGTCTCACGTTTTATCTCCGCACCGTGCAAGCTCCGGACTCACTGGCCGGGGCCCTGCGCGCGGAAGTACATCGCCAGGCTCCCAACGTGCCGGTGTTCGACTTGATGAGCCTGGACGCACAGATCCAGGAATCGCTCTAC
>DATEQM010000041.1:0-6438 GCA_035272605.1 Candidatus Acidiferrales bacterium | reverse complement strand
AGCCGCTCTGCCGGCGGCAGAAAGCCGCGGCGCCGGAAAAAAAAAGAAAAACGCCAATGAAATCATGGGCCCGGAACTCCCCGCAAAGACTCTCCTGCTGACCTTCGACGACGGGCCCCACCCCCGCTACACGGACGGCATCCTGGAGATCCTGAAGAAGCACAAGCTCGAGGGCGTGTTCTTCGAGGTAGGGCGCAACCTGGGGGCATTCGAAAAAGACGGCCAGGTGAAATGGACCACGGCCTCCGCCGCGAGCTACCGCGTGATGGACGAAGGCTCGACCCTCGCGAATCACACCTACAGCCACGCCCTGCTCACCAAACTGGACCCGGCGGCCTACACGCAGGAGATTGAATCCACCGACAAGCTGCTCCGCACCATCGAGAAGGCGGACCCGGCGCTCTTCCGTCCGCCCTACGGCGCGATCAACGACCAAATCCTGGATTACGTCGCCGCGCAGAAGATGAAGGTGATGCTGTGGAACATTGATTCGATGGACTGGGCCGATCCCATCCCCAAATCCATCGCGCAGCGCGTGCTCGACCGCATTGCGCTGGTGGGCCGCGGCATCATCCTGTTCCACGACATCCATTCGCGCGCCGCCGCCGTACTGCCCTCGCTGATTGGCACGCTCGAGGCCCAGGGCTACCGCTTTGCTTCCTGGAAAGGGGATGATTTCGCCCCGGAGACCGGCGCCACGGTGCAGGCGCCGGCCGCGGCGCCCGCGCCCTTCGAGCTGCCGTACCGGGAGAGCTGGGCCGCCGTCATCGGCATTGACGATTATCAGAGCTGGCCCAAGCTGCGCTACGCCGTGAACGACGCGCAGGCCGTCCGCGACGTCCTAATCCAGAAATTTCACTTCAAGCCGGAAAACGTTTTCCAGCTCTTCGACAAAGACGCCACGCGAGAGGCCATCCTCTCCCTGCTGGGCGGCAAGCTGGCCAATCCCGACGTGGTGAAGCACGAGGATCGCGTCTTCGTGTTCTTCGCGGGGCACGGGGCCACGCGGAAGCTGGCCAGCGGCCGCGACCTCGGCTACATCATCCCCGTGGATGCGGGGGCCAGCGACTACGAGGCCCAGGCCATCTCCATGACGAATTTCCAGGACATCTCCGAAGCCATCCCGGCGAAGCATCTGCTCTTCGTCATGGACTCGTGCTACAGCGGCCTGGCGCTCACCCGCGGCGGGGGCATGCAGCAGGGCTCGCAGAACTATTTGCAGGAAATCGCCCGGCGCGAAGCCCGGCAGATGTTCACCGCGGGCGGCGCGGACGAGGAGGTGGCCGATAACGGGCCGAACGGGCATTCCATCTTCACCTGGACGCTGCTCCAGGCCCTGGACGGGCGCGGCGACCTGAACGGCGACGGCTTCATCACCGGCACGGAACTGGCCGCCTACGTGATCCCCGCGGTTTCCTCACTCTCGCACCAGACTCCGGTGTTCGGCAATCTGGTGGGGAGCGGGGGCGGCGACTTTATTTTCGAATTGAAGCATGAGACGGAGTTCCTCAACTCCGCGTCGCCGCAGCTCGGCGAGGAGGCCATCCGGACCAACGCGGAACTGGAAGGGCTGCACGCCGAGATTCTCGAGAAAACCAAGCAGAATGAGGAGCTGAAGAAACAACTGGCGGCGGCCCAGGCCATGCTCCAGAAGCAGCAGCAACAGCCGGCCGGCGCGGCGCACGCAGCCAACAGCGCGCTGTCCCTGAACGACGAAGGTATGCGGCTCTATAAGGAGAAGCGCTACGCCGAGGCCTATGAAAAATTCATCGCTGCCGCCCAGCTCGAACCCAAGAGCGCGCTGCTGGCGAACAACGCCGGATTCGCACTGTACCGCCAGGGGCACTACGAAGACTCCGTGCACTGGATCGAGCAGGCCATCGCACTCGATCCCAATCGCGCCATCGCCTACGTCAACCTGGGCGACGCCTACGTGGCCATGAACCGCAAGGACGACGCCAAAAAAGCCTTCGAGAAATACCTCGAACTGTCTCCCACCGGAAAGTCCGCCGACTACGCCCGCGAAAAGCTGAAGTCCCTCGAAAAGTGACTGTAGCGCGGGGCGGTCGAGCCCCGCGGCTTTTCCAATCGCCGGCAGCGCCCGCGATGGACATTACGAAAACAGGGGCACGCCGCCCCAGCGGGATCCTGCCCCTGCTCGCCGTTGCGCCGTCCTGCCCGGACGCGGCCGGGCGTTCGGCCTAGAGCCCCGCCTCGATGGCGTGAATCAGGAACAGCAGCGCGTCCGCCTGAGACGTCAGGTTTCTTTCCTCTGCTTCGGAGATGGGCTTTCCGTGGAATGCCGCGTCCTCCAGCTTCTTGAGCATCGCGGAGGCCAGCGAATCACGCAGCGTGGTGACGAAAGCCAGTTGGCTTTCGAGCTGCATGTACTTGGAGTCGTCCATCGCGTTGCCGGAAGCCAGCGCCCGCGTCGAGATTCGCAGGCTGGTGCGGCACAGTTCCGCATTGGGCGCGTTGATTTGCTTGAAGGCCTGGGCCAGCTCTACGAACTCGTCTCCGTTGTCCTGGATGCCGTCCGGGAGCGCCCAGGGGTAGATTTCCTCCGCGAGCACGCGGCCCTCGTGCTGGTAATCATCCACCAGCCCGGCCAGCGCCAGCATGGTGGGACGAATGTCCGTGTGATCCGACCAGGTATCGGCATCAATCCCGGCTTTGCGGATCCCCGGGCCCGCTAGCCCGAGCCAGGTGGTCACGATTTCATGCTGTATGCCGCCATGGTTCCAGGCGTATGCCGCACTCTCATACGGCGCTGGTCCGTAGGTCTGCCAGTACCAGTCGGGATTCCCGAACATCACGAACGTGGGCGTGCGCTGCGGATCGCCGGTCACCATGTGCAGCAGCTTCAATTCCACCGGATCGGCCAGCGCCACCGTCAATTGATCGGTGGTGTTTGTGATGGGGCTGACGGCCATCAGCGTCGCCGCGTCCCGCTCGAATTCCCGCGCCACCGCGCTGCCCACGCCTGGATTGCCGGTAAGATAGAACACCGGCACCATGTCGAACTGAATGTCGAAGGCTGTGTTCAGCGTGTTGGGATCTTCATCGCCAAGCACGCTCGTCATGTTCGCATCGATCTCGCCGATTTTGGCGTAAGTACAGGGAACCGTGACCCCGTCGCAGGTCGCCGGCGAAGGCGGCCCGCCTGCAAAGTGGTCTCCCTCGTCCGCGGTGATCGCGAAAAGCGTGTTGTCCTTGTTGATCCCGTCCGCTTTCAGGCGCGCAAAGAATTTGCCGAACGCTTCATCGTAGGCCTGCAATTGAGCCTCGTGGCACACGTCTCCCGCCCCCAGCCCGCCGTATTCGGGGTCGGTCAGGCAGGCCGCCGGTTCATTCGCCTGTTCGCCCGTGTGATTGTCATGCACGTCGGAAATGTACGCGTAGGTCACCGGAACGCCGTTCTCCTGCATGGTGGCCACATAGCCCAGCGTCTGCGCCGCGGAAATTCCCCCGAAGCCGGGGAAGCCCGCGTTCGGCGGAGTGCTGTCGTCCGTGATCGGGTTGCCGTCAATATCCACCAGTGGCGTCGGGCTGATCGCCGGCGCCACGAATTTGTGCCCGTACAGCGCATTGAATCCGGTATACCCTCCGGGCTCGTCCGGCAGAATGTCCGGCTCGCCGTGGTTGCCGCTGGAGCACAGCGCGTTGCCCGCAGCGCAATGAATCGAGATGCCCTCAAAATCCGCCACCGCTTTGTAGTAATTGGATTTCGCTTCCGCCTGCGCCGCGGCCAGCACCGTAGGATCCTTGGCAAAAACTGTTGCAATGTCGCCGCCCACGTTTTCCAGTTCCATGTTCGCGATGGAAACGGCGCCCACGTTGCAGCCCGCGCGCGTCCACGGCGCCCACGGGGCCGGAGCATTCTTCCCGTCTGCGGTAATCATGAAGTAAGTGGGATCCAGGGACGGGCTGACGATATCGGTCCAATACTGGAAGGAGGAGAGATAGTTGTAGGGATATTTCGACCCAGGCGGTGTGAAGTAATCGAAGCTGTTGGCGATCGGTTGGCCGTGGCGGTCCCCGTATACCCCCGTCAGCGACGTAATGATGTCGTCCGCCGTGTGCGACTTGAGCGGCGTATGGTGGTTGCTCAAGAGCACGCCGTTGTCGGTCAGGAAGTCCAGCAGGTTCGGCATCTGCTCCAGATCGGAAGGCACGTTCGGGTTGTCGCGCGTGAAGTGTACGTTGTCGAACTGGATGTAAATCACGTGCTTCAGCGCCTTATGCGCCGGGTCCAGATCGCAACCCGTGGTCGTGCTGGATGCGCTTGCCGCAGGAGTCGCCAGCCTTGCCGGCGCCGCGGGCGTCGCGGCAGCCGCCGACGCGACCGGCAGCATGGCGAAGAGAAAAGCCAGTGCCAGCGTGAAAGCCTTGTGGAGAAGCTCGAAAGTGGAAACTCGGCGCGCCCCTTCCCGATGCGACGCGCGGCGGGTCTCGCGGTGATGTCGAATTTTCATGGTTTGTCCTCCGGAGTTTCGGTCCGCCAGGGTTTGTACGCCACCTCCCGGATGAATGCGTTAAACCGGATGAAACATTTCGTGAAGACCGTGTAACTAGTGTGTGAGCGGCCAAGCCTGGGAATCATTCTCCCGTGTTACAGTGCGGCGCGCGGAGGTGTTTCGATGGCCCACCCGAAGCTGTTACTGATCGTTCATCCTCTAGCCACTCTCCTTTTACTATTCGTCGCAAACGCGAGCGCGCAGCAGCCCGCCCCAGCCCTCGCGCCGCAGGAGGGCGACTACATCGCCCGCGATTTCCATTTCAAGTCGGGTGAAACGCTTGCGGAATTGCGCCTCCACTACATGACCCTGGGAACGCCCGCAACGGATTCGAGCGGCCGCGTCACAAACGCCGTGCTGATCCTCCACGGCACCGGCGGCTCCGGCCGTACATTTCTCCAGCCGCAATTTGCCGGCGTGTTGTTCGGTCCCGGACAGCTTCTGGACACGAACCGCTACTTCATCATCCTTCCGGACAACATCGGCCACGGAAAATCGAGCAAGCCCAGCGACGGGATGCACGCGCATTTTCCCTCCTATGAGTACGACGACATGGTGGCCGCGCAGCACGAGCTCCTGGAGAAGGGACTGGGCGTCAACCACCTACGCCTGATCCTGGGCACCTCCATGGGCTGCATGCATTCCTGGGTGTGGGGCGAAACATATCCGGATTTCATGGACGCGCTCATGCCGCTCGCCTGCCTGCCGGTGCAAATTGCCGGCCGCAACCGCATGTGGCGCAAAATGGTGATGGAGGGAATCCGCCAGGACCCCGAATGGAAAAACGGCGACTACACGGCCGAGCCGCGCGCCGCGATTCAGGTGATCGTGGATTTCCTGCTGATCGCGGGCAGCGCGCCGCTCCTCATGCAGGCGAACTACCCCACCCGCGACGCGGCGGACAAATACGTGGACGAGTACACGGCCAGGGTAAGCCCCCGGCTCGACGCCAACGACTTCCTCTACGCCGTCAACTCCTCGCGGAACTACGACCCCTCCGCGCAGCTCGAGAAAATCAAGGCGCCCGTGATGTTCGTGAACTCCGCCGACGACTTCATCAATCCTCCGGAACTGGGAATTGCCGAGCGGGAGATCAAAAAAGTGAAGAACGTCCGCTTCGTCCTGATCCCGGTTTCCAGCCAGACCCACGGCCACGGCACGCACACCTGGGCGGCCGTGTGGCAGCAATACCTGAAAGAATTGCTGGAAGCCTCGCGTCGTTGAACGCGCTCACCCGGCTCGAGACGCCCGGTCCATGCGGAACGCGATTCCCTATTGGGGCGCGACGTCTCCATAAAACTTCCACGACGTCTTGAAATCCTTTTCGGGCGGCTGGCCGGTCAGGAGGGCACGCACCATCTCGATGGGCATGGTGTTTTCCCGCAGAAACGCGTCGTGCATCGCGCGGTTGGTCATCTTCCCGGAATCCACCAATTCCTTGTGCAGCGCGCGGATCTGAAAGCCGCCCAGCAGGTAGGCGGCCTGGTAGAGCGGCGAGTAGTCGCCGGCAAAGGACCGCCGCACCTCCGCCGCCGCATTGTCCCGCTCGTGCCCCACTCGCTCCACCAGAAAATCAATGCATTCCTGCGGGGTCATCTTCCCCAAGTGGAAGCTGAGCGAGAAAATGATCCGCGCGCAGCGGTGCATCCGCCAGAACAGCGCGCCCATGCGTTCCTCCGGCGTCTTGTCGAACCCCATGTCCCAAAACATCAGCTCGCAGTACAGCGCCCAGCCTTCCATCCAGAACGGAGTGTGGAACAGATAGCGGTACGGCTTGTATCTCTGCAGCATGAACCCCTGGAGGTGGTGCCCGGGGATGAGTTCGTGGAAGACGGTGGCATGGGCAAATGCGTAATTGTTCCCCCGCATGCTCATCAGTTTCTGCTCTTCCGTCATCGTGTCGGTCGGGTAGGCGATGAGA
>DATEQM010000040.1:0-2368 GCA_035272605.1 Candidatus Acidiferrales bacterium | reverse complement strand
ACGGGAGACTGCGCCTGCAGCGGAGGCGCCGCAATCCAGAGCACCGCAACCACCAGGCAGGCCTGGCACGCCAATCGGATAACCTTCACTTCAAATTCCCCCACACTGGACCGCTACGGCGAACTCTTCCCGCCCGGAAGGATCACGCTCTCCGCCGCCTTCGCTTTGGTGGCGCGTTCGATTCCCTCTTTTGCGCGCACGCTCGCTGGATTGAGCTGCAGGACGGCGCGAAACTCCTCGATGGCCAGGTCGTAGTTCCCCTGCGAGAAGGCCGCTTCCGCCTTCTGCATGTGTCCGTCAATTTCGAGCTGGTGCTGCGCCTGCGGCGCAGGGGATGAAACCGGCTGGCTCTGCGGCCTGCCGAGATACAGGTAGGCACCGAGTGCACTGAGAGCCAGCACCAGCACGGCGAGAGAAATCCAGATCAGCGGACCGCGGGACCTCTGCGGCTCCGTGAGGACCGCGGAGAAGGGCGCCGGCGCCGGGCTCCGCACGGCTCGCGGCTCCGCTCGCGGCGGCGCGGGCGGAGGAGGAGTCGATGGCCTCGTCTCGATCGGCGGAGACGGGGGTGGCGGAGAGAGCGGAGGAACAGCCACAGGCTCCGGCGGTGTTTCCACGCGGCCCGCGGCTCGCTCCACTCGCGGGCGCAGCGGCTCTGGAGGCGGAGGGGGAGGCTCGGCGCGCGGAACCAGCGGGTCTGGACGGGGACGCGTCGGCACAGGCCGCGAGACGGGCGTGACCGGCGTGGGCGCGGGCTTCGCCGCCTCGTCGGTTGCCGCTTTCACCTGTGCCGATTTCCGGTCGATGTTTCGCTCGGCCCAGCGCAATGCTTCTTCCACGTATTTCTTGGGCCGCGCTTCCTCTGGTTTCTCGCCGGAATCCGACGGGCGCGGGCCGCTGGGAGTGACCGATGCGGGAGTGACCGGGAATCCCGAGCCCGATACCGGCGTCCGGCGCTGCACGATAGTCGGGGTGGCCGTGTCCATGGATTCGTGCGGCACCTGCGTCCACTTCATGCCCGACTGCGCCAGGCTCAATTCGCGCAGAAAGGCCTGCGCGTCCACGAAACGGTCGCTCACGTCCTTCGTCACCAGCTTCAGCACCAGCGCGTCCACGGCGGGGTAAGCTTCCAGATCGCGGTTCAGCTCGCTGGGCGGCGGAGCGGGCTGCGTGAGGTGCGCGTGCATCCACTGCACGGGGTTTTCGGCGCGGAAGGGGAGCCGGCCGGTGAGCATTTCGTACATGGTCATGCCCAACGCGTAGAGGTCGGTTCGCGGATCGGGCTTGGAGCCGGGCTGCGCCTGCCATTGTTCCGGCGAGGCGTAAGGCGCAGTGAGCAGAGGACGCGTGCCCATCACCGTCGAACCTTCGCACAGCGACATGATTCCGAAATCGGCCACTTTGGCCAGGTCGTTCCCGGCCGAGTCGCGCGCCATCAGAATGTTGTCCGGTTTGATGTCGCGGTGCACGATTCCGAGCACGTGCGCCGCTTGCAGGCCCTCCGCGATCCCTTTCGCGATGATGAGCGCGCGCGGCAGGGGCAGCGGCCCGCGGGAGCTGCGCAGAAGTTCGCGCAGGGTCACCCCGTCCACATACTCCATGGCCAGATAGAGGCTGCCGTCCTCGGCCTGCTCCTGGTCCTCGATGGCCACAATGTGCGGGTTATTGCGCAGCTTGCGGCCTTCTTTTCCCTCGCGCAGAAAGCGATGGCGGAATTTGGGGTCCTGGGCCAGGTGCGGGTACATCACCTTCAGCGCGCGGAATTCTTCGAGGAAAATGTGCTGGGCCTTGTAGACGATGCCCATCCCGCCCTTGCCCAGCCGCGCGAGGATGCGGTACTTCCCCCGGATCAGGACGCCGGGCTCCCACTCGGCTCCCTCCATGGAGAGCAGTACCGCCCCATCCGTCGGACAGGTGTCGTGCTCGTCCGGAAAATCCGTGCTGCAGACAGGGCACTGCTTCATGGTTTACCTGATGGGCCCAATCCTACCGCCGTAGTTGTCCGCTGCAAAGGTACGACAGTTGCATTGTGGCGAATGCGCCCATGGAACGAAAGTACCAGGGGGATCAGTTCAGAATTGTTCCGGGAGTCGAGTTGTCGGCACTTGTCGGATTCCGACTGTGACTATCTGGCGACGAGGGACGTCAACGTCAGGATAAGGCGGCTGTGTCCCGAATCCTGTTGAAAAGTTGATAGCGCATTTTTCCTGAGAAGTCATGGAAATCTTTTCTTCTAAGCCGCCTTTTCCTGTTTCTCCTCGATCTCCCGAAAGCCTTTGATCTTCCTCATCTTGATTTGCCCGCTGGCCAGCAGGCCGAACAGCAGCCGCAGCGCCGCCGTTTCACCTGGCAGCGCGCCCTGCGTCTT
>DATEQM010000039.1:0-4466 GCA_035272605.1 Candidatus Acidiferrales bacterium | reverse complement strand
CACCTCCCCATCACGCTCCCAGTCCTCGACCTGATGGGTCTCACGCCGGCGGACAGCGTGCTCGATGTGGGCTGCGGCGCGGGCTGGCTGCTGCGCCGGCTGGCCGGGCACGTGACGGAAGGCCGCGTGGTCGGCATGGACGTCTCCGACGAGATGGTGCGCCATGCGCGCCGCAACTGCGCCGATCTCGCTCAAGTCATGGCCGTCACCGGCTCCGTGGACGAAATCCCCTGGGAAAACGCTTTCTTCACCAAGGCCATCTCCGTCGAATCCGCCTACTACTGGCCCGACCCCGCGGCGGGGCTGCGGGAAATCGTCCGCGTCCTGCGTCCCGGCGGCAGCGCCTGGATCCTGATCAACTATTACCGCGACAATCCCCACTGCCATCAGTGGGGCTCGCTGCTCGCAGTTTCCACGCACCTGCTGTCCGCGGACGAATGGGCGGAGCGGCTCCACGGAGCGGGATTCGCCGACGTCGCGCATGCGCGCATCGTGGATCCCACGCCGGCGCCCGCCGCATACACCGGCCGGTGGTTCCGCGACGCCGCGCATCTCGCCGCCTTCCGCGCCGAAGGCGCCCTGCTCGTGCACGGAACAAAACCAGAACAGGCCGAACCACGCTGAAACTCGCGGTCAATTTGACGGGGTGAGAACATACCGGAGCGGATTCTGCACCCGTGCCCAGTATTTCGTAAGCAGTCGTCCTTCCGAAGCCGTTGTTCGTAACTTCCCATAACGCCGTTTGCGGCCCGCAGACGCCGCAGGCCTCCTGGCCCGGCTGCAAAGATCGCGGTTGCAGCTATTGAACTGGTTTCTTCGGCTTGCCACACGCGAGGGTTCGCCCGGCGTCGCACGCCCGCTGGTAGAACGCCGCCGCGCGGGCTTCATCCTTGCTCACGCCCCGGCCGTGCGCGTGGATGCCCCCCAGATCGCTGCAGCTTGCGTATTTTCCCTGCTCGCATTCCGACGTCAATCGCTGAACTTCTTCGGCGGCCTGCTGCGGCTGGTGCGCCTGACCGGCTGCGGCAGAGGAAAGAGCACAAGCCGCCAGCCACAACATGATTAGCGCGGCTAGGAATCCCTCATACGGACGTGAGAACAGCAAAGGAATGCCCACGGGCTCACCTCCGTCGCGCTCGGTCGCTGGGGAACGAATCATTCACTCGAAGTGCATGGAACGCCTTGCTCTTAATCCGAGCAATCGTGCTACATAGCCGGACGGGGTCGGATAATCGCGCTGCAGGAGATGCAAGTTCCGCCACGCGGGCCACAAGTCCCGTTGTGGGAAGTTTCGGCGGCCCGGCTGCACCCTTATTTGACTGTCCTGACCAGCACCGCTATACTCACCGTTTTTCCGGGGTACAATAATCGCGTATGGGAATCATCGACAACCGCTTCGAGAAAAACTTCCTGATCTCCTCGGTGGACTACGTGTTCAACTGGGCGCGGCGCAGCGCCATTTGGCCGCTCACGTTCGGCCTGGCGTGCTGCGCGATCGAAATGATTGCCTCGTCCACGCCGCGGTTCGATATCGCGCGCTTCGGCGCCGAGGTGTTCCGCCCCTCGCCCCGCCAGGCCGACCTGATGATCGTTTCCGGGACCGTCACGCTGAAAATGGGGCCGGTGATCCAGCGCATCTGGTCGCAGATGCCGGATCCAAAGTGGTGCATCTCCATGGGCGCCTGCTCCAGCGTGGGCGGCCCGTTCAATGTCTATTCCGTGCTGCAGGGCGTGGATAAAATCGTTCCCGTAGACGTGTACATCATCGGCTGCCCGCCCCGGCCCGAGGCGCTGTTTTACGGCCTGCTGAAGCTGCAGGACAAGATTGACCAGATGTCGCTCGCCAAGCGACCCACCGAGGTGCGGCTGCGCCCCGGGATGGTCGGCAGTTTCAAACAGAGCGTCATGGTCGCGCAGACGCCCCAGCCGCGGTAGGTCCGGGTGGCGCAGCCATTCCTGCCCGCCCTGAGGAACGAAGGGGCTGCGGCCTGAGAGTTCAGTTCAGGGAGCTAACCGCACAGGCCCGCCGCGGCGGGCTTGCGCTACCAGGAGAGACCGCCAAATGCCTCTGTTCCGCGCCACGAAAACCACTGAGATTGCCCCTGGCCAGATCCGGGAGTTCCAACTTGACGGTCACACCGTGGCCATCGCCAACCTCGGTGGCAACTTCTATGCTATTGATAACACGTGCCTTCACCGCGGCGGCCCGCTCGGACAGGGCGTCCTGGACGGGCAAAAGGTCACCTGCCCCTGGCACGGCTGGCAGTTCGATGTCACTACCGGGAAGGCGGCGCTGAACCCCGCCGTGGGGGTGGGATGCTATCGGGTCGAGGTGCGCGGCGAGGATCTGTTCGTCGAGTTTTAACCGCCCGGCCCCGCTTTTTCACGGCCTTCGCCAAAATCCTTGCTTCCCCGCGAGTCGCTCCGTGTATAGTTGCGCCTCGGAGCGCGCCCCTTTTGAAGACGATATCGCCTCCCTCCCATCGCCGCTATTGGCTGTTTTCTACGGACCCGCATCACTACCACTGGGACACTCTTTTCGTGAAGGGCAAGGAAATGTACCGCACGCCACGCGCGCGTCCGGAAACGCTGCGGGTGCTGAAGCAGACACGCCGCGGCGATCGCGTGCTGTGTTACCACGCCGCGCCGGAGCGGGCGCTGTACGCCATCGCGGAAGTGGCGCGCGACCCCTATCCCGACCCGCACGATCCCGGCAGCAAGAGCGTGGTGATTGATCTGCGCGCCGTGGAGCGCCTGCCCCGCCAGGTGGCGCTCGAAGAATTGCGCCGCAACCGCGCCCTGCGCCACGTGAAGTTCTTGAAGAACGTTCGCCTGCCGATTTCCGGAATCACGGAAGCCGAGTACACGGATCTGCTGCGCATGGCCGGACTGGTGGCGCAGCCCGGCATTCCGCTGCCATAAGAACGAAACTCGAAATTCGAAAAACGAAAATCGGCAGTGAGCGCGGAAGCCCGGCAGCGGAAGTGCGCCGGGCCGATTGCCGGAGCGGCAGCTCGTCAAAGCGTCTCGAATCACCCTGCGCGGATGATAAATTGGGAGGCTGGAGGGAGCATGAGCGGCGGAAGCAAGCGACAGGAGCGATTTCTTTTCGGTGCGGTAGTGCTAGGGGCGGTGATGGCGCTTGGGGCTATGGCCGGCATGATGCACGCGCGCACTGCCGCCCTCTCCCCCGCGCGCACAGCCGCGGCTGCAGAGCCCTACGACATCGTCATCACCGGCGGGCGCGTGCTGGACGGCACGGGAAACCCCTGGTTCTCCGCCGACGTCGGTATCCGCGATGGCCGCATCGCGGCGATCGGCGATCTTTGCGGCCCCTCTAGCGCCGGCTGCCCCGCGCGCCGAAAGCTGGACGCCTCCGGGCTCTACGTGGCGCCGGGCTTCATTGACCTGCTCGGCCAGTCAGAAATCACCGTTCTCGTGGACAATCGCGCGGAAAGCAAAATCCGCCAGGGCATCACCTCGGAAATCACCGGCGAGGGCGAATCCGTGGCGCCGCAGAACGAAAAAACACTGCCCGAGGTGCAGGAGGGCGTGGCCCCCTTCGGCATTCAGGTGGACTGGCGCACGCTTTCCCAATATTTCGCCCGGTTCGAGCGCCAGGGTAGCGCCATCAATCTGGGCACCAACGTAGGCGCGGCGCAGGTGCGCAAGGCCGTTCTGGGAAGTGCAAACCGCGCCCCGTCGCCCGCCGAACTCGACCAGATGCGCCGGCTCGTGGCCGAGGCCATGCAACAGGGTGCCGTGGGCATTTCCAGCGCGCTCATCTACGCACCCGGCACGTATGCGAAAACGGACGAGCTCATCGAGCTGGCCAAAGTCGCCGCGCGTTACGGCGGCATCTATTCCACGCACATGCGCAGCGAGGGGAAAGGCATTTTCACCGCACTCGACGAGGCCTTCCGCATCGGCCGTGAAGCCGGCCTGCCCGTGCACATCTACCACCTGAAGGTCTCCGGCGCCGCGATGTGGGGCAAAATGGGCGAAGTGATCGCGCGCATCGAAAAAGCGCGCGCCGGCGGCCTGGAAGTCACTGCCAACATGTACGCCTACCGCGCCGGCGCCAACGGACTCAGCGCCAACCTGCCCTCCTGGGCGCTCGAAGGCGGCACCGACAAAGCCATCGAACGGCTGCGCGATCCGGTCACGCGCGCAAAGATCAAAGCAGCCATGGCCGGCCGCTTCTCCGACGCCGACGCGCACGGCGTCCTGATCAATGCCGTGGCCAATGAGAAGCTGCGCGGCCTGGAAGGTAAACGCCTAGACGAAATCGCGCGCGAGCGGGGCAATGACCCCATGGACGTGATGTTCGATATCCTGATCGAGGACCGTATGCAGACCGGCCAAATCGTTTTCATGATGGCGGAACCGGACATCGAACGCGCCTTCGCCGAACCCTGGGTCGCCTTCGGATGCGACTACGGCGCGGTGCGCCCCGATGGCATCCT
>DATEQM010000038.1:0-7929 GCA_035272605.1 Candidatus Acidiferrales bacterium | reverse complement strand
CCGTCTTTGAACGGTGGATGTATTCCAGCATTTGGGGGTCAATCGGCTTCCCTTCGGCTTCTAGGTCGGCCACTTGCCCACCGACCATTCCGTTCACGGTGCCCGCGGCGGTGGCGATCTCGCGAACGAGCGCGGCACACTGCTCGGCGGAGAGTTCGGCGCGCGCCAGCACCTCGAAGGCGCGCGTGAGCAGCGCGTCGCCCGCCAGGATGGCCATGGCTTCGCCGAACTGTTTGTGGCAAGTGGGGAGTCCGCGGCGCAGGTCGTCATTGTCGAGCGCGGGGAGATCGTCGTGGATCAGCGAATAGGTGTGGATGAATTCCAGGGCGCAGGCCACCGGCAGGACGCGCGCCGGGGGATCCAGGAAAATGCGCGCAGCCTCCAGGCACAGGATCGGCCGGAGCCGCTTTCCGCCCGCGAAGACACTGTAACGCATTGCCTGGTGGATGACCGGCGGGGCGGTGGATGCGGCAGGCAGAAGGGCATCGAGCGCGGCCTCCACTTGCTTGCGGTCGGCTTCGAAAAAGTCAGGGAATCCCATGGAGCTACGCGTGCGCGGGCCGCGCACCAACTCGACGCTGCGCCGGCCGCGGCGTCACGATGCTTCTTCCTCTTCGCCGCCTTTCGGGCGGAAAGGCTCGGCGGCGAGTTTTCCGTCGGCGGATTTCAGGAGGATTTCCACGCGGCCTTCGGCTTCCTGGAGCTGCTTCTGGCACTGCTGCGCCAGTTGGAGGCCTTCTTCAAAGAGTTTCATCGCCTCGGTGAGGGCGAGGTTCGGCTGCTCGAGCCGTTTGACCACTTCTTCGAGGCGCGCCAGGGACTTCTCAAAATCCATCCCGCTCTGCGGGACGGCCTTTACGCCCGTCTCGGGCGCATCGGCAGGTCGGGGCTTCTTGACGGGTGGGACATTCACCGGGTTTCACCTCGCGCTGGCCGTCATTTCCGGCAATGGGGACAGAAACAGCTCGATCGTCCGGACTGCGTGATGCGCCGGATCCCTTCCGGAGCCGCAGGACCGCAGCGGCGGCACGGCGCGCTCTCGCGCCCGTAAACCCGCAGAATCCGGTCCAGCCCCTGGAACCACCATTGCGGATCGCGAAAGTCCGGTGGCGGCGCGAGACAGCATTCTAGCGCAGCCTGCAGAACGCCAACAATCGCTTTGTGCAGCGTGCGGCAAACGACTTGGACCTCGGGGAGTTCCGGCATGCGAGCGGGGCGGCCTAGGGCGGGGGTGCGGGGAGGAGGCGCAGCGTGTGAACCACCTGCGAGTGCTCCGCTCCTGGACTGAACCTGCTCGGGATGCCGCGGCCTTCATACCACGCGTCGAACTGATCGCGATAATTGGGGCTCAAATACTGCCCGGACTGGCCCATAGTGATGTTCATCAGGGAGCCGTCAAAATTGGAAAGGTCGGCGACGAAGCGCATGGACGGGCCGAAGGTACGGGCGATTTGCTTGACCGAAAAAATGCTGCCGGAGATGGGCATGGGTCCGATGCTGAGCACGCGGCGCAGCAAGCCCTCGCGTCCGAGTGGATGAAACATTCGTAGCTGATTGAAGGCGCCCCATTCCCATCGCGGGACGTCGTTCGTGTGAGACTCTCTGGACATGCTGTTCACGGCGAGGTCCGCGCTCGAAATCAGCAGCTCGTCGTAATTGTGGAACCCGGGCGGGAGCCACCGCGCAGGCCGCTCGCGCAGAACCTTCTCCAGAAACACACCCGCGCGCATCCACGCGTATTTATCCACGTTGGCGCCCAAGCGAGGGCGGAGGAGGTTATAGAGGAGCGCGCGGCGCGTGAATTCGAGGAAGCTCATCATCACCGAGTCCATAGCGGCGCGTCCGTCCCATTTGGTGACGATTCTGAGAAATTGGCTAGTTCGCGGGTCGGCCGCGCGGACTTTGCGCCGCGCTTTGGCGAGTTCCTGCGCGATTTGAACCTGCGGATAGCTGTAGATGTCCGTCTCGATCTGTATGAAATCCTCTGGACGCAAATTTTTCCGGCCGTCCAGCAACTCATAAATGCGGGTGGTGCGGTAGGGAACCATCCAATTGTCCGTGAGGTACCACTTATAGTCCGGGCCGACCACGCGCGCGTTGGCCGTGGCGATGAGGCCCTCCGGCGGGTTGTAGAGCTGCGGCAATGCGTCGCGCGGGATGTAGCCGGTCCACTCATGGTCGTCGGTGTCGCCCGGAACGGGGATGCCGCCTGTGGGCAGCCTGCGCGTGGGCACCCGGGCGGACATGATGTAGCCGATGTTTCCATCCACGTCTGCGTAGACCGCGTTCTGGGCCGGCCCCGGAGCTTCCCGCAGAATGGCGCGAAATTCGTCCCAATTTTCCGCCCCTCCCAGGAGGAAGTAGCTGGCGTCGAGACCGCCGGGATCGGTGGCCGTCCATCGAATGGCGTAGCCTGTATTTCCATCGCGGCGGACGACGGGCCCATGCCGGGTGAGGATAACGTCGAGATTGCGATCGGCCTCTCCGCGCACGCGGATCACCTCGTGGCGGACGGTGGCGCGCTGCCATTCCCCGTTCACGCGGTAGGCGAGCGGATCCAGCGGGTTGAAGGATTCCGTGTAGACGTCCAGCACGTCTGCAAAATTGTTTGTAAACCCCCATGCGATCCGCTCGTTGTGTCCGATGACCACCAGGGGTCCGCCGGGAAACGTGAAGCCCTTCACGTTCCATCCGGGCGCCGTCAGATGCAGCAGATACCAGATGCAGGGAGCGGTAAAAGTGAGGTGGGTATCGTTGGCCAGCAGGGGATGGCCGGAGCTCGTCCGGCTGCCATTCACTACCCAATTGTTGCTCCCGCCTGCCCCTCGAAAGCCGTCGTCGAGCACGGGCAGCGGGCCATCTGCAGGGCTCCACTGGCTGGAAGGCGCGGAGGGAAGTTGCGCAGCATGCTCCAAGGGAGTGTCTTCGAGCAGCTTCGCCGGCCGTCGCGCGGGTTTTGCGGGTCGCGCGGGCGTGCCCTTCACGGGTTCCGGCGCGAGCCCGACCAGGGGATGGTCCCAGCGCGAATCCGCTGTGGCGGCGTAGAGATCGTTGGCCAGCTCCGGGCCAACCACCTGCGAAACCTCGGCACGTAGCATCTGCTCGTTCCAAAAGCCGGTGAGCTCCTTGTAGAGGTTCGCGGCGATCAACAGGGTATCGCGCGCGGCCCACGGCCGCGGCTTATAGCGCAGCAGCAGGAACTCGACGGGCAATCGGCCGCCGCGCTGTTCAATGTAGAGGTTGACGCCGCGGGCGTAGGCATCCAGCATGGCGCGCCGGTCCGGGGGCATGGCCGCGACAGCCGCGTCGGCAGCCTGTGCGAAGCCCAGCGTGCGGCTCTCGACGTCGTGATCGTACGCAACTTCACCGAAGATCTCGGAGAGTTCCCCGGCGGCCACGCGACGCAGCAGGTCCATCTGCCAGAGCCGGTCCTGGGCCACCACGTATCCCTGGGCGGTAAGGAGGTCTTCGAGCGACTGCGCGCGGATGTGCGGCACGCCCAGCGCGTCGCGCTGCACCTGAACTTCCGCGCGCAGGCCAGGAAGCACGGCGGAACCGTCGAGTTGCGGCAACGTGCGGCGAATCGTCCACCAGCCGGTGAGAATGGCGACGACGGCCAGCAGGAAGGCTGCCGCGAACGCGAAGCGGAGGAATCGGAGAGAGGTTCGCACGGTTGTGCCGGAGGGGGACTCTAACGTAGCGTCTCGCGAGGCGCAATGCATGTCGCTCCGCGGTGGTGTCCTAATTTGAATTCCAGAGTGTGTTGGTTCAGCCAGAAATGGAAATAGGGCGCTCTCCGCCGGTGAGTATTCCACATTTTGGGGCGGGGGTTTTCAAGGCGTGCGGGTCTACCGATCCGATGAGGATTGAAAGGCAGCGCAACAAACGGGTTCCAGCGCTGCCGTCCATCGTCTCGATCAGCCCGCTAGGCTATCCCTCAGCATGGCTGCGTCCTCGCATTGCCTGCTCTCGTTTCGCCCGGCACGATGCTTGTAGGTCCACCGCGTCTTTCGGTCTCAACTTCCGGATGGCCCGTTACACGGCAAGAGCATTCGAGTCGCCGGAGACCTGCGTCTGGGGCGCCGGCACACCGCCCCGAAAGCTCCATTGCGTGCTGGCCCATGAGGCCACATACGCCAGGTTCAAGGGCAGAGTCCACCATATCTGGACGGGCGAACGCCACAGCCTTTTGACCACGCTGGAGAGAGAATAGAAACGCTGATTCGCATATCGAAATCCCGCCAGAAGTTCGTCCACGCTCATTTGCCTGGGTTGAAATACCACCTCGGTGCGTGCGTTGTACTTTCGCCAGTCTCGGGACAAGATGCGCCCTTGGGCGTCCAGTCTCTGAAAGAGCGGGGTGCCTGGATATGGCGTCAGGATATTGAACGTCGCGTTCTGAACACCCGTGTCTTCCAGGAAATCAAGAGTGTCCTTGAAGATCGCTGGAGTGTCGTGGTCAAACCCAAAAACAATCCCGGCTTGAACGGCAATACCATGCGCGTGGACACGCTTGATGATGCGGGCATAATCTTCCACTCGGTTAAAACCTTTGCGTACATCCTGCATGCTTAACTGGGAGACCGACTCTAGTCCCAAGAACAACTGCTTGCACCCGCTCCTGGCCGCAGCGGCCAGAAGTCCGTCATCTCCGGCCCCGTGGATCGTGGCTTGGCTGCTCCACCACTTGCGATAGGGCTCGATCGCACGAAACAACTTTTTCGCATACTGCTTGTCCGCCGTGATGTTGTCGTCCCAGAAAATTATTCTCTTCCCCTGAAAAGAACCGTATTCCGCCGCAACTTCGGCAATAGGGCGCTTCCGTAACCCGTGAGGGTACATGACCACAATGGAGCAAAAATCGCAGTGGTTCGGGCATCCCCTGGTGGCAAAGAGGACGCCGCTCGTGAAATCGTTCCGGTGGTAGAGGGTTTTGCGCGCCATGGGGACGCCCGCCAGAGACGGTGCGCTGGCCTGCTGGTACACGTGACGATGGGTTCCTCTGCCGAAAGCATCCAGGAACTCCTCCCAAAGGCCTTCGGCCTCTCCCACGAAGATCACGTCAGCATGTCGGCCAGCTTCCTCCGGCAGCGCGGTCACGTGCGGGCCGCCCATGACTACGCATGCTCCTCGCGACCGGAACTGGGCCGCTAGGCCATAGGCGCGATGAGCACTCGGTGTATGAAAAGTAATGGCAACGACATCAGGTTGATCCGTCCAGTCGATTTCTTCGGCCTCTTCATCGACGTGAGTTACTTGCCACCCGCAAGGAACCCTGGCAGCCAAGTACGGCATGGTAATCTGCTGGAAATTAAGGAACCGGGACTTTCGTGCTCGGCGGATCTCATCCGAGGATGCGGTAATCAGGAGGAGTTTCGGCATGGCGTATGGAACTCCCCAGTTCGGTGTCGTGCGATCGAGGCCGCCGGGCAAAGCAGTCTGGAACCACCGCCCTTACGCTGTCGCTGGGGCATCCGGCATTTGTCGCTCTGAGCGTGCAGTGCAACTGATTCGTCGAGCGCCGAAAGAATCGCGGAACGAGCCCTGATCTCCGATACTCATAGCATATCTTGCTTTCTAAAGCCGCATCTTCCTTCTTACATGTGTTTTGCCGGACGCTCCGAGTGTATTGTCGGCCAACCGGAAGTAATCCGTTTCATCAGTCACGCGGCCGCTGTCGGCGATCCTCCCGCTGTTCGCTCGCCGCCGGCTTCCTGCTACACTCGGTTCCAGGAATGCAACGGAGTCTCTGTTGATCGCCCTGCGACTGCTCGTGGTCTTTCTGCTGGTGGGATGTAATGCGTTTTTCGCCGCGGTGGAGTTTTCCCTGGTGGCCGTGCGGCCTTCCCGCATCCGGCAACTGGTGGAGGAGGGAAATGCCGCGGCGCGGGTGGTGCAGAGTCTGCTGGAGGAGATGGGCCTGGTGGTGTCCGGCGTGCAGGTGGGCGTGACCCTCGCCAGCCTCTCGCTGGGTTTTTTGGGAGAGGGGGCCATCGCCCTGGCAATGGAGAGCATGTTTGCTGGGCTGGAGAGGCCCGGCAACGTGTTCTTGGTGCACAGTATCTCGCTCGTTGTGGCTTTCGGGAGCCTTACGTTTCTGCATGTCGTATTCGGAGAACTGGTACCGAAGACGATCAGCCTGGAGCGTTCCGAGCGGGTGGCGCTGCTGGCGGCCCGCCCCTTCAGCCTTTTTCTGAGGACGTTCCGTGGGGCCATCAGCGTTTTGGACAGCTCCGCGCGGCGCATCAACCGCGCGCTGGGCGCCTCCACCGGAAGAACCCACACCCTGGTCCACTCCGCCGAGGAGCTGCAAATCCTGGTGGAGCAGGCGCGCGAGCAGGGCCTGTTCGAGCCCGGGGAAGAGAGATTTATCCAGAGCGCGATCGAACTGGGCGGCGTCCAAGTGCGCGAGATCATGGTGCCCCGCCGGGACGTGCACGCCCTGCCGATCGAGGCCTCGCTGGACGATGTTCTGAGCATGCTGGCGGTGACCCAGCGCTCGCGCCTGCCGATCTACGAGGGGAGCTTGGACCATCCGGTGGGGTTCATCCACGTGAAAGACATCCTATGGGTGCTGCTGGATCGCCAGCGGAGGAGAGAGGAAGGCGCCGCGCTGCCGGAATTCCACCTGCGCGGGGAGATCCGGCCGATGGTTATCGTTCCGGAGACGAAACCGGCCGCGGAGCTGCTGAGCGAACTGCGTTCCAAGCATACGGGCATGGCGATGGTGGTGGATGAATTCGGCACGATTCTGGGGTTGGTCACGTTGGAGGATCTGCTCGAGCAAGTCGTCGGGGAGATCTACGATGAATTCGACGTGGTGGAGAGGCCGCTGGCGCTGCCGGATGGCGCCATGGCCCTGGACGGCTCCTCGAAAATGCGCGACCTGGAGACGGAATATCGCATCGAGCTGCCGGAAGACGCCGCCTATGAAACCCTGGGCGGGTTCGTGATGGCGCGGCTGGGCTTCATTCCGAAGGGGGGCGAGTCGTTTGAAGAGGCAGGCTTCCGATTCACGGCGATGGAGGTGGACCGGCGGCGCGTGGCGCGCGTGAAGATTCAGCGGGTGAGGGCGCAGGTGGGCACGGGGAAGTGACGCAAGGAAGTGGCTGGTGGTTAGTGGCTGGTGACTCGTGACTGGTGACAGGTAAGCGTCCAGTTCACTACGTCTTGGCGTTGACATGCCGTCGTGAAAATGGCTGTACCTCTGGAGCGGTCAGGCAATTTAGATTATGCTTTCAGGCATCTTGCATTATCGAGCCGCGCTGAGAGCCGCTCTCTGAGAGGTTCCGATGAGTGAAGAACTTGGGCTCCTCATTTATTTTGTCGCAGTCTACGCCGGATTCTTATTACCCATCCCGAGTATCATTCTGGCTTGGCGCGAATGGACAAAGATTGGGAAAGTACCTCCAGCGAGGGCGTGGCGCCGAATCATGTCCCGGGTTGGTTTTGTTCTGTTTACCGTTGAACTGGCATTCGCGGTCTCGGCGGCGGTGGCGGAGGGACGGGATATATTGAGTCAACAGTGGTATTACGACTCGTGGCTTATGTACGTCGGTGTCTTGGGATCGGTCGCTACGATTGCGGTCTCCGCGCTCGCTGAAGATAAGCTTAGAAGATACCTATTGGTCGGTGCGATTGGCTTGGTTTGTTTCTTCTGCTTCGGTCTTACAGAAGGGATATAGCTCCAACTAAAGCTTCCTGGTCCGCTGTCGAAATCATCAGCGGCGCGGCGTGGAATGCTTCAGAGGAGTTCGACGGTCACTTCGGCGCCGCGTTGCGCGCCGAGGGTGCGGGCTGCGCTGCCGCGATTGACGCTGATTTCGAGCAGGCCGGCGGAGCCGAGAATTCCGAACGGCTCGTTGGGGCCTCCGTCGCCGTAAGAGAGCATCACTTTGAGCACGTCCTTTCCGCCGACGGTGATGCGGA
>DATEQM010000037.1:0-5069 GCA_035272605.1 Candidatus Acidiferrales bacterium | reverse complement strand
GGGACGCTCCAGTCTACTGCAACCCGCTCCGCGGAGAATAGAGAATTCAGCGGCGCCGGGAGTAGAATGGGGAATCCGCGATTCCTCTGGAGATGTCCATGACCACGGGCCAGCCAACCACTTCCTCCTACGAGACAGGTTTCTATTCCAAGGGCTCTTTCCAGACTTCCGGGAAGCCCATCGAGGTCCGTTCCCCCTACGACAACCAGCTCGTCGGCGTCACCTTTGAGCCCGATGAACGCCAGGTGGAAGCGGCCATCCACGAGGCGGTCGCCGTGTTTTCCCAGATGGCCAAGCTGCCCTCGTTCCGCCGCGCGGAGCTGCTCCGGCGGATCGCCGACGGCATCGACGCCCGCCGCGAGGAGTTCATCCGCACCATGGCCCTCGAGGCCGGCAAACCGCGCAAGGCATGCACCGTCGAGGTAGACCGCGCCATCTTCAATTTCCGCGCCGCAGCGGAGGAGGCCGTGCGCATCGGCGGCGAGCTACGCCCGCTCGACGTGCTCCCTTCGACAAAGAATCGCTGGGGCGTCGTGCGGCGGTTTCCCATCGGACCGATTCTTGCGATCAGCCCGTTTAATTTCCCGCTGAACCTGGTGGGCCACAAGGTGGCCCCGGCATTCGCCGCGGGCAACACCGTGGTGGTGAAGCCCGCCTCGCAGACGCCGCTGTGCGCCCTGCTGCTGGCCGAAGCTGTCCAGGAAGCGGGCGCGCCCGCCGGCGCCTTGGCGGTCCTTCCCTGCCCCGGCGCGAAGGCGGAAGGCATGGTCCGCGACGAGCGCTTCCGCATGCTGAGCTTCACCGGAAGCGGCGAAGTGGGCTGGAAGCTGAAATCCATTGCCGGGCGCAAGCGGGTGGCCCTCGAGCTGGGCGGCAACGCCGGCGTCATCGTCCACAGCGACGCCAACCTGGAACTGGCCGCCGACCGCTGCACCCAGGGTGGATTCTCCTACGCCGGCCAGACCTGCATCTCCGTCCAGCGCATCTTCGTGCACCGCTCGGTGGAGAAAAAGTTCACGGATTTGCTAGTGGAGCGCGTGAAAGCCCTGGTCGTCGGAGACCCGCTCGACCCGAAAACGGACGTCGGCCCGCTGATCTCCCGCGGCGCCGCCGAACGCGTCGAGGACTGGGTGAGTGACGCGATTTCCGGCGGCGCCCGCGCTCTGTGCGGCCATCGCCGCCGCGATTCCCTTGTCGAGCCCACTGTGCTGGTGAACACCAAGCCGGAGATGCCCGTGAACTGCGAGGAAATCTTCGGCCCGGTGGTTGCTCTCGCGCCCTACGACTCTTTCGACGAGGCGCTCGTGCGCATCAATGATTCCCGCTTCGGACTCCAGGCCGGCGTCTTCACCCGCGACATCGGAAACGTTTTCCGCGCCTTCGAACAGATTGAAGTCGGCGGCCTGATGATCAACGAGGTGCCTACCTTCCGCGTGGATACCATGCCCTACGGCGGCTCCAAGGAATCCGGCATGGGCCGCGAGGGCCCGCGCTACGCCATCGAGGAAATGACCGAGCCGCGCCTCCTGATGCTGAATCTGGACGCGTAACGGCCGCCATCCCGTCTCTGCTGGATACGGCCGCAAAGTATACTGTCGAGGATGAAAAAAGCCGTCCATCGCGAGCGCAACAAAACCTACTACCGCGCCCTGCACCTCCCCCTGTGGGTCTGGGTCTTCTTCATTTTTCCGGGCCATCTCACCTATGCGCTGTACGCCAAAGGGCCGGACGCGCGGCATCTCTACTGGCTCGCCGCCGTCGTGATCGTGTGCGCATGGCGCGGGCACGTGGGCCGTCTGCCCGGCTGCGAATTCCAGCCTTACGTGACGCACTATGGCGTGAGCCAGCCCAATCTGCCCTATCGCGTGGCCTGCTACACTGCCGCCTGGATTGACCTGCTGGTCCCCTTCGCATTGAACGCCATCGGCCTCCTGCTGGCCGTGGCCACCGGCCAGTGGCGCCTGGGCGATCTCTACCGCTGGCTTTACTACCCGCTGGCCGCTGCGATTGTGCTGGCCACGCTGCTCGACCTGACGCCGCGCGCCCGCCGCACCACTCGGGACGAAGGCGCCGAACGCGCCTGGTTCTACGTGGCCGCGTGGACCGTGGTGACCGCGCAGCTGGCCGCGTGGGCCGCATGGCGTCTGGGCGGCCGCCTGGGGCTCGATCCGACTTCGCTCGCCTGGTTGCGATTCGCCGCGTTCTTCGGCGTCGCCGCTGCGCTCCTCTGGCTGGGGGTGGCCGAGCGCCTGCCCCGCACGGAGCGCTATGTGGTGGACGATAATTTGGCGCCGAAAGCTTCGCCCGAAGCGCCGCTCGATGTCGTAGAATCCTGACTGCCCGAGCAGCTCCGGGGCGATGTGGAGGCGGCTTGATGCCGCCATGCCCTCGTAGAGGGTGGCGGGATAAGCCCGCCGCTACAGCAGTCTGGAGCGCACACGAGCCCTCATGCCCGCACAGGTGGTCACCCAGCGCTCTCGCGGCTTTATTTGCGTCAATGCCCACCCGGAGGGCTGCGCGCGCAACGTGGAGCGCCAGGTGGCGGAAGCCAAGGCCGCTGCTCCCACGCGCCTCGCGGGCATCCGCAACGCGCTGGTGATCGGCGCCTCAACGGGCTATGGCCTGGCCTCGCGCGTGGCCCTGGGGTGGGGCTACGGCGCGCGCACCCTCGGCGTCTTCTTCGAGCGCCCGCCGGAGGGCGACCGAACAGCCACGGCCGGCTGGTACAACACGGCGGAATTTCACCGCTTGGCGCTGCGCGACGGCCTGCATGCCGCGAGTCTGAACGCCGACGCCTTCTCCGACGAGGCCAAACGCGCCGCGGTTGAAATCCTCAAGCGCGAGATGGCGCCGGTGGACCTGGTGGTCTACAGTCTCGCCTCCCCCAAACGCACCCATCCGCGCACCGGCGTGGTCCACAATTCCACGCTGAAACCCATCGGCAAACCCTATACGAACAAAACGATTGATCTCGCCACACAGAAGGTTTACGAGATCACCGTCGAGCCCGCCAGCGAGCAGGAAATTGCGGACACCGTGGCCGTGATGGGCGGTGAAGACTGGAAATTCTGGATCGAGACGCTACTGGCGGAGGGCCTGCTGGCCCCGGGCGCGCGTACCATCGCCTACTCCTACATCGGCCCCACGCTCACCTGGCCCGTCTACTGGGACGGCACCATCGGCCGCGCCAAGCTCGACCTGCAGAAAACCGCCAGGGAGCTCGAAACGCTCCTGGCCGGGCGCGTGGGCGGCAACGCCTGGATTTCCGTAAACAAAGCCATCGTCACGCAGGCCTCCGCGGCCATTCCCGTCGTGCCGCTCTACATGAGCCTGCTGTTCAAAGTGATGAAGCAGGAAGAGATCGACGAGGATGCCGCGGCCCAGATGCGCCGCCTCTATCTCCAGGTGCAGGCCCCCGGACAAGCTCTGATCCTCGATGGCGCGCACCGCATTCGCCTGGATGACCGCGAAATGCGCCCCGACGTCCAGGCGGAAATCGCCTTCCTGTGGCCGCAGGTCACCACGGAAAACTTGCTGGAGCTCTCGGATTTCGCCGGCTTCGACCGCGGCTTCAAGAACCTGTTCGGCTTTGAGGTGGAAGGCGTGGACTACGCGAAGCCCGTCGAAATCGACGTCCGCTGGTAGCGCGGGCTTTTAGCCTGCGCCCTCTCTGCAAGCTTCGAGTGTCGCGCCGGAACGCACAGACTGAAGTCTGTGCCACGTTGCCCTACCCGTGCCGCGCCCGAAACTCCCGCAGGAACCCCGCCAGCGCCTCCGCCGCCTCCAGCGTCACGGCATTGTAGAGCGAGGCGCGGATGCCGCCGACCGAGCGGTGGCCCTTCAGCTCGATCATCCCGCGGGATTTGGCCTCGGCGACAAATGTCTTCTCGAGGTCTTCGCTCGCCAGCCGGAACGTTACATTCATTCGCGAGCGGCAACGGACCTCCGCATGGCCGCGATAGAAGCCTCCGCTCGTGTCCAGTGCTTCGTAGACGATCCCGGCCTTTCGGCAGTTGATCTCCTCCATTTTTTCCAGCCCGCCGATGGTCTCCAAGAGCCAGCGCGTCACCAGCCCCACCACGTAGATCGCAAAGACCGGCGGCGTATTGTAGTGCGAGTGTTCCCGCGCGAGCAGGCGGCAATCCAGCATCGCGGGCAGCCCTTCCGGGACGCGATCCAGCAGGTCGGCGCGCACCACCACGATGGTGACTCCCGCCGGCCCCGCGTTCTTCTGCGCTCCGGCGTAAATCAGCGCGTGCCCTTCCACGTTCATGGGCCGCGAGAGGAAATCGGAGGAGGCGTCGCAGACCAGCGGCGCATCGCCCGCCGCGGGCTCCTCGAAAAACTCCACTCCCTGGATCGTCTCGTTCGACGTGTAATGGACGTAGGCCGCGCCCGGGAGATACGCGGGCTCGTGCGGCGAGGGCGTGCGCACATACCCGGACTCTTTTCCGCTCCACGCCGTCCGCGCGCGGCCCAACTTCTGTGCCTCCGCCAGCGCCTTCTCGCCCCAGCTCCCGGTGACCACGTATTCCGCCCCGGGCCCGCCCCGCGGCAGGAAATTCATGGGCACCATGGCGAATTGGAGAGACGCCCCGCCCTGTAGAAAGAGAACCTGATAATCCGCGGGGATTCGCAGCAATGTGCGCAGGTTGTATTCCGCCGCGGCCAGCACACCCTCGAACCATTTGGAGCGATGGCTGATCTCGAGCACGGAGGCGTCCAGTTCCGGGTGCGACACCAGGTCGCGCTGGATTTCCTCCAGTACCGGCAGCGGCAGCGCCGCCGGACCGGACCCGAAGTTGTACACACGTTGGGTCATGCATCCAGCCCCCCTCGCCGCGGGGCCAGCTCTATTCTACCCTGCCCTGCGGGGCCCGGATTCTGACCGCATCGGATTTGTTGAGAGAGTCGTCCGCCATCCATCCGAGCATCTGGGGTGTGATGCGCACGCCGGGCAGGGCCGAAGGCTACCGCCGGGCAGGCGCGACCGCCTGGCGTGCGATGTACTCCGCCACGTAGGCGGCGAATGCCTCTTCCAGCCGGCGCGTAACCGAACCGGGCGCATC
>DATEQM010000036.1:0-8123 GCA_035272605.1 Candidatus Acidiferrales bacterium | reverse complement strand
AATCAACAGCCGGTCATCGCGCTGTCCCGCATGCTCCTCGCGGAAGGCAAGCGCGATCAGGCCGAGCAGCTCATCAAGGACGCCAAACCGAATCTCCGCGACAACCCCAGCGGCTACCGGCTCCTCGGCGACTTTTATTACAGTATCGGCGACCTGCCGCATGCCACCGATGAGTTTGCCTCCCTGGTCCGCGATCACCCCAACGACAGGCGCCTCAAGAACGACTACATCCAGATCCTCATCGTGAGCAATCACCTGGACGAAGCCGCCAAGCTCAACGACGCCATTCTCAAAGATAATCCCAAGGACGTCGCCGCCCAGATCGCCAGCGGCCAGATTTTTCTCCGCCAGGGCAAGCTCGAGGACGCTTCCAAAGTGCTCCAAGCCGCAGTGGCCGCCGAGCCGGACAACCCCAGCGCGCTTTACGAGCTCGGCCGGGCCTTCGCACTCACCGGCAATCTGGCCCGCGCCGAGCAGTCCTGGCGCGATGCCGTGCGCCTTCGTCCGGGGATGGCCGCAGCCCAGCAGGCGCTGGCCGAACTCGCCGTGCGCAAGGACGATCTGGAACTCCTGACCAAGAGCGCCGAGGCGCTCGTCAAACTCGAGCCCCGGCTGGCCACCGGCTATACGCTGCGCGCCGTCGCCGAAATCGCGCGCCGCGATTTTGCCGCCGCGGAGACGGACTTGAACACGGCCATCTCTCTGGCTCCCAACGATCCCACGCCCTACACGCGCATGGGTTCGCTCCGCGCGATTCAGAAACGATTTCCCGACGCCGAACTATTTTACGAGCAGGCCCTCGCCAAGAACCCGGACTTCATCGAAGCCCTTCGCGGCCTGGTGGCCGTGTACATCGCGCAGAAGCAGACGCCCAAGGCTATCGCCCGCGTCCTCCAACAGATCGCCAAGTCCCCCTCGAACGCCGAATACCAGGTGTTGCTCGGCCGCCTCTACGCCAGCCAGCATCAGTTTGACCAGGCGGAAGCCGCTCTCGACAAAGCCACGACCCTCGATCGCAACAACCTTGACGCCCTGCTCCTGCTCGCGCAGGTGCAGGCCCAGCGCGGCTCCCTGGATGCCGCGACGCACAGCTACCAGCAGGATATCCAGCAGCATCCCAAAGACGTCCGCCCTTACCTCCTGCTCGCCGTGCTCGAGGAGTCGCGCCACGACCTCCCGAAGGCCCGCCAGCTCTACGAACAGGCCTTGCAGGTCCAGCCCAACAATCCCCTCGCTTCCAACAATCTCGCTTACCTGCTGCTCGAGACCGGAGGCGACGTCAACGTGGCCCTGGGCCTGGCCCAGACCGCCCGCCAAGCCATGCCGCAGAATCCCAGCGTGGCCGACACGCTCGCCTGGGTCTATTACTACAAGGGCGTGTATGGCTCCGCTGCCGACCTGCTCAAGGAAGCCATCCACGCCTCGCCCGACAACCCGCTCTTCCACTACCATCTGGGGATGATCTACGACAAGATGAACGACAAAGTGCACGCCCGCGACGAACTGCAGCGCACGCTGAAGCTCAGCCCCAATTTCGAGCATGCCCAGGAGATCAAGCAGGTCCTCGGCTCGCTCGGCGGCTAGCCGCGGAACGACCCTGCCAGCCCGGTCCCGAGCCTCTGGAAGCATTGACGCGCGCAATCCGCTTTGCCATCATCGCTAAGTCACCGCTAGGGGGTGGGTATCTCGCTCCGCGTACTGATCCTGGGCTCGGGCAGTTCCGGCAATGCCACGCTGGTGGAGACTTCGACCACGCGCGTGCTCGTGGACGCCGGCTTCAACCGCAGGGAGACCCTGCGCCGCCTGGCCGCATTGGGCGCTTCGATTGACCGCGTGCACGGCATCCTCATTTCTCACGAACACTCCGACCATGTTTCCGGCCTCGCCAACCTGAGCCGCTCGTGGCACGCCCCGGTCTACATCACGGAGGGAACCTTTGCCGAGTACACGCGGCTGGTGTCGCGCTCTGAGGTCGAAAAAATCTCCTGCGTCGAGACTCTGCGTCCCTCCCAGCGTTTCACCCTCGGAGATATTGATGTGACCGCGTTCTCCATCCCCCACGACGCCGCCGATCCCGTGGCCTTCACGCTGCGCGCCGAGGGCTGCAAAGTCTCTATCGTCACCGACCTGGGCTACCTGCCCGCCCATGTGCGCGAGCACCTGCGCGGCTCCGACCTGCTCATCCTGGAATCGAATCACGACCTCGACATGCTGAAGGTGGGGCCCTACCCGTGGCACGTCAAACAGCGGGTGATGAGCCGTACCGGCCACCTCTCCAATCACGCCGTCAGCGAATTCCTGGCCGAGGGCGATCCCGAAGGCTCGGGATTTGACGCTCGGGCCCGCTGGCTGGTCCTCGCGCACCTCTCCGAAAACAACAACAATCCCGACGTGGCGCGGCTCTCCGCGGAGGAAGCCCTGGGACGCCGTCCCGATTCCGCCGCGTTTTCGGGCGAGCTGCGCATCGCCTCGCAGCGCACCCCGCTCGGTCCGTTCGTCCTCTAATCGCATGGCGCGCACGCAAACCACCGGCAGCCCGAAGGCCTTTGAGTGCGGCACGCGGTTTGCTGCGTGCCGCCTTTTGAGGGCGAGTTGCATCGTTCGTGCATGCGGCCGGCCCGACGGCAAGGAGGTATTTTGAATTTGACCTTCTGGGCCAGTGAAGGCGAGAGGTCGCAAAAAACGCGGCCTCTCGCACTCAAAGGGCTTCGCGCTGCCCTCACTCGCCGCGCAACGGGAATGAAGGCTCCGTGATCCCTCGCTACACCCGCCCGGAAATGGCGCGCCTGTGGAGCGACGAGAATCGCTTCGCAAAATGGCTCGAGGTGGAGCTGGCCGCCACGGACATCCTCGCCGAAGCCGGGATCGTGCCCCGCGCCGCCGCGGAAACCCTGCGGGCGCGCGCGCGCGTGGATGTGAAGCGTATCCACGAGGTCGAGGCGCGCGTGCGCCACGACGTCATCGCGTTCACCGTGGTCGTTGGCGAATCCGTGGGCGACCCGGAAGCCGCGCGCTGGCTGCACTACGGACTCACTTCCAACGACGTGGTGGACACGGCCCAGGCGCTCATCCTGCGCGAGGCCTCCGCGCAGATCGAGGCCGGACTCGCCGCCTTCGCCGAGGCCCTGCGCCATCGCGCCTTCGAATTCAAAGGCACTCCGCAGATCGGCCGCACGCACGGCGTGCACGCCGAGCCCATCACCTTCGGCCTGAAGCTGGCCACCTGGTACTCGGAATGCCAGCGCGACCTGGAACGCTTCCGCGCCGCCGCGCGACAGATGGCGGTGGGAAAAATTTCCGGCGCCGTGGGCACCTGCGCCCACCTGGGGCCGGAGATCGAGCAGAAAATCTGCGCGCGCCTGGGGCTCGAGGCTGCTCCCATCTCCTCCCAGGTGCTGCAGCGCGACCGCCACGCGCACTACCTCGCCACCCTCGCCGTGATCGCCGCCTCGCTCGAAACCGTGGCGCTCGAAATCCGCCACCTCCAGCGCACCGAGGTGCGCGAGGCCGAGGAACCTTTCGCCGCCGGCCAGCGCGGCAGTTCCGCCATGCCGCACAAACGCAATCCGGTGGGCTGCGAGCAGGTGTGCGGGCTGGCGCGCCTGGTGCGCACCAATGCCCTAGCCGCGGTGGAAAATATGGCGCTGTGGCACGAGCGCGACATCTCCCATAGCTCGGTGGAGCGCGTCATCCTCCCGGATTCCACCACGCTGGTGGACTATTTGCTCGACCGCATGACCGGCATCGTCGCCGACCTGCGCGTTTTCCCGCACCGCATGCGCCGCAACCTCGAGATGACCCACGGCCTGGTTTTTTCCGGCCAGCTCCTCCAGGACCTGGTGGAAGCCGGGGCGCCGCGGGAAGAGGCCTACAAATGGGTGCAGGAAAACGCCATGGCCGCCTGGGAACACGAAACCAGTTTCCGCGAGCGCGTGGCCGCCGACCCGCGCATCACCCGCCACCTTTCCCCCGAGGCGCTGGAACGCGCCTTCGACGTTCAGCGCCAACTCCGCTACGTGGACGCCATTTTCGCCCGCGTCTTCGGCACGGCGTAGCGCCCGCTTCCCCGAGGCCTGAGCCCGCGGTGGCGCGGCGGGCGAAGGGCGGCCGCCCTTTGGCCCTCCGGCGCTCCCGCGGCTTCCCGACGGGAGCGCGATTCCCTGTTAAACTCTTTCCGGATTTCAGCCGAAGATGGTGTAAGGATGAAGCTGCGTGTGCTGATTGTGGACGCCGACAAAGCGTCCTGCGAAGTGATTCAAACGGCCATGACCGCCTCGAACGTCGAGGGGATCATGGAGACCAGCAGCAGCCGTGCCGCCGAGTTCCTCCGCACGGAGAAATACGACGCGCTGTTTCTCGAGCTCCACATGCCCACCCCGGATGGCCTGCAACTCACCGAGATGGCCCGGGCCTCCGGAGTGAACCGCCGCACGCCCATCATCATGGTTACGGGCGAGTCCAAGCCGGGCGCGATGTCGCGCGCCTTCAAGGCCGGCGCCAATTTTTTCCTTTTCAAGCCGTTCGATCGCGGCAAGCTCATGCGCGTGCTCCGCGCCGCGCATGCCCCCATCGAGCAGGAGCGCCGCAAATTCCAGCGCGTGAAAGTGGCCCTGCATGCCGTCCTGGTGGCCGGAAACGACAAAATCGAGGGCACCACCGTGGACCTGAGCCTCAAAGGCATGCTGGTCGAGACCAAGCACGCCCTTCCGGTCGGCTCCCAGGTGAAATTCAAGGTGGATTTGGCATCCGGACAGAAAGGTGTGAGCGGCTCCGGAAAAATCGTCCGCCTGGCAGGCCCGCTTGGCATGGGGATCGAATTCGATTCCGTGACCGGCGAGGATGCCGATCGCCTTCAGACTTTCCTGTTGCCCCTGATCCTTAAATCCGTGGGAGAGTGACGTCCCCAGGCCTGGGTGGCCCCTCTACTGCGCCCTCTGCACGTACCGGCCTTCCGAAGTGTCCACGCGCACGCGGTCGCCGTTGTTGATAAACGGCGGCACGCTGATCACCAGTCCCGTCTCGAGCTTCGCCGGCTTCATCACCGCGCTGGCCGTAGCTTTCTGCATGGTCGGCTCGGTATCCACCACCTCCAGGTCCACCGAGTCCGGCAAAATCACACCCATCGGCTTGCCCTCGTAATATTCCAGCCTCAGGTGGATGCCGGGGAGCAGATAGTCCACCGCGTCCCCGAGCACTTCGCGCCCCACATGGATCTGGTCAAACGTCTCCGCGTTCATAAAGTGCCAGCCGCCGGTGTCGGAGTACAGATATTCGTATTCGATCTCGTCCAGCACCGCCCGCTCCACAAATTCTTCCGCGCGGAACCGGTAGTCCATGATCGCGCCGGACTTCAAGTTGCGCAGCCGCGTGGCCATGGCCGCCCGTTTGTTTCCCGGCGTGCGGTGCTCCACACTGAACACGGAGTAAAGATTGCCCTCGAACTGGATCACCATTCCCGGGCGCAGTTGTGTTGCTTTCACCATCGCACGCACTCCTCGGATTCTCGTGGAACCACAGATTGCCTCAGCCGGTCACAACGAGGGGGTCACCCTGTGTGGCGCCCGCCTCCGGCGGGAGCTGCTGTAGAAGGCCGTCCCGCCCGGCGGGACGTGAGGCGCGAGCTGCCCAAAGCTTCGTCCCGAGGCCTAGGGACGCCCGGCCCAGAGCCAATACTATAGCCTGGGGCCCCCTCGTTCCGCCAGCCCGCCAGGGGCCGGCACCGAGCCAAGGTTATTCCTGCATCGGTGCCTCGCTGCCATTTCACTGACGGAAACCCACCGGGAAGATTTTGGTTGACAGCGGCGGGCAACTGTCCTACTGTCATAGGACAGAGAGACGCCATGATCCTCCAGATCAATTTCAAGTCCGGCATGCCCATCTACCTCCAAGTGGTGGACCAGATCAAGGCCGCCGCCGCATCCGGGGCGCTGCGGCCCGGTGAGGCGCTCCCGTCCATTCGCCCGCTGGCAGAGGAGCTTCGCGTCAATCGCAACACGGTGGCCAAGGCGTACTCCGAACTGGAAAGCCTGGGCGTGATTGAGACGCTGCCGGGGCGCGGCTGTTTTCTGAAAGAAAATCATTCGGCTTTGCGGAAGGAAGTCCGCCGCAAGCTCCTGACCAAGGAGATCGACCAGGCCATCGTGCAGGCGCACCATCTGCAGGTGCCCCGCGCGGAGTTTCTGCAACTGATTCAGGAACGAATGGAAGTGCTCGACGACAAACGGCGCGCCCATGACGAACAGAAGGGAGATTGAACGGCCATGAGTACTCCAACTCCCGCCATTCAAATCGAGAATCTCGCCTACGCCTACGGGCGGGCGGAAGCGGTCCACGACCTGAGCCTGACGGTCGAGCCCGGCCGGTGTTACGGACTGTTCGGCCGCAACGGCGCGGGCAAGACGACCACCATGAAGTGTCTGCTCAATCTGCTGCGGCCGCAGCGCGGGCAGGTGCGGGTATTCGGACTCGAACCCGCAAGGCACGAAGTGGAGGTGAAGCGCCGTCTGGCTTACGTGCCGGACCAGGTGGCGTTTTATCCCTGGATGAGCATCCGCGATACGCTCGACTACCTGGCGTCATTCCGAGCGCACTGGAACCACAAGGCCGAACAGGAGTTGCTCGGGCGGTTCCGGCTCGATCCCATGCAGCTCACCGGGAATCTCTCGAAAGGCCAGCGAACCCAGGTGGCGTTGATCGCGGCGATCTGCCCGGAGACGGACCTGCTGGTTCTCGATGAACCGACCTCGGGCCTGGACCCCATCGTCCGCCGTGAGTTCATCGAGACGGTGATCGGCGCGTACCAGGAAGGCAACCCGGGCAACCGCACGATTTTCGTCTCCACGCACCTGATTACCGAATTCGAGGGATTGATCGACGAATTCACGATCATCGACCGCGGCCGCGTGGTACTGACGCAGGAGTCCGACCTGGCGCGCGAGCGTTACCAGAAAATCCGCGCGCGCTTCGCTCAATCGCCGCCGGAGCTGGACCTGAAAGCGGAGCTGCGTGTGCGCCGCGAGGGGCGCGAGCTGGAGCTGATCGCCAATGGCGCCGGCCCGGAATTGCTCGAGCGCCTGCGGCAGCACAACCCGGAAACGCTCACCACGGAGGCGCTGACGCTCGAGGAAATCTTCGTGGCGACTCTGAAGTCGTAGGGAGACGATGATGAATCCCAGAACCACAAGAATCCTCAAGGAAGAGCGCTCGTTGTTCTGGCCCTGGTGCGCGGTGGCCGTGGCGGGCGTGCTGCCGCTGGTCCGGCATCAGCCGGTTTCCAGCCTCATCTTTCCTGAAATTCCCCATTGGATGGTGGAAGACATCAGCTTTGTGGGCTTTTTCTTTGGCATCCCGCTGCTCGCCGCTCTCTCGTTCGGCAACGAATTCCAACATCGAACGATTTCCCTGCTGCTCAGTCAGCCTGTGAGCCGGATGGAAATCTGGGGCGAGAAGTTGAGCGTCATGATCGTTGCCGTCGCGTCGGCGGCTCTGATTTTCGGCATCGGCTGGCGGGCAACGCTTCAGCAAGACCCGGACCTTTGGGTGATGGGCGGAGCATGGGTTATCGCCATACTCGCTTCCGCGGCATTTTGGACGCTCGCCGCGAGGTCGCTGCTGGGCGGGCTGGCCCTGAACGCTGGGGTCCACAGCGTGATCCTGATCGTCAAGATCAACCTGCCGTACTGGTTTCCCCGAATCTCACATCTCTCACCGGCGGAAACCACCACGGCTCTCCGGGTCGCCGCGTCCATCCTCCTGTGCTACGCGGGGGCGATGCTTTGGCTTGGCCGGCGAATGTTTGCACGGTTTCAGGCGACGGGAGGGATTGCCGGTGATGACCTCTTGATGGCGGGACCGGACGTGATGCCTCGTGCTCTGGCCGGATGGTTGCGCTGCCGGCCGACGGAGCCGGTTCTCAATTTGATCCGCAAGGAACTTCGTCTGCTGCGCCCGGTATGGCTGATCTCCTTGCTGGCCGTCCCGGCGTGGATTTTTCTTCCCGTGTACTGGAACGCAAAGGAACACGAAATAGCAGTCGGCGGAGCCGCGGCGCTCATGACAGTTGGGCTTCTTCCTTTAATTGCGGTTCTGGCCGGAACCATGTCGCTGGGGGAAGAAAGAACCTC
>DATEQM010000035.1:0-10281 GCA_035272605.1 Candidatus Acidiferrales bacterium | reverse complement strand
GTAATAAAAGTCGCCGAGGAGCCGGTAGCCGCTGGGGTTGTCGCGGAGATTCGGTTTGGCGTCCTTGATGAGCTGCTCGGCCTGATCGCGCTTGCCTTCCGCGAGGAGCATGCGGGACAGCGCGATGACCGGCTGTTGATTTGCGGGCTCGAGCTGCATGGCGCGGCGGTATTGGGCTTCCGCCTCCGGCAGGCGCTTCTGCTGCTGGTAGAAACTCCCGAGAGCGAGCAGCGCGGTAACGGACTTGGGATCGAGCTCCACGGCCTTCTGATAGCTCTGTTCCGCGGCGGCAACCTGCGAGGCATTGGCCTGGAGCAGAGCGAGGTGCAAGTAGCTGACCGCGCGCTTGGGATCGAGGGTGATGGCCTTCTGCATCTCCTCGAGGGAGGCGGGAATCTGGCCCAGCGACGCTTCCGAGTTGGCCAGAAGGATATGGCCTTCGATATTGTCGGGATCGAGCGAAAGGACCGTGCGGGCGTGCTCCTGAGCGCCGTGAAAATCCTTGGCCCCCAGCAGGATGTTGCCGAGGTCCAGGTTCGCTTTCACGTTGTGGGGATCGAGCTGCAGAACCTTGCGGAGCTCCTTGACCGCCAGCGGCCAGACCGCCGACTTGACGTAGATCTGAGCGAGCTGGACGTGCGCCGGGAGGAAATCCGAGTCGATCTGCAGGGCGTTCTGATATTGGATCGCGGCCTCGCGATACTGCGCTTTGGCGAAATACTCGTTGCCGCTCTCCAGAAACTTCTGCTTGCGCACGTTCGGATCGCGCGAGCAGGCGGAAAACGCGAGGACGAGCAGGGCCACCAGGGCTGCGCCGGCGATCCGGCGGGAACTCAAGGATCGCAAGGGCAGCGGCGCGTTGATCCATCGGCTGGTAATTTTCATGCTCCCCGGCTCATGATTTCTGGAGCGCAGTCTCATATCTCCGCCGGCACATTCCACCGAAGGCTGACATTCTCTCGCCTCCCGCTGCGCGCATGCCGCCTCCAGATTGCCACAAAATGCGCTGCGAGGCTGACCGCCACGCTCTCCGCCAGGGAGGTCGACCCGTGCCCCCGGTGGTTCGGACCCTACAGAGCCCGGGGGTTCGAGAGGGAGATCGGCAAGCCGGCCTCGACCCATTGAGCAGCAAGATGCCTGCCACACCTCGGCACCGCCAGGGGAGATAATGAGCCTCCGATGTGCGGATTAAGCCTATAAAAGAGCACTTTGACACAACGTGGAGGGGTTTTAATGGAAAAAGAATTCCTCCATGGGAGGATGTGTCCCTTCCGTACAGCGAATTCGGCAACTCGATCTGTAAAGCGCTGCAAATAAGCGTGTTGGCATCTGCGGTGCCGGCCAGTTGACCCCACGGACACCAGAATAAAAGGAAGCAGGGGAAATCTAATTCCACTTAGTGCTAAACTTTTCAAATCCTCTGCGAAACAGAGCAGGCTTATGGCTGGTCCAGGAGGCTCGTAATCCTTGCCGTGTCAATGGCTTAACGGAGTTTGTCCCCCCCGCGGAGCTCTGCTGGGTCTGGCACATGGTGTGCAAAGCTCCAGCCTGCGGGGAAGCTCCGAGACGCCTGTCTCGGCGTCCGCAAAGTGCTTTTGGGTTCCTGGAGGAAGAATGGCCACACGACATGTTGAACCCATTCCGATGGAACCGCCGCCCGCGAGGGTCGTGGAGAACCACAACTACGTCGAGTCGGTGAGTTCCTCGATGCGAGCGATTGAGCAAGTGATGGCAGACATCGCGCCGACCGAAATCCCGGTGCTGCTGATCGGAGAGAGCGGGACTGGCAAGGATGTGGCGGCGCAGCACCTGCACCAGCACTCTTCGCGGCGCGGGCACACGTTCCGGAAGATTCTGGGGTCCAGCGCGGCGCCCGAACAGTTGTCTCTGGAAGGGATGGATCGCGGCGCGGGCACACTCTACCTGGACGAGGCGGCCGACCTCTCGCCCGCGGGGCAGACGCGGCTGCTGCAAACGCTGGCCGAGCGGGAGGTTTCCGGGAGCGCGACGCTGCCGCGGCTGATCTGCGGAACCACGCGAAATCTCGAGGAATTGATGCGCGCCGGACGCTTCCGCGAGGAACTCTATTTCCGCCTGAATGGCGTGTGCCTGCGGCTTCCTCCCCTGCGCCACCGCCGGGAAGACATCCCGTCGCTCGCGGAATACTTTCTGGGGAAATACGCGGCGCTCTTCGGACGGCCGCAGCCCGCGCTGAGCGCCGCGGAGATTCAGGTCTTGCAGGAACACGCCTGGCCGGGAAACATCCGCGAGCTGGAAAACACCATGAAGCAAGCGGTGGTGCTTGGCGGGGAAGCGTTTCAATTTGTGGAGGCCGCGGCCGCGCCGGCTTCCCGGACCAAGGCCACGGGCGTGTCGCTGAAAGAAGCGTCGCGGGCGGCATCGCGGCAGGCGGAGCGGGAGATGATCCTGAAGGCGCTGGCGCGGACGCGCTGGAACCGGAAGCGGGCAGCCATGGAGCTGCGCATCAGCTACAAGGCGCTGCTCTACAAACTGAAGCAGATTGCGCCGGAGGAAGTGGCGGGGGACTAACCGGACGGGTGAGGGAGGAGAGTCATGTGGAGGCGAGGACAGATTCTGGCGCTGTTGGCGGTTTTCTGTTTGCCCGCAGCGGCTGTGGCGCAGCAGGGCGCCGCGGCCAATAAGAACGCAAAGTCTCAAGAGAAAGCCGGCACGACAACGAACGCAGCGACCGCGCAGGCGAAAGAGGCGAACGACGATTCCAACTACCTCATCGGGGTCGAGGACGTACTGACCGTCAATGTGTGGAAGGAGGCCGATGTGAGCCGGTCGGTCCCGGTGCGGCCGGATGGAAAGATTTCCCTGCCGCTGCTCAACGACGTACAGGCAGCGGGACTCACTCCGCAGCAATTGGCAGCGTCCATCCGCGACGGGCTCAAGAAGTACATAGACGACCCGGTGGTGACGGTGATCGTGACCGCAGTGAATAGCCGCCGCGTCTACGTGATGGGAGAGGTGAGCCATCCGGGCGTGGTTCCCCTGACGCACGGAATGACGGTGCTCCAGGCCCTGGCGAGCGCGGGGAGCTTCACGCAGTTCGCCAACATCAAGGGGATTTACGTGCTTCGGAACGAAAACGGGAAGCAGGTGAAATACCCGTTCAACTACAAGGCCGTGGTCAAAGGACAGAACACAGAGCAGAACGTGGAACTGAAACCGGGCGACACAGTCGTGGTCCCCTGACGGAGAGCGTCGGATGGATTTTCGGCACACGCGAAACCTGATCCTGCTGCTGGCCCTGGCGTGCGGTCTCACCTTGGCAGCGCCTGCGCTCCGCGCGCAGCAGGGCGGTAATCCGGGGCCGGTGGGGGGCGTGCAGCAGTACACCGTCGGGGAGTTGCCCCCCGATCGCAGTTTTGTGATCCCGCGGCTCACCGTGCAGGAAGTGTACGACTCGAATGGGGGCTATGCATCCACGTCGGGGGCCAGCCAGGGGGACGAGATAACCTCGATCTCCGCAGGCTTCACGCTGCAGGCGGTGCAGCGCAATTCCGTGTTCTCGCTGGAGGACTCGACCGGAGGCCTGATCTACGCCATGCAGACGCAGCCGAACAGCGTGGTGCAGAAGCTCAACCTGATTGAAAAAATCACCTCGGGGCGCTGGAACGTGCTGATGGGAGAGAATTTCGCCTACTTGCCCAGCTCCGCGTTCGGCCTGGGTGGCCAGGGATTGCTGGGTGGCAGCTCTACGGGATTGCCGGGGGTCGGCGTGGGAACGGGATTTAACCCCTTTGTGGTGCCCACCCAAACGATTGAGTCCCCGAATGTTTCCCAATTTTCCAGCGCCACGGTGATGCAGGCCCAATACGCCGTGAATCCGACTTCGTCCGTGAACTTTTCCGGCACCGTGGGCTTTCTCCATTTCCTCGGCAACGATCTCCTGAACTCCCGCAACGTGACCGCGCGGTTCGGGTACGACAAGTCGTTCACGGTGCGCGACACGATCAGCTTCAGCTACATGGCTTCTATCCTCGACTATCCTTCCGGCATTTCCGGATTCACCTCAAATTACGTGCAAGTGGGATACCGGAGGCTCATCAAGCAACGGCTGCACATGTCCCTTTCCGCGGGTCCAGTAATTTCCCATTTCACGCCGCAACCCCCGCAGACCACGGTGACCGGCGGCGCGAATTCGGTGAGCTGGTCGACGTTCGGCACGCTGGACTACTCGACACGAAACGGAACTGTGAGCGCGCAGTACACCCACGGGGTGTCGGCCGGTTCAGGATATTTGCCCGGAACGACCAACGACCAGTTGACGGCAGGCCTGACGCGCCTGGTTTCGCGCCTGTGGACGATTGGTTTTACGGGAGGTTACGCCCGCAACACCTCCCTGGAACAGACGGCCACCACCGTCACTCCAGGCACGACGGCCACGTTCAATACCTGGAATGGCGGCGCTTCGGTTTCGCGGCCCCTGGGACACTATTCGAGTTTCCGCTTTTACTACAATGTCTCGCGCCAGACCGGAACTGCCTTCATGTGCGTGAGCGGCATGCCGTGCGCCGGCTCGATCGCTCTCACGCAGATCGGCGGGATGTCGTTCACCTGGTCCACGCGGCCCCATCCATTGGATTAGGCGAGCCCGGGAACGGGCAGAAGGGAACGGCGAATAAATCTCCATGCTGGGTCATCGGCATCTTTCCGCGTCGGAGTATCTGGAAATCTGGCGCAGGAGAAGGAAGTGGGCGCTCGTATGCCTCCTGCTGGGTGTCGCGGGGGGATACGCGCTCTCGCGCACCGTGCCGGCGAAATACACCTCCACGGCTGTCATTGAGTGGACGAGAAATCTCGGGGCGCGCAGCGGGATGCCGGAGCCGCAAGAAGTTTCCGCGCTCGAGGGACAAGCCCTGACGCGAGAGCGGCTCCAGGCGGTGCCAGGGCTGGTCGAGCGGGTCGCGGACCATTCGCCCGACAGGAGCAGGGATTCGACTGAGGATCCTCTGGCGGAGATTCGCAGGAACATCGTGCTGAGGCCAACCGCTGGCGGATTCACGGTTTCGTTCACCGCCCGCGATCCTCAGGCCGCCAAGGAGGCGTGCGCCACAATCGTGAGGATATTCACGGAGGCAAGCGCCACAGACCACCCGCAGGTGACCGACAAGTTTCTGAACGATCAAATCGCCGAGGCGAAGCGGAAGCTCGACGCGCAGGAAGCCAAGCTGGCCGCGTTCAAACGCCGCCACGGCGGCGAGCCTAGCGGCGACGAGGCGGAGGCGCAGAACAGCCTGATGGGGTACAGCGTGCAGTTGGAGGCCGTGAATGGGGTGCTGAATCGTGCCTTGCAGGAGAGGGCGGCCCTCACCGAGTCCATCCGGACCATGGAGTCGGCCGGGTCGCAGGCCCGGCAGGCTGCGGACCCCCCGAACGTGCGGGCGCTCGAGCAGGAGATGGCTACAGAGCAGGCCCAGCTGGTGACGCTCGAGGCGCGTTATACGCCGGATCATCCGGACGTGGCGAAGCTCCGGACGGACATCGCGCAGCTCCAGAGGAAGATTGACGAAGCAAGAAAGGCGGCGGCTGCGCCGAAGAAGTCCGATGCGGCGCCGGCGCCCGAGCCGCCGCAGGTGGCGCAGATGCGGGCGCAGGTGCAAGAGCTCGACCGGACCGTCCAGGAGAAAACCGCCGAGCAGGGCCGCCTGCAAGGAGAAATCCAGGCGGCGCGGGCGCGGCTGGAGAATGGCGCGACCCTCGAACAGGAGTACAAGCAACTGACGCTGGACCGCGAAGCCGCCCGGACGAACTACAACGACCTGCTCGCCAAACAGAGCGAAATGATGAAGGCCATCCAAATCGAGCGGAGCCGGAGCGCGTTCCGACTGGTGGAAGCGGCGAATCTGCCCGCGGCGCCCTCCTTTCCGGATCCCATCCTCTTTACGCTGGGTGGAGCGGGAGGCGGGTTCGGCGTGGGCCTGCTCGTGGTGGTGCTGGGCGAACTGAGGGACAAGACGCTGCGGACGGAGGGCGACATCGAGCACTACCTCGAGCTGCCCACGCTCGCGGTGATTCCGGCGGCGGACGCGCCGGAGGGGAAAGATTTAGAGGGCCGGGGCGGCTCGCGGGCGGCGCGGAGTGAAAACGGGGAGAAAGAGGAGAGCGTGCTGGCGGACGTTTGAGGCTGGCGCGGCAATTTCATGTACAAGAAATTTTTCGGACTGCGCGAAAACCCGTTCAATGTGAACCCGGACCCGCGTTTTCTGTTCTCCACGCGGCACACCGAGGAAGCCTTTGCCGTGCTCACCTACGGAATCCAGAGCCGCAAGGGGTTTGTCACACTGACCGGGGAAGTGGGCACGGGCAAGACCACGCTGCTGAACAAGCTGCTCGACTGGCTGCACGAGCAGAGCCTAGCCACGGCCTTCGTGTTCAACTCCCGGCTCAACGTCACGCAATTTCTGGATTTCATGATGGCGGATTTCGGGATTCCCTGCGACACGCGCATGAAAAGCCAGGTGCTCATCCGGCTCAACCAGTGGCTGCTGGAGCGCTACCGTGCCGGAGAGACGGCCGTGCTCGTGGTGGACGAGGCGCAGAACCTTTCGCCCCAGGTGCTGGAGGAAATTCGCCTGCTCACGAATCTGGAGACGGCCACGGAGAAGCTGCTGCAGATCGTGCTCTCCGGCCAGCCCGAACTCGAACAAAAACTGAACCAGCCGGGCCTGCGCCAATTGCGCCAGCGCATCACCCTGCGTTGCCGCACCTATCCGCTCACCATGGAGGAGACCTCGGGGTACATCGAGGAACGGCTGAAGGTGGCCGGCGGCGACGGGACGAAGATCTTCGCGGCGGATACGGTCGAGGCGGTGCATCGCTACGCCCGGGGAATCCCCCGCGTGGTCAATCTGCTGTGCGAGCACGCCCTGATCAGCGCCTTCGTGGACCAGAAGCGGCCCGTGCAGGTAGCCACGATTGACGAGGTGGCCAGGGAATTCGATCTCCACCGGATTGATCCCATCGCCCAGCCGGTCGAGTCCGCCGGAGCGAGCGGCGAGAACGCCAGCCTGATGGAAGCGCTGCAAAGCCTGGCCACGCTGGTGGACCGGCTGCGGCGCCCGAGTTGAGGCAGAGGGAAGCGATAGCGGAACGATGAGCCGGATACACGAAGCGCTGAAGCGCGCGGAGCGGGAGAAGAGCGGCCTTCGGCCGGACGCAGCGGCGGCCGAGCCGGCACCTCGCGCGGCTGCGGCGACCAGTCCTGCCGCTGCGGTGCAGCCCGCGCCGGCGGCCAATGCATCGGCCGCTGCTTCTGCGATCGCCGCTGCGGTGACCCCTGGGGCCCCGCAGGCAATGCCGGTTGCCGCGCCTTGGGTGGCCTCGCCCGCGCCTGCGCTACTGGAATCCTGCCGCCGCCTGCGCTGGCAGGGGGACGCGTCGAAGCTCTTCTTCCTGAGCACGCGGCACAACACGTTCGCCACCGAGCAGCTCCGCACGCTGCGCACGCGCCTCTATCAGGTGCGCGAAGGCAGGCCGCTGAAGACCGTGCTGGTGACGAGCGCGATGCCGGGGGAGGGAAAAACGTTTGTGTGCGCGAATCTGGCGTACGCGCTGGCGCGGCAGTCCGGGCACCGCATCCTGCTGATGGACTGCGATCTGCGCTCCGCGGGCCTGCACACGCTCCTGGGCGCTCCCGGTGAGCCGGGGCTCACGGCCTACCTGAGGGGAAAGGCCACGGCCGAACAGATTTTGCAGCGCGGCCCGCAGGATAACCTCTTCCTGATCCCCGGCGGCCATGCGGCTGCGAATCCCGCCGAACTTCTGGCCGGCGGAAAACTGAAGGGTTTGCTGGAACAATTGGCGCCGCTATTCGACTGGATCCTGCTGGACACGCCCGCGGCCGGGCCGGTGGCGGACGCGCTGCGCATTGCCGCCTGGTGCGACGGAGTGCTGCTGGTGGTCGAGGGAGGAAGGACGCCCTACGACATGGCGCAGCAGGTCGCCGCGGAACTGCCCGCCAAACGCCTGCTGGGCGTGGTGTTGAACCGTACCAACCCGCTGGACGGGGCCGCCGGCATTTTCGCCACGCACTAGCCTGCCACTGCTCCTCTATACTACCGGCATGGGAGAGACTTCCCGCCGGCTGCCCGCTTCGCCTGGTGCCCCGGCCATCGCTCGCCACTTGCGATCCTGGATCCGCGGATGATTTCGCTGGTCGTTCCCACGTACAACGAAAGGGCCAACATCGCGCGGTTGGTGGAGCGCGCGGGGGCGGCGCTCGCGCAGTGCGGCGAGGAATACGAGTTAATCATCGTAGACGACGGAAGCGCCGACGGCACGGGCCACCAAGTGCGCCGGCTCGCGGCCGAGGGCCGGCCGTGGCTGCGGCTGCTCGAGCGCCTGTACGAACGCGACCTTTCGACCGCGGTCGTCGCGGGATGGCGCATCGCGCGCGGCGACGTGCTCGGCTGTATGGACGCGGACTTGCAGCACCCTCCGGAACTTCTCCCGCGCATGCTGGCGGAACTGCGCGGCGCGCCGGCGGACGTGGTGGTGGGCAGCCGCCACGTGAGCGGCGGGGGCGTGAGCGAATGGAGCGTGTGGCGGCGGTTCGTTTCCTGGACCGCCACGCTGATGGCGGACGCCATCCTGCCCGGCACGCTGGGAAAAGTGGCCGATCCCATGTCGGGCTTCTTCCTGATGCGCGCGGAAGTGATCGGCAAAGCCGCGCTGAACCCCATCGGCTACAAAATCCTGCTGGAAGTGCTGGCCCGGGGGGACTACTTGCGCGTGGCCGAAGTGCCCTACATCTTCGAAGAGCGCGCCGTGGGCGGCAGCAAAATGAGCGCGCGCACGGCCGTGCAATACCTGGCGCATCTGGTGCGCATTTCGCTCGACTCGGGAGAAGCCGAGCGCATCTTCCGGTACGCGCTGGTGGGGACCAGCGGCGCGGTGATCAACGTGGCGCTGGCACTGGGCGTGTTTATTTCCCGCTTCGGCTGGCCCCTGCCCCTGGCCGCGGTGGGGGGCGCGGGCTTCGCCATGGTGAACAATTTCTGTTGGAACGAGATGTTCACGTTCCGCGATGCGCACCGGGCGCAGCCCGGCGGGGCGCAGGTGCTGGTGCGCTTTGTGAAGTTTTGCGCGTTTTCCGCGACCGGCGTGACGCTCAGCCTCGCCGCCATCGCCGGCCTCCACTACGGCCTGCATCTGGAGTTCGCGTGGAGCATCGTGGCCGGCGTGCTTCTGGCCGGGTTGTGGAACTTTCTGATGAACTCCAACGTCACCTGGGCGGCCTGGTGGGACCGCAAACTGCTCTCGAAGGCGGCGCGACCCCCGGTGCCCGTGGGCGACGCGGGGGGGATGGTCTACGTCTCCTGCAACCTCTGCGGGTCCACGGATTACCGCGTGCTCTACGCCGGCCACGCGGCTCCGGCGGCGGCGCTCTCCGAGCAGGCCTTCCGCTGCACCAGCCTGCAGCACGGCGATTTTACGAACATCGTGCAGTGCAGCCGCTGCGGCCTGCTCTTCGAGAACCCGCGCGAGCCTGAGGAGATCATCGAGACACGCTACGAGCAGGTGGAGGATGCCGTCTACGAACGCGAGAGGGAAGGGCGCGTGCGCACCTACTCCGGGATGATGCCCGCAATCGAGAAATACTGCACCCGCCCGGGCCGCGTGCTGGACATCGGCTGCTACCTGGGCGTGTTTCTGGACGTGGCGCGCGCGCGCGGCTGGCAGACCTTCGGCGTGGAGCCGAGCTTCTGGGCCGCCGAACGGACCAAGCAGAACGGCCACGAAGTGAATAACGCGCCGCTGCGCCGCACCAGTCTGCCCGCGGAATCCTTCGACCTAATCACTCTGTGGGACGTGATCGAGCACCTGCACGATCCCCTCGGCCAGCTCCGCGAGATCCACGGCCTCGTGAAGCCCGAAGGCATTTTCGCGCTGACCACTATGGATACGGGGTCGCTGTACGCGAAAATGTGCGGCCGGCGCTGGCCGTGGTTCATGCGCATGCACCTTTATTACTTCACGCGCGGCACGCTCGCGCACATGCTGCACCTGGCCGGCTTCGAGGTGCTTTCGATCGAGAGGGCCAAGCGCATCGTCTCGCTGCGCTACTTCCTGGAAAAAGCCGCGGCAGTGCTGGGGCCGGTCGCGCCGCTTCTGCGGCTGGCGGCCCTGCCTTTCGGCTCCCTCTACGTGACCGTGGACTTCGGCGACAACATCATGGTCATCGCCCGGAAGGGAGCACAGCAGGAAAAAAGCACGGAGGCCGCGCGTGGCCTTTCAAAAAACCTGTCC
>DATEQM010000034.1:0-3661 GCA_035272605.1 Candidatus Acidiferrales bacterium | reverse complement strand
GTGAATGCTGCTGATATGAAAGCCCTGGTTTCCTACGTAAGCAGCCTCGGGGCAGCATCGGTCGCTTCTGCTGCAACACCTCTGGTTGCCGGGTCGTCCTCACCTGCACAGGCCAAAACGGAACCGGCTGCGACGGCCGTTCCCTCAGCGGCTTCCGTGAGGCGCTGAAGTCAAAGTCAAATATGGAGGTTATGTGCCGCCATCAAGTGTGTGGCGTAAGTCGGGTGCGGGCTCTACTTGGAGCCCGCGAAAGTAAAGGTCGGGTCCACCTTGACCGTCGGGTCGGGAGCAGGTGTCCCGCTTTCCCCGGTGCAACGGAGATCGAAAAAATGGTGGTGCGGGCGGTGGGAGTTGAACCCACACGGGCCTTGCGGCCCTGCGGATTTTCTTACCGGCTACGGCTTTCGCCGCTCGCGCCTTCGCGCCATCGCGCTTCGGCGGATTTGCGGTCTGGACTATCCCTTCACCGTCTCCTCGAAGATTGCGAGGGCTTAGGTGCTGCCCGTCTAGTCTCTACACCTTCCCGGCGGAAATTCCCGTCCGGGCTTGGCTCGGGGTTGCCATTGCAGGTTTCCCCGAATTTGGGCAGTTCTGCATCGCCGGTTTCCCGGCGAGCACTCAAGTTTCCTCAAGTCCGCTGCGTATGCCATTCCGCCACGCCCGCGTGGCCGGTTAATTGCAACAGTCTATCATGGAGCAGGTAGGCGAAGTTCAGAGGCCAATTTCCTGGGGAGGGGTCGAACCGAAATTTTAAGTCCCGTGCGTCTACCAGTTCCGCCACCCGGGCGCGATGCAGAAGTTTAGCAGGCTACCTGGAAAACCGTAGCGTAGAGGTTTTCGTCGCAGCTCTTAAATCCAAAATCGCATGCTGGAATACACGGGTGGCAACACGGTAGAGAAGAAACGCTCCTTACACCCGCCCCGGCGCACACTTTCCGAGGCGCAATGAACTACTTCCGGTTGATGGTGCCCCGGCAATGGGGCGAGCCACAGCGGCAGGGAATACGAACTGCTTTGGGGTCAAGCTTGTAGTCCAGGCTCAACTCTTCGCCCTTGCGAATGCGCCGGCGGCTAAAGAACAGGATGTGCTCCCCGATGATGCGAGTCTTGAGGTTGGGATCGCAAGAGTGGTTGACGAACTCCGCGCCCGATCCGCCCACCGCGCCGTCGACCCGCCACCGGCGGTTCAGGCAAAAAATCGAGAGTCGTTTTGAGCCGCAGGGGCCGAGGATCTTCCGGAGCCTCAGGCCCGCCTGCCGCGAATCGATCCGCTCACCGCAATACTCGATCACTTTCCGGCGCGGAGGAATCGATTCCGCCGCGTATACGCCCAGTCCCTGAATCCGGGAGCGCCGAATCCGCAGAGCATACGCTGCGCACGGCGGGCTGGCAAAAGAGTTCGAATTGCGCCCGATCTTCACAGGGTTCGCCGGTGCTGGAAGGGCCGCCCCATCGGGGCAGCCCTTCCAGATTGCTTTCTTTCTTGAACCGAAGCGGGAACTGCTTCTTCTTGAGCGCCGATAGAGTCTGCGTGGCGCTCAGTCTCTTCGCCTTCTTCAGTTTCTTTTTTGCTATTTTGAATCCTCCATGATCGAGGCGTGCTCCGTTGGGGCTACTTCGCAAAGAGCACGTGCGGGGCCCGACACTGACTTGGATTCTCGCGCCTGCCCGGCTCCAAACAGAGCACTTACTGGCCTGCCGGAGGTGCGGGCGAAGAAGAAATCCCCTCGAAGGGGGAACATTCCCCCGAGTAGGGGGATTCATTCCCCGAAGGGCCAGGGAGGGCAGTGGTGGCAATCGAAGCGCCGCTCGCCCCGCAACCCGAAATTAGATGAACAAGTACACGTAAACCGCAAAGCCCACCGCCGCCAGGCCCGCGGCTGCGGCCAGCGACCACAGCAGATTCCGTTTCCTCGCCGCGATGGCGAACGTGGCAATGATCACCGCCGCCTGCGCCGCCAGCATGCCGAAGAAGAAGCGCTGGCTGCGCCGCTCGTGGCGTTCCGCGGTGAAATTGCTCTTGCGCACCTGGAGCTCGTAGAGATAGGCGATGGCCTGGTTCAGCCGCGATTCCGTGTCGTAGCGCTGCGCCATGTAGCGCAATCGCGCCGCGACCACGTCGCGGTGATCGGGCCGTCCGGCGGACTCGCTTTCCAGTTGTTCCACGACCTTGTTCGCCGGCCGCACCGCCACGTCGAAAGCGCTGGCACGCTCCTGGGCGGTCCGCAGCGCCGCGTCGAGCGTCTGGTCGTTCACCTTCACCACCAGAGCGGTGACTTGCGCCTCCGTCCGGCCGGCAGCGACGGCGTCGATGGCGGCTTGGACGGGCGCTTCGAGAGCCGCCGGGGCGGGCGGCGCTGGTGGTGTGAAGGATGCGCGGGTGGCGGCGTCCAGCGCGTGCACCACCGTCGTGTTCTGCAGTACATCGAGCGTGCTGAGTTGCAGCGCGCTGCGCAGCCGCTTGGCTTGGAAGAATGCCCATTGGTCTCCAGTCTTGGACTGCTGCTGCGCCGCCAGCGCCCGGCTATACTGCGCATGGGTCATCTCGCTGGAAGCCAGCCCGGCGAGCAGGGTCGCCACCACGGTCATGACCACCGGCGTGGCGCTGAGGATCTTCCCCCACATCGTCTGCGGCACATCCGCCTTCAGTTCATCCGGTATCTTGATGCTCATCCTGTTGTCTCCATTCTTCCCGCTGAAGCCGGCGCGCCGGAGCCACACCGGGGCCGAATCGCTGAAGTCTAGCAGGATGGCATGGCGGTGAAAATCGGCGAAGTCTCACAGCCCGCCCCGCTTTGCGCGGTGCGTCGCGGGGCGGAGATCCCGGTCCCGTCGCGGCTCGCCTGTGGCTTTCCCGCCGCCCTTCGGGCGGAACGCCACGGCGCGCGGAGCCGCGGCTACACGCACTCGCCCGAATCCCTTGGGGTTGCGATCTAGTCCAGAAACGGTTTGCTGCCGGGTGGCGGGAAAGAGATATTCCAAAAGTTGGTGCCGGGATCCACGAATTCGATGCCCACCTGCCGTTTGTCGTGGTGATGAGGACCCAGAAAGACGACCCGGCATTCCGTGCTCACCCGCGAGATGCTGTGGGTCACCAGCAGGCTCTGGCCGGGGCTCACGTTGGACCGCAAAACGATCAACCCGCCGTAGCGGTTGACCGCCAGCGTGTGCGTGTGTTCCCTGGTCACGCGGTCGTTTCCGAGCGGCTCGGTAACCAGAATGGGGATGATGAGGGTGACTCGCTGACTGCGTCGCCGGCCCAACCTCGAGTTGTTTGTCACCTGAGTGCTCCTTCTCCCTGCAGTTCCGGGCTGGGAGTCCACGGTAACGCGCGGACTATGCGCCTCGATAAAAATCAGATGAAAAGAAGTCCTGCACCGCCCCGATCCCCGTCGAACACGGGATACAGACAGAACCGGGGTCGAGAGCCCTTGGTTTCTTTGGGGATGACCACCCGGGCGGGATGGCCACTCAGGCTGGGGTAATCATTCTAAGCCGAGTGTGGGCCAGGAATCAAGCGTCTGTACTCGTCCACATGATTAGTGACACTAGGGCTCCTTTTGTTTAGATCGCCAGCGAGTGAGGAATTGCTGAGGAGTGAGGTAGCCGAGCGCCTGGTGAGGGCGGACGGTGTTGTAAACCCGCTCCCAGCGAAGTAGTT
>DATEQM010000033.1:0-3526 GCA_035272605.1 Candidatus Acidiferrales bacterium | reverse complement strand
ACCCTCTTAGTCTAGATTTAACTGCAAATGACAGCGGGTCTCTTGATCGTCCTCACGACGCGAACACCTCCTCCCCATTGCCAAGCCGTAGCGGTTCCGGACGCTCACACGACGTCTCAATCATGATGTGGCGCCCCTCGGCGGAAGATTGCTCGAACGCGCACAGCACCTCCAGCACGTGCATAGCCAGTTTGCCGCTGGCGCGGTGCGGCCGGTTATCGCGGATGGCAGCGGCCATGTCCAGCAGGCCGACAATGCGGTAGTCGGCGACATGCGCGCCGGCGCTCGTGTAGCGGTTGGGCTTGCCGAACGGGTGCGGGGAGATGTCGAGTGTCGTCCAGTCGCCGTCGCGCTCCGTGAGCATCGGCTCGCCGCCGAAAAAGTTGGGGTCAGGCACCAGCATGCTGCCTTCCGACCCGTATATCTCGAAGGGCACGCGGCGGTGCTTCCAGACGTCCCAGGATGTTGTGAGGGTCACACTGGCGCCATTGGCGAAGGAGAGCACTCCATTGACGGTGGTGGGTACTTCGACGTCGATGATTGAACCCTTCAATGGGTCGCTGCTGACGGTGCGGGTGGTACTACCCATGGTGGCCTGGGCCGCGACACGCGCGACCGGACCGAGCAGGTTGACGAGCTGCGTCACGTAGTACGGGCCGACGTCGAGCATCGGGCCGCCACCGCGCTTGAAAAAGAACTCCGGATTCGGGTGCCAGTGTTCCATGCCGTGCGTGGCGAAGAAGGCGGTGCCGGCGATTGGCCGACCGATTCGCCCCGCGTCGATCGCGCGGCGGCAGGCTTGGTGGCCGGCGCCGAGGAAGGTGTCGGGCGCACAGCCCACGCGTACGCCCTTGGCCGCGGCGGCGAGCATCAGCGTCTCCGCCTCCGCTTGTCGAATAACGAGCGGCTTCTCCGAATAGACGTGCTTGGCGGCTTCGACAACCTGCAGGCTGACCGGCGCGTGGGCGAGTGGGACGGTGAGGTTGATGACTATCTGGATGTCCGGGTCGGCCAAGAGCCGGTCCACTGTGACGGCCTGCACACCATACTCCGCCGCTCTCTCCTGCGCCGCCTCCATGTGCAGGTCGGCGACGGACTTCACCCGGACCAGTTCGGACCGCGCCGCGCCCTTTAGGTAGGAATGGCTGATATTCCCGCAGCCGATGATGCCAATGTCGATGCGTGACATGGCGCGGTTAGACTCCCATGCGGCTGATGAAAGCGTAGCTTGCACGCGCGGTCTCCGCAGGATCGGCGGGCTTGTCATGCTCCACCACCATCCACTTCGCACCCGCAGCCCGGACGGACTGCCACAGGTCCCGCCAGTCCAGGGTGCCGGCTCCGACATCCGCCCAGCCGTCCTGGTCATCGTTTTGCCCCTGCGTCGCGATATCCTTCACGTGCGCGGATATGACGCGGTCTCGGTAGCGCCGCAGCCACTCTTTGGGATCGGCGCCGCCCCTTACCAGCCAGGCGACGTCCACCTGCCAAGCGAGCGGGCGGCCCTCGGCCGCCTCGAAGATCAGCTCCAGGGCGGTCTTCGCGCCGTCCTTCGGTGCGAGCTCCCAGTGGTGGTTGTGATAGCCGAAGGCGATCCCCTGGTCGCGCATGTGCTCGGCGATCTCGCCGAGCTCGCGCCCCAAGGCGCGCCAGAACGTAGCGTCGCCCTGCCGCTGTTCTTGCGGCACGCCAGGCATGAAGAGCTGGTCGAAGCCCAGGGTGCGGCACGCCCGTATCACAACGTCCGGCCGTTCCCGCAGCGCCGCCAGGCTAACGTGGCTGGAGGATACCTTGAGACCGCGCGCGTCGAGCTTGGTGCGCACGTTCTCAGCGTCGTCCAGCTGGGAACCGACCGTCTCGACGTGACCGTAGCCGGCTTGCTTGACGGTGTCCAGCACGCGGTCGAGCTCGCCCAGCGAGCGCAGCGTGTACAGCTGGATAGAGAGTATGTCGGCATTGCCCATAGGGGTCCTTTCGTGGTGAGTGGGATCAGAGGCGGCGGCTCGGTCCTTTAGCTTAGCTGAAGATTGAGGCGTGCTGCAACTGGAGGACGAGGCGAACACTGCCGCCGATGCGGCGCGCGCGCTCCGGCGTGAGGCACCCAGAGATGCGCGGCACGCCGAGCTGAAAGCGGCCGAGCGTATCTGCGCCCATCGGCTCCATGAACAGCGTCTTGACCTCCATTCCCTCGTCCGCCACGCCGTCGTCGACCAGTATTGGATTCATCATTTCCATTGGCAGGCTCATTCGACTGTCAGATTACCAAGCGTACGCCTGGGGCGCTTCGCCGCCGGGACCTGGAAAAATCTCGTCGAGCTTTTTTATAGTTGCTTCATCCAACCTGATTTCCGTGGCGTGCAGGGTGGACTCCAGTTGCTCGATGGTTCGGGGGCCGATGATGGGCGCAGTCACGATGGGATTGTGCAGAAGCCAGGCCAGGGCTACGGCAGCGGGAGGTTCGCCCAATTGTTTGCACAGGGCCTCGTACATTTCCAGCTTGGGTCGGTTTTTGTCGATTTCCTTCAGGGACTCCTCGCTGGTGCGCCGACCGCTCTCCAGCTTCTCAAGGGCTCCGCCCAGAAGGCCGCCGCCCAGGGGGCTCCAGGGGATCAGTCCCAAGCCGTAATGTCGGCAGGCGGGGATGACCTCCAGTTCCAGCATGCGGTTGTTCAGGTGGTAGATGCTTTGTTCGCTGGATAGACCCGTCAAGCCGCGTTTAGATGCCTCCTGGCAGGCGGTGGCGATGTCCCATCCAGCGAAGTTACTGGAACCCACGTAAACCACCTTGCCCTGGTTTCCCAGTTGCTCGAAGGCCTGCCAAGTCTCGTCCCAGGGGCAGTCCCGATCCACGTGGTGCATCTGGTAAAGGTCGATGTGGTCGGTCTGAAGCCGTTTCAGGCTGCCCTCGCAGTGCTTGCGGATCTTGTACGCCGAAAGGCTGCGGCCGTCTGTGTTGGGCTCGGCCAGGTTGGCCTTGCGTTTGACGGGATTGAAGACCTTGGTGGCCAGGACCACCGCGTCCCGGCGGCCGCCTCCCTGGGCAAACCAGCGCCCCAGAATCTCCTCGGTGTCCCCCTGCTCGCCACCCCAGCCGTAGACGTCGGCGGTGTCGAAGAAGTTGATGCCGAGCTCCAGGGCACGCTCCATGATCTTGAAACTCTCTTCCTGGGTCGTGTGCCAGCCGAAGTTCATGGTGCCAAGGCAAATGTTGCTTACCAAAACCCCGTGTTTTCCTAAATGTTTGTGTTCGATTGCCATAATCGATAGTTTTGTTGCTTTCTCCGACGAATATCCCCGGTGATCTGTTCCTTGCTGAATGGACTTTTCTTCATCTTCTGCTCCTTAGTTCTTGAGCAGAACTCCGATTATCCCCTTCTAGACGAGTGATTCGGCCATCGTGCGCATCTGAATCTCAATAATTCGCGATTTGGCCGACTGCGTGCAGGCAAGAAGGACTGCAGATGCGACGTCCTCAGGGTCAAGCATGTCCGACTCGACCACACTCTGCTCGGTCCGCCCTTTTCCC
>DATEQM010000032.1:0-6209 GCA_035272605.1 Candidatus Acidiferrales bacterium | reverse complement strand
ACGCCGCCGCCAAGGCGAGAGAAGCGACCACCGGCGCGCTCGTCTTCGCTTCGGGAATGGCAGCCTCCGCGGCGCTTCTCCAGTCGCTCGAGCCGGGGGCGCATGTGATTTTTCCGGAAGATGTTTACGTTCACGTGCGCGTGGCGCATCGCGAATTCCTGCCCAAATGGGCGATATCCAACACGGTTGTAGACATGGGAAATTTGGAAGCCGTCGAGGGAGCTATTCGGAAAGAAACAAAACTCATTTGGTTGGAATCTCCCTCGAATCCTCGTATGAACATCACGGACATCGCCGCCGTCTCGCGCATCGCCCACGCCGCGGGAGCACTCGTGGTCGTGGACAACACCTTCGCCACGCCCGTCTTTCAAAGGCCGCTGGAGCTGGGAGCGGATATCGTCCTGCACTCCACCACCAAATACTGCGGAGGGCACAGCGACGTGCAAGGAGGCGCATTGGTAGTGAAGCAGAAGAATACTTTTTTTGAAAAGCTGTATCGCACGCGCACGATTTTGGGCGCCGTGGGGTCTCCGTTCAATTCCTGGCTGGTGCTGCGCGGCCTGCGCACGCTGCCCTGCCGGATGGAACGGCACGCGGCGAACGCGATGGCGGTGGCGCGGGCGCTCGAAGCGTCGAAACACATCGAAAAGGTGTTCTATCCCGGCCTGGCCTCGCACCCCGGGCACGAGATTGCCGCGCGGCAGATGAGCGGCTTCGGCGGGATGATGTCGATATTGGTGAAGGGAGGATGGGAAGCGGCAGTATCCGTAGCAGCAAAGGTACGGCTTTGGAGAAATGCCACCAGCCTGGGCGGCGTGGAAAGCCTGATCGAGCATCGCGCGTCGGCCGAAGGGCCGTCGTCCACTTCGCCGAAAAATTTGCTGCGGCTGAGCGTGGGGCTGGAAAACGCGGACGACCTGATTGAGGATTTGATGCAGGCGATAGGATGAGAAAACGGTTCAAAGCAAAACGACGGGTGGGAAAAGAGCCGGCTGGAAGCCGGCGCTACAAGACAGGTGCTCGTCTGCCCGACGTTGCCGTAATCGGCGCCGGAGCCTTCGGCGGGTGGACGGCGTGGCATCTGGCGCGGCGCGGCGCGCGCGTCGTGCTGCTGGACGCCTGGGGGGCGGGGAATCCCCGCGGAACTTCGAGCGGCGAGACGCGCATCCTGCGTTTCTCCTACGGGGAGAAATCCCTCTATAGCAAGTGGACGCATCGTGCCCGGGCAATATGGCGGTCGTGCGAAAAAGAGTGGGGCGTTCCGCTGTTCGTTCCCTGCGGGATGCTGTGGCTCTGCCGCGAGGAGAACGCCTACTATCGCGAAAGCGCGGCCGCGCTTGACCGGCTGAAAGAGCCCTGGGAACGCCTGAGCGCGCGCGAACTGGCGCAACGTTTTCCCCAGATCGCGGTCGCGCCGGACGAGTTTGCGCTGTACGAGCCGGCCAGCGGCATCCTCCGCGCGCAGCGCGCGATGCAGACGGTGGCCGCGCAGGTGGAGCGGCTGGGAGGCGAGGTGCACATCGGGTGGGTGGGGGAGAGGGGCGCTCGCATGGGTGCGCCCCACCGGCTCGAATCGGTGCGCGTTCGCTCGGGCAGCGGCGCGACGGAAGAGCTGCGCGCAGGAGCGTTTGTATTTGCATGCGGGCCGTGGCTGCCGCAACTTTTCCCCCGCCTCCTCGGCCGGCGCATCGTGGTGACGCGGCAGGACGTGTTCTATTTTGGCGCGCCGGCGGGCGACGTGCGCTTCGACGTGCCGCAGCTTCCCGCCTGGGCCGACTACGAGACCGAGTTCTACGGCACGCCCGGATGCGACGTGTGCGGCTTCAAGATCGCCAACAACGTGGGCGAGGCCGGATTCGATCCGACGGCGGGCGAGCGCGTTGCGGCTGCGGAAACCCTGGCGGCCGCCCGGGCCTATCTCGGTCGGCGCTTTCCGGCCATGGCGGGCGCGCCGCTGGTCCGCGCGCGCGTGTGCCAGTACGAGCGCACGCCGGATTCCCACGTGGTGCTCGACCGCCATCCGGAATGGGAAAACGTGTGGCTGGCCGGCGGCGGCTCCGGCCACGGATTCAAATTCGGGCCGGCGCTGGGAGAATTCCTGGCCGGGCTGGTGCTCGATGGCGGGCTGGAAAAAATTCCTGCGCTGCAGCGGCTGGGGGCCAGTGCCCACAGCGAAACTGGAGAATTGCGTGCCAAGGGCGCGTTCTAGATTCCGCCTAAAATGGGGGCATGGGGCTGCCTTCCCTCTCGCGGCGGCGGTGCGTGCTCTCCTGCGCCCTTCTCGCGGCGACGGCATTCGCCGCGCCGGCGTGCCGGAAATTCGAGTACGTGAGCATGCGCCCGCTCGAAGACGCGGGCTTCCGCTACAGCTCCATCCAGCAGCTTCAGCAATTGGACGTGACGAAGGAAGAAGTGGCGGAACTCGCGAAAGCCGCGAACGGCGGCGTGGATCAGGCCACCTGCATCCTGCTGGTCCACGTGGCGCGGGAACAGAAGACGCACTTCGCGGAAGGCGACGCGGCCGCGTCGCTGCACGCCGCGGGGATTGCCGACGAAACCATCGTGGAACTGGCGCAACTGCGGCAGCTCGCCTCGTGGTCGGGCGAGGCCGCCGCCATACGGCTGACCGGCACGTCCGACCGCGTGATCGTGGCCGTGGCGCGGCGCCGCGCGGCAGGCATGCCCGTGCCGTCCGGCGCGTCGCTGGCGCGATTGAAGGACGCCGGGGTGAGCCAGGCCACGCTCGTGGAGCTGATCAACCTCGGGCTCACCGATTCCGGCGCGGCCACCGTGGCATGGCAAAAAAAACACCGCTGGACGGACGAGCAAATCCTGCACGATTTCCCTCCGAAATCCTGAGCGCGCCCTCGCGTCCATCCGGACCGCCGCAGCGAGAGATGCCGGTCCGCCGCTCCATTTCACTCGTGACTCCGGACCATTTCCGAATGGATGGGAGATAGAATCGGGCAACCATGTGCAACGCCTCATTCCCGTGCCGCACGCGGCGCGCCGCATTGCTGGTGGCAATGCTCGGGGTGGCGCTTGTTGCCGCGGGCTGCGCCGTGCCGCTGGGACCGGGCTACACCGTCGAGCGCCAGCGATTCGAGGTCGCCTTCGTTTCCGCGCCGCGGCCTCACCTGGATGTGCGCGCCACCTGGCGCGTGAAGAACACCGGGGATCGCGCCCTCTCTGCCGTGGAAGTGAAGCTGCCGGACGCGGAGACGCAGGGGCGGAGCGGAACGCGCCTGGACAGCGGAGGAAGCGAGCTCACGCCGGCGCAAACGGAGGCCGGCAACACCGTGAGCATCGCTTTTCCATCCCCGCTCGCCGTCAAAGCGAAACAGGAAATCGGCGTGAGCTATGAACTGAACGGAATTCCCCGCGACGGAGCAGCCGTCGTGGTGAAGGAAAGTGGATTCGTGCTCCCGCCGGGCGAATGGGCGCCCTCGCTCGTGCCCCCGAAGGGATCGTTCGCGCGCGGCGGCGAACCTCCCAAACAGTGGGAAATGACGGTGCGCGTTCCCTCCGGCTTTCGCGTCCATTCGAGCGGCCGAGAGCGCGGGCAAAAGCGGGAGGCGGGCAACGTCGTGATTCACTGGGAGGAGCAACAGGAAGACTTTTCGCCTTTTGTGGCCGGGGGCGCTTATCAAGAAGAGAGATTTGCCGCAGCGGACGGTGGGGTGATTATCTGGACGCTCCAGGCCATGCCGCCTGGCTTAGCGCAACGCGCCGCGGAGGTCGTCGCACAGACCGCCGGGTTCTACGACGAGGAATTCAGGCCACGCGATTCGGACGAGCAGACGATTTGGATCATCGAATGCCCGTCGGGGGGCGTGTGTTGGCCAGTGCCGGAAGCCGTGGTGCCAGGCCGCGAGGTGTTCGTTCCGAAGTTCTGGTCAGCCGGGGAAAGCGGGATTGACCGGCATCTCGCCCGCACCTGGTTGGACTTCCGCGTGCACCCAGATTGGGACGCGGAACCCATGCCCATGGCGGCGCTGGACAACTACGCTGCCGATCTGGCGGCCGACGCGCGAGGGGGAGACGATGCGCGGCACCGGATGATTCAAGCTCTCGTGCGGGAACTCGACAGGTTGCAGAAGCTGAAGCCGGAGCGGGCCGTCCTGTCGATTCGCCTTTCCGATTCCGAGGTGGAGTACGCTGCGGTGAAGAGCGAGCTTTTCTTTTTCGCGCTGGAAGATGCCGCTGGAAAGGATAATCTGCATCGCGCCATCGCGCACCTGCTGGGAGCCTATCGCGGCAAGATGTGGCGCGCCGAGGACCTGCGCGCGGCTCTGGAGCTGGAAAGCGGGAAGGATTTGGCCGCGCTGTTCCGCGAGTGGCTCACCGGGACCGGAATTCCTGGAGAGTTTCGGAGCCGGTATTGACCCGTATGGAAAATCCCCGCTGCCGCGAGACCCAGGGACAAAAAGCCATGGGCGTAGCGAGACAGCGGCGCCGCGCATCGAAGGATTCGAATGACGGGCGATTCCCAGTGACGAGCATCCTCTTCCGCGGCGCGTGCCGCTTCGGCTTTGCAGAATCCCGGAGGCGACCATGAAAGACTTCCAGCATCTCACCGAAAAAGAAATCCTCGCGCTGGCGATTTCGCTGGAGGAAGAAGACGAGCGCGTCTATTCCGATTATGTGGAAGGGCTGCGGGAGAGTTTTCCGGCTACGGCCGCGGTGTTCGAGGAGATGCGGAAGGAGGAGACCGGCCACCGCCAGCGGCTGATCGAGCTGTTCCGGTCAAAGTTCGGCGAGCACATCCCTTTAATCCGCCGTCAGGACGTGAAGGGTTTCGTGGTGCGCCAGCCGCTGTGGCTCGCGCAGCCCCTGCAGCTCGAAAAAATCCGCAGCCAGGCCAGCGCCATGGAAGTGGAGACGCGCCGCTTCTACGAACGCGCCGCAGCCCGCTCTCAGGATGCCGGCATCCGGCAGTTGTTGGACGACCTGGCACAACAAGAGCGAGAGCACGCCAACCGCGCCGAAGAACTGGAGCGCGAGAAATTGGGGCCCACGGAAGTGTCGAACGAGGACGACGCGAACCGGCGGCTCTTCGTGCTCCAGATCATTCAGCCCGGGCTGGCCGGGCTCATGGACGGGTCGGTGTCCACGCTGGCGCCGGTGTTCGCCGCCGCATTCGCAACTCGCAACAGTTGGGATGCGTTCCTGGTCGGGCTGGCTGCTTCACTCGGTGCCGGCATCAGCATGGGGTTCGCCGAAGCGCTTTCCGATGATGGCAGCCTTACCGGCCGCGGGAAACCCCTGCTGCGCGGCGTAATCGAGGGGCTGATGACCGCGCTCGGCGGTGTCGGACACACGCTGCCGTTTCTGATTCGGGACTTCCAGACGGCCATGGTCCTCGCCGGTGCGGTCGTGGTCGTGGAACTCGGGGTGATCTCCTGGGTGCGGCACAAATACATGGACACGCCTCCGCTCTCCGCGGCCCTGCAAGTGGGAGTGGGCGGCGCGCTGGTGTTTCTGACTGGCATCCTGATCGGCAACTCGTAACGCCCGCACGGCGCATCGCGTGCGGCGCGCACGGCCGGCGCCGTCCCAAAGCTCCGGGACGCGAGTGTGCTATCGTTTCGGATAATTCGACTTCTTCGCCGGGAGGAGAACCGTGAGACAGGTGATCGCAACCGACACTGCACCGAAGGCCATCGGGCCCTATTCGCAGGCGATTCGCTCGGCCGGCCTCCTGTTCCTGGCCGGGCAGATTCCGCTCGATCCGGCGACCATGCAGCTCGTGGAAGGCGACATCGAGAAGCAGACCGAGCGCGTGCTCGAGAATATCAAGTCCATCCTCACGGCGGCGGGCAGCTCGCTGGACCGGGTGGTGAAGACCACCGTGTTCCTGAAGGACATGAATGAATTCGCGGCCATGAACGAGGTGTACGAGCGCTACTTCCCGCAGAATCCGCCGGCGCGCTCCACCGTCGAGGCAGCGCGGCTGCCTCGCGACGCCCGCATTGAAATCGAAGTCATCGCCCTGGCGTGAGCGATGGCAGAGGTTTTCGTCGGCTCGTGATCGCAGTGTTGTTCGGAACAGCCGAGCGGGCCGAGTGTGTGCTCGTCCAGAATGATGCGTGACACTCTTGGTAGAGTGTCGCGATGCAGATTCGAAACGGGAAGATCCCCCGAGCGCGCCAGCTGGCGCGCTTGGGGGGCGAACTGAGTCGGACCGCCCAGCGGCGGCTGGATTGGAT
>DATEQM010000031.1:0-2721 GCA_035272605.1 Candidatus Acidiferrales bacterium | reverse complement strand
CATCGCGCCGAGGGCCACCGGCAGAAGGACATCAGCGAAGGACAGACGTTTGCGAAGAAGGTGGGCGAACAGATTTTCCCCAGCTTCCTCTCCGTCTACGACGACCCGACGCAGGCGCGCGTGGGCAACGAGGATCTGCTGGGACACTATCTCTACGACGATGAGGGCGTTTCCGCGCGGCACGTGGTCCTCGTGGACCACGGCATCCTGAAGAATTTTGAGATGTCCCGCTCGCCCCTGATTGGGTTTCCGCAATCCAACGGCCACGGCCGCGCGCAGACGGGGCTCGCGCCCGTCTCCCGCCAGGGAAATCTCGTCGTGGAGAGCAGCAAGCAGGTGAGCAACGCCGAGCTGCGGAAAATGCTGATTGAAGAGGTGAAACGGCAAAATAAGCCCTTCGGCCTGTTGATTGACGACATCGCCGGAGGTTTCACTTTTACCGGCCGCGGCCAGCCGCAGGCCTTCCAGGTGAATCCCCTGGTGGTCTACCGCGTCTATCCGGACGGGCGCCCGGACGAGCTGGTGCGTGGCGTGGACATTGTGGGCACGCCGCTCGTCTCGCTGACGAAAATTCTGGCCACTGGAGACAAACCGGAAGTGTTCAACGGCTATTGCGGCGCTGAATCGGGTTCCGTGCCCGTGGCCGCGGTGTCTCCGGCCATCCTGATGAGCGAATTGGAAGTGCAGAAGAAGGTGAGTTCCACGGACCGTCCGCCGATCCTGCCGCCTCCCGCGCATGATCCGCAGGCCGCGTCGCAGACCGCGGAGGTGCGCCCATGAGAAAAATGACGCGCCCGCGTTCGCTTCCGCTGGCTCTGCTTTGCGCTGCCGCGGTGTTCTTCGCGGCCATCGGACGGCCCGCGCCTCCGGCCTCCGCGGAGGACAAAGGACAGACGCTCCACGCCATGCACGACGAACTGGCGCGCTCCAAGGCGCGGCTGGTGCTCCCGCCCCAGGCTCCGCCGTACTACATCGAGTACCGCCTGCTGGACATCGACCAGAAAACCGTGGCGGCGTCGTTCGGCGCGCTGCTCACGAGCGCCACGTCGCGCAACCGCTTCATGGATGTGGATGTCCGCGTGGGCAACTACCAGCTCGACAACTCGAATTTCATCGGGGGCCAGGATTTCCGCGGCTTCATCGGTTCCACCGGCGGCGTCGGTATTGACGGCGATTATGATTCCCTCCGCCAGGACCTGTGGCTGGCCACCGATCAGGCCTACAAAGAGGCGCTCGACCAGCTTTCCAGCAAGCGCGCTTTTCTGCTCAACCTGACCCGGCCTCCGGAAATTCCCGATTTTTCGCGCGAGCAGCCCGTGACCGACGTCGAACCCAAGCTGGCCACCGACTGGACCTCGCGCAACTGGGAGCAGGAGGCCCGTGACGCCTCCTCGGTGCTCCGCGCATTCCCCGAACTGTATGGGACCCGGATCATCTATCACATGGCGGAGATGAACTATTATCTGATGACCTCGGAAGGCACCGAAGTGCGCGTGCCCCGCGTGGTGGCGGCCATCGAGGCGAGCTTCGAGACGCAGTCCGACGACGGCTTCCCGCTGCACAACTATTACACTGCCTATGCGGATTCTCCGGCGGAGTTGCCTCCGCCCGCCGTGGTGCGCCAGGGGCTGGAGAAGGCCGCACGCGATCTGATGGCTCTGCGCAGCAGCCCGCCCGCGCCCGATTACTCCGGTCCCGTGCTGTTCGAAGCCCCGGCATCCGGCGCGCTGCTGGCGCAGATCCTGGCACCGTCGGTGAGCGGGGCGCGACCCCCGCTGGCCACCATGCAGGGCTTCGAGCAATTGCTCGATCGTGTGGGGGGAAGGAGCGATTGGTCCGGCCGGCTGGGCACCCGCGTGCTTCCCACCGGCGTTTCGCTTGTGGACGACCCCACGCAGAAGGATTACCACGGCACGCCGCTGATTGGCGGCTACCAGGTGGACGACCAAGGCATTCGCGCGAAGCGCATCGAGCTGGTGGATAACGGCACGCTTAAACAATTGCTCATGTCGCGCCGGCCCGGCCCGGATTTTGACGCCTCCAACGGCCACGGCCGCGGCTACTATTTGAGCGATCCCCACGCGGCCATGAGCAATGTTTTCTTCCAGGCCGAGGAAACAAAAAGTCCGGAGGAGCTGCGGAAGCAGTTCTTCGATCTCTGCCGGCAGGAGGGACGCTCCTGGTGCGTGGTCGTCCGGAAAATGGACAACCCCGCCGTGGCTCTCAGCCGCCAGGATGACGTTTCAGAGTACATCGGCGCCATGGCGGGAGCCGTCGGAGCCGGCGATCGCCTGCCCCTGCTGCTGTACCGCGTCTATGTGAGCGACGGCCACGAGGAACTGATGCGCGGCGCGTTGCTTCGCGGATTCAATATTCGCGCCCTGCGCTCCATCGCCGGGATCGGCAACGACTTCACCCCGTTCCAGTACATGCAGAGCCAGCAGTTCGGCTTCGCGGGAACCGCGCTCTCCGCGTTCGGGGGATCGCAGGGCGGCCTGCCCACGTCGCTGGTGGCGCCTTCTCTGCTCTTTGAGGATGTGGACGTGCGCGGCTCTCGCGGCGAACCGCGGCGCGCTCCTCGCCTGCCTCCTCCATCGCTCAACTAAGGACCGGGTGAGGGACGCGCATTCGGGAGCCTACCCAACAGGCAGCCGTGAGCCAACAGCAGGAAATCCGGGAAAAGCGGCTGGCTGCCGGCGCGTCCGTGGCCTCCGCGCTGGT
>DATEQM010000030.1:0-7811 GCA_035272605.1 Candidatus Acidiferrales bacterium | reverse complement strand
ACGATGAAGTGCCGGCGTTCGTGTTGCTCGAACGAGTGGATGGTGCAGATGTTGGGGTGATTCAGGGACGAAGCGGCGCGCGCCTCGCGCTGAAAGCGTTCGAGCAAGTGGCTGTCCTGAGCCATTTCGGGGGAAAGAAACTTTAAGGCTACGCGGCGGCCGAGCTGCGAATCCTGGGCTTCATACACCACACCCATGCCGCCCGCGCCCAGCTTGCGGAGAACTTTGTAGTGCAAGAGCGACTGGCCGATGAGCGGATCCTGGTCCATATTCGCCGGCTGATAGTATTGGGTGCCACCGTCATCGTCAAGGAGGCCGGCTGGGGCACATAATCGAGCACGGCTTTCCTTTCAGGAAGAACCAACGAGGATAAGTCGCTGAAATGAAGTGGTGAGCCGCCCAGTCCCGAGGCTTCGGGATCGAACCTGGCCCCGAGGCCTCGTCTCGAAGGATCGGCACTGTTGAGGCAGAGATGGTGAGCCGCCCAGTCCCGAGGCTTCGGGATCGAACCTGGCCCCGAGGCCTCGTCTCGAAGGATCGGCACTGTTGAGGCAGAGATGGTGAGCCGCCCAGGACTCGAACCTGGAACCCGTTGATTAAGAGTCAACTGCTCTACCAATTGAGCTAGCGGCCCGGCAAACTCAAATCATAACACGGAGAACGGCCAGGAAAAGGTTCAGGTCGGCCAGCGGTCCAAACTGCGCTCTCCGGCCACCAGTTTTTCGATGTAGGCTCGACTCTTCATCCGCTTCACAAACCTCTCCGCGCGAAGTGACTCCGCTGCTGAGCCGAACTCCTTGGAAAATACCAGCTTCCAGGGTCCCCTGCTCCGAGTCCAGCGGCTGGGATTTGTTTCAGGGGCATTGTGCTCCTCGAGCCGATGCATCAGGTCAGAGGTCGAACCCACGTAGTAGCGGCCCGTGCTGAGGGACTCCAGAACGTAGACGAACATGGGAAAAAGGGCCAGCCCCACAGCCCTGACGCCCCGGCATTCATCCTGAACCCGGACTCACGGGGCCGTTGATTCAGAGTCAACTTCCCGAAGCCTCGGGACTACCAATTGAGCTAGCGGCCCGCAGTCCAAGCATTCTAGCACGGGTTCGCAGAGCCGCCATGCCGACCGTGCGATGCTTCCGTATAGGCGCCTGGGCCGGCGCTGCCCGCCGTGTGCTTGACACCTGCGCTGGGCTGGCTTATCAAAGGCCGGGTGCGTGACTTCGTTTGTGAGGCCCTGATGCTCGACCGGCGTGACTTTCTGAAATCGAGTGGTGCGGCAGCGGCCGCGCTGACCCTTGGATCGAGCCTTCCTGCGAGAACGATGGAGGAGAGAATCCCCGGAAGCGGCCGGATGGTCTGGCCGCTCCACCGCTACTGGCGCTTCCGCGCGCAGCGAGCAGCTTCCGACACCCTGCCCGGCTTCGACGATTCCACGTTCGATCGGGTCGCCATCCCGCACACGAACAAGCGGCTCGCGTGGCACAGCTTTGACGACAAGTCGTACCAGTTTGTCTCCATTTACCGCCGCCATTTTCACTTGCCGGACGAGGCTCGAGGGCGCCACGTGTTCGTGGACTTTGAAGGCGTGATGACCGCGGCGGTGGTGTGGATTAATGGCGTGCGGCTGGGCGAATACCGGGGCGGCTACACACCTTTCTCCTTCGAGCTGACGCCGCACCTGGACTGGGAGCGGGACAACGTGCTGGCCGTGGAAGTGGACTCGACGGAGCGCGCCGACATCCCGCCGTTCGGCGGCTCGATCGATTACCTGACGTTCGGCGGGATTTATCGCGAAGCGGCCCTGCGCGCGATTCCGGCGAGCTATCTGGAAAACATCTTCGCGCGGCCGCGTGATGTGCTGACGGACCGGCCGTCAGTGGACGTTTCCGCATTCGTGGCACATCTGGAGGCGCAGGCCGCGCCGTTGACGCTCGAGGCGGAGCTGCGCGACGCCGACCGCGTGCTGGCCGTGGCCCAGTCGGCGCTCGCGCCCGCGCCGGCGTCGCCGGAGCCGGTGAGTCACGAGCTGACGCTCGCTCCTACCGGCCCGGTGAAGCGGTGGAGGCTGGAGGACCCGCATCTTTATACCGTGGTGGTGCGAATCCAACGGGGCGGCGCGACCGTGGACGAAGACCGCCGCCGCGTGGGCTTCCGCGAGGCGCGGTTCACCGACCGCGGATTCACTCTGAACGGAGAAGTGCTGAAGCTGCGTGGGCTGAACCGCCACCAGACGTTTCCCTTTGTGGGCGGGGCCATGCCGGCGCGCGTCCAGCAGCGTGACGCGCAGATCCTGAAGCGGGAACTGAAGTGCAACCTCGTGCGCACGTCGCATTACCCGCAGTCGCGGCACTTCCTGGACGCCTGCGATGAAGCCGGGCTGCTGGTGCTGGAGGAAATCCCGGGCTGGCAGCACATCGGCGATGCGGCATGGCAGGATCTGGCGGTGGACAACGTGCGGCGAATGGTGCGCCGGGACTGGAACCACCCGGCGATTGTGCTGTGGGGCGTGCGCATTAACGAGTCGGAGGACAACCACGAGTTCTACACGCGCACCAACGCCATGGCCCGCTCGCTCGATCCCACGCGGCAAACGGGCGGCATCCGGTATCTCTACAATTCCGAGCTGCTCGAGGACGTGTTCACGATGAACGATTTCGGCTTCCCGCTGCGGCCGCCGAACCACCCGCTGTACCTGAACACGGAATTTGTGGGCCACACGTACGTCACAAAATCCTCCGACACCGGAGAACGCCACGCGGAGCACATCCGCAGGCACGCGCGGGTGCACGACCAGATTGCGTCCCAGCCGCAGTACGCGGGCGGCATCGGCTGGTGCGCGTTCGACTACAACACGCATTCGAACTTCGGGTCGGGCGACAGGGTCTGCTATCACGGCGTGTGCGATATTTTCCGGCTGCCGAAGCCCGCGGCGGGCTTCTACCGTTCGCAGTGCGATCCCGCCGACGAAGTCGTGCTGGAGCCGGCGTTCCATTGGGCCGCGCGGGACGACTGGTCCGGCGGCTGGGAGAGCGCGGTGATCTGCTCTAACTGCGACCACCTGAAACTTTTCGTGGGAGACGCGCTGGCAGCCGAGGCCGATCCCGACCGGACCACATACGCCCATCTTCCCCATCCGCCCTTCCAGGTGAATTTGAGCCGCGTTCCCCGGGGCGACCTGCGCATCGAGGGGTATCTCGCCGGAAAGAAAGTGATCGAGAAGCAATGCGCGAGCAGCGGCGTGGACCGGCACTTCGTGGCGGTTGCGGACGACACGCGCCTGGTGGCCGATGGCGCCGATGCAACGCGCGTGGTGCTGCGCGTGACAGACGAATTCGGCGCTGTGCGCCGCTATTCGACCGCGGCCATCGCGTTCCACCTGGAAGGCCCGGCGGAAATCATCGGCGACAACCCGTTCAGCCTGATGGGCGGGTGCGGAGCCATCTGGGTGCGCGCCAAGGACGAGCCGGGAATCGTGCGCCTGCGCGCCACGCACCCGGCGCTGGGCACGCGCGAGGTCCAAATCCAGATCACAGCGGGCGAAAAAGAAACCGTGTAGAACCGCCAGGCCTCGAAGCATAGCCTGCTCACGTTACGAGCAATATCCCGCGTAAACTTGCACTCCGTAACCCCGAGAGAATCGCCTGCCATCGGCAAGCCGCCCCCGGGCCCGGCACGAGCAGCCGTGTCTGATTCCTCCAATTCGTCACAGGCCGCTGTGACGCGCCTCACGGAGACTGGGTAATGGACCAGCGACAATCTAAAACGAGTGGGGATGACGGTTCGCCCCGCCGATCCAGGGCGAATCGCCCAGCCCGGCGCGGGAAGGCGCTGCGCGGAATCGCGCTCGGCCTTGCCGTAACGAGCGAGGAGGCAATCATGGAAGTTTTCATCGAACATCTTGGCGATCTTCAGTTCGAGATCAAGGCCCGGACGCACACGATCCCGTGTGACCAGCCCATCGAGAATGGCGGCTACGATGAGGGCATGACTCCGCCGGAGCTGTTCCTGGCCTCGCTGGGCTCGTGCGCCGGCTTCTACGCAGCCCAGTATTTGCGCAAGCACGAATTGGCCACCGAGGGAACCCGGATCAAGGTGACGGCGGAAAAGGCCAAGAACCCGCCGCGGCTGGCCGATTTCCGGATCGAGGTGGAATTGCCGGTGGAAGTGAGCGAGCAGCACCGGGCCGGAGTCGAACAGGCCATCCACCACTGCCTGATTCACAACACGCTGCTACATCCGCCCCAGATCTCCATCGAGATCAACCAACTCGTCGCCGCGGCAAGCTGATCGGCCGAACCGCGAGCTTGGTCCGCGACACCCCGATCGGTCGCCTCGGAGAATTTGGAACTCTCCACATCCAGCCGAAAGCCGGTCTATTCCTGTGTTCAGGCGAAACCCGTGCCGCACCGGGCCTGCGACTTCGTTCGTGGATCCTGCTGTGGATTCAGACCTTGGCCTTGCCAGCGAGAACGCCGGGCCCGGCGGAGCGCGTCGCGATGTATCGCGCGAACCAATCCGCGGCCGCGTGCGCCACCTCTCCGAGAGCGCCTGGCTCTTCGAACAAATGCGTGGCGCCCGGAACGATCAACAGCTTCTTCCGCGCGCACGGAAGCCTGTCGTAGGCCCAACGATTCAGCTCGAGCACCGGCTCGTCATTGCCGCCGACGATCAGCAGAGTCGGCGCCTCGACGAATCGAAGAGAGTCTTCTGCGAGATCCGGCCGGCCTCCGCGCGAGACGATGGCCGATACCATATCGGGCAGTCTGGCAGCGGCCATCAGCGCCGCCGCCGCGCCCGTGCTGGCTCCGAAATAGGCCGCGTTCAGGTCTTTCGTCTCCGGATCGTGCTCGATCCACTCCGTCGCGGCGACGAGCCGGTCCGCCAGCAGCGGAATATCAAAACGGAACTCCGCAGTTCGCTCATCTATCGCTTCCTCGTCCGGCGTCAGCAAATCGAGCAGCAGGGTGGCCATCCCGGCAGATTGAAGCACCCCAGCCACGTAACGATTCCGCGGGCTGTGCCTGCTGCTGCCGCTGCCGTGCGCAAATAGGACGATGCCTTTAGGCCGGTCCGGCATGGCGAGCGTTGCGGAAAGCGTCTTTCTGCCGATTGCCATCCCAATTTCGCGGTCGAGTCCGGATGGTTTCTGACTTCCCGTCGTACTCATTGGCGTGCTCCTTCCCGCACGGCGCCATCAACCGCGGCATTTTCATTCCTGGGGCTCTTCAGCAAGTCCCGAACAGCGACGCCGCCGAGGTCCAGCGCCCCGGCCGGTAGCGGGTGTGTGTGGAGCGGGTAACTTCGTGGCGTCCTGTTCCGTGGCAGGCGGCGAATTCCCCGGACTCGCTCCACCCGCTGGTTCCGCCTCGGTCCCCACGTCTTTTTCGTCTGGCGCTCGCGCCCTTCCGAGAATGGCCATGGGCCGCTCGCACCACACGCCGTTGTCGCGGTACTTCAGCGTGTAAATGTGCAGCAGATGCCATCCCTCGTGAAGCAGGCGATTGACCTCTTCGCGGCCTCGTGCCTCGAGGTTGTGCCCGGTGAGTTCGACGATACCTAACTGCCAAAGGGGGCGCGGCGCCGCGGCACTCAGTCCAGCACGGCGGGCAGGCTCATTGGTTTCCGGTTCGGGGTTGAACGGTTCGGGAAGGAACGAAGAATCGGAGACGCGCTGAGCCTTTGGCTGCTCCTGGCCTGCGCTCAGCAACGTGGGCTTGCCAACTTGCCGAATGGCTGAAATCCGTGAAGTCACAGAGCCTCTCGGCCACCGCGTTCTTCGTCCCTCCCCCTTTCTTTGCTACTCCAAGACAGATGGGAAGGCCGTGATGCGGGTCACCTGCTGCAGTGATACACGCTACGGCGGCGGGCGAGCGGGATGGAGATGATGCTATCCGGATGAAAAGGGGGATTCGACGTGGCCCGACTCGGCTGCCCACTCACGAAGCGGGGCGACCGCACCCGTTCCAAACCCGGCCAGTCTGCGCTTGCTTCGTGGCGCCTGTGCCGAAGAAGCCTGCGATCAGCAAACAGCCGCGCGGCAATGCGTCGAGCCTGCCTGAACTAGACACTGAGGTGACCTATGAGAGTTAAGGACGTAATGACAGGTTCTCCGGTCTATTGCACAACAAATACGAATCTAGGAGAGGCGGCGGCGCTGTTGTGGAGCCGCGATTGCGGAATTCTTCCCGTGGTGGATGGAAACGGGAGGGTGGTGGGGGTGGTCACCGATCGTGACCTGTTCCTCACGCTGGGCACCCGGAATCGAGTGGCGGGAGACATCACGGTTGGTGAAGTTCCCCCTACAAAGGCTTACGTGTGCGCCCCTCAGGACGACATCCACGTGGCGCTCGAAACCATGGCGCGCCACAAGGTGCGCCGGTTGCCTGTGGTCAACACGCACGGGCGCCTGGAAGGGATTCTCTCCATGGACGATGTGGTGGTACATGCATCGGCCCGAGCCTCGGCCCGTACTCCGGAACTTTCTCACGATGATGTGATGAACACGCTGAAGAAGGTCTATGAGACGCATTCCCCGGTGATCATGTATCGAAGCACCGCGGCAGCGTGATGGAGTCGAATCCCGGACTCGCGGAAACGGGCGGACGGCGCTCGCGTTCGCCGCTTGCCCAGGGACAGAAAACAATGATCCGACGGCTTCAAAACCGCGAGGAAGCGGGGCGAATGCTGGCTGAGCGGCTCACCGCCTACCGGGAAGTTCCGGACGTCGTGGTGCTTGCGCTGCCGCGCGGCGGCGTGCCGGTGGGGTTCGAAATCGCCCGGGCACTCCGGGCCCCGTTCGATGTTTTCATCGTGCGCAAATTGGGAGTGCCGGGTTACCCGGAACTGGCCATGGGAGCGATCGCAACGGGCGGGATGCAGTACGTGGATCGGGAGTTGGTTTCCGCGTTACACGTGCCCGAGGCTGCGGTCAAGGCCGTCGTGCAGAGGGAGCGAGCGGAATTGCAGCGGCGCGAAAAGACCTATCGAGGCGAGCGCCCTCCTCTCGGCCTGCACGGACGCACCGTAATCCTGGTGGACGACGGCGTGGCCACCGGAGCTTCCTTGCGCGCCGCAATCGGCGCGCTCCGAAAGCTGAATCCCGCTCGCGTCGTTGTGGCCGTCGGGGTCGCTCCCCTCTCCACTTGGCAGGAGTTGCGGAATCAGGCAGACGAGGTGGTCTGTCTCTTGACGCCGCAAGAATTTTGGGCCGTCAGCCTGCTCTACGAAGAATTCCCTGAAGTGAGCGACGAAGAGGTATGCCGCCTGCTGGAAGCCTCGGGAAAACTGGCCAGCCCCGTGGCTTCGGGCGGCGGGCGCGCGCCGGAACGGCATTCGGTCTAGGGGCCATCGTTCACCGCCTCGCTTCAATTCAGGACGGAGGGCGGGCGGGTTCTTGCGTCTCCTCGGTCTGCCTGCTGAAACACGGACGGCGGGAGTGTAGTCAAAAGAAAGTCTTCGCTGCTAGAATCCCTTCCCGGTGGGCAGTCGCGTCCGGCCGACTGAACTCACGCCGGCTCATCGAGCCGGAAATCCGACCAGGAGGGGATGAAGATGAAGAGCAAAGCAGTGTATCTGTTTGCCGCGGCAATTCTCGTTTTGGCGCTGGCCTTCTCTGCGGCCACCCCAGCGGCGCCCGCCAGCAAGGCCTTGCCGGCGCCAAGCGCGCAGCCGTCTGCGGCAAGCCCCGTTCCGGACCATCCGGAAATCCACAATGCCATCGCGGCGCTGCGTAACGCCAGGGCCCATCTTGAGCATGCCAAACACGATTACCACGGCCATCGTACCGAAGCGATCCGGGCGACCGACGAAGCCAT
>DATEQM010000029.1:0-11059 GCA_035272605.1 Candidatus Acidiferrales bacterium | reverse complement strand
TCAATATCGAGGAGGTGCTGCGGCAGAATCCCGACTATCTGGTCTTCTCCGGTGCGCATCCCGACGACCCGCAGAGCTCCATCAACAGCCTCGAAAAGCGCCCTGGCTGGAGCAGCCTCCAAGCCGTGCGCGAACGTCATTTCGCGGTGGTCAGCGACGCGCTGGACCGTCCCGCGCCGCGATTGCTCGACGCCATCGAAGACCTGGCCCGCCAGCTCCATCCGGACGCGTTCCCCGCGGCCCCGGCCCCCAATCCCGACCCCTCGCGGCGGGCCCCGGGAAATCGGCGCGGAGGCCGGCTCTGATGCGCGCGCTGACTCCCCGCAAGCTCCTGCTCACCTGCGCGGCGCTCGCCGGAGTGCTTCTGCTGATCGTCTTCTTCTCCCTGAAATTCGGCACACGCTCCATTTCCATGTACGACCTGGCCTCGCTTCTCTACCACTCGGCGCTGGGCCAGACGGACCGGGTGTCCAGCGATTTCCGGCTCATCGTTCTGGACATCCGCTGGCCGCGGATTCTGCTGGCCATCATCGTCGGCGCGTCGCTTTCGGTGGCGGGGGCCAGCTTCCAGGCGTTGCTGCGGAATCCCCTGGCCGACCCGTACGTCCTGGGCGTCTCGAGCGGGGCGGCGCTGGGCTCGATACTTTCGCTCATCTGGTTTGCGGAGCTGCCCGGAGCCACGCCGTTCGGAGCGTTTGCCGGGGCGGTGGCGGCCACCACCGCCGTGTACTTTCTGGGGCGCCGGGCAGGCGAGCTGGATAGCTACGCGCTGCTGCTCGGCGGGATCATCACCGCGTCGTTTCTTTCCGCGCTCATCATGTTCCTGATGACCACGATTTCGGGACGCGAGCTGCGCGGCATGGCCTTCTGGCTGATGGGCGATCTTTCCACGCCGTCGCCGGTCGCTCCCGGCTGGCTCTTCCTGGTGCTGGTGGCGGGCGTGGGGGCCATCTACACGACGGCGGCCGACCTGAATTTGCTCCTCGGCGGCGAGCAGGAGGCCATGCATCTGGGCGTGGACGTGGTGCGCGTGAAACTCGTGGTTTACCTGAGCGCGTCCGTGCTCACTGGGCTGGCCGTTTCCGTGAGCGGCGCAATCGGCTACGTCGGCCTCATGGTGCCGCATCTCGTCCGGCTGCTCTTCGGATCCGACTACCGCTTGTTGATCCCCGCCACCGCGCTGGGAGGAGCCATCGCCGTCGTCCTGGCGGACACGCTTGCGCGCACCCTCTTCGCTCCGACGGAGCTTCCCGTGGGTGCGATGACTGCGCTGGTCGGTGCGCCCGTGTTTATCTATCTGCTCCGGAGGAGAATGGCGTGAACCCCGGAGGACAAACCGCGGAGCAGGCGAACTCGGCGAGCCCGAAGGGGCCCGCACGCCCCCGGCCTCCGGAGCCGCCGCGCGTCACCGTGGAGCTGGCCAGCTACGCCTACGCCCCGGAAGGCGGGGCGTCGCTGTTTACGCTGGAAGCCACGTCGTTCGATGTGCGCCCGCGGGAACTGCTGGCCGTTCTGGGACGCAACGGCAGTGGCAAATCCACGCTATTGCGGCTCCTTTCCGGCACCCTGCCGCCGCTTTCAGGACGCGTCCAACTGGAAGGGTTCGAGGTGAGCCGGCTCGATCTCCGCATGCGCGCGCAGCGCATCGCCATGGTGCAGCAGGAAACGCCGCTGCTGTTTCCCGTGCGCGTGTGGGATTACGTGATGCAGGGGCGCCATCCCTACAGCCGCGGCCTCCGCTTCGAAACAGAAGAGGACGGGGCCGTGGCGCGACAGGCCCTGGTCGAGGCCGGAGCCGATCACCTGCGCACCCGCTGGATGCACAAACTTTCGGGGGGAGAAAAACAGCGCGCGGTTCTGGCGCGCGCCCTGGCCCAGCAGCCCTTGCTGCTGCTGCTCGACGAGCCTACCTTGCACCTGGACATTGCCGCGCAGGTGGACCTGCTGCGGCGCCTGCGGCGCATCGCCAACGATCGCGGCTATGCCGTCGTCGTGGTCACGCACGAACTGAACCTGGCCGCCGAATTTGCGGACCGCATCATCCTGCTCGACAACGGAAAGACCCTGCGCGTGGGCAAACCCGTGGAGGTCTACGAGCAGGAGCTGCTCCAGCAGGTTTTCGGCACCCTTCTCCACGTCGAGCATACGGCGCGAGGAACCCCGAAAGTCACGTTTTCCGGAAAGGAGACGGAATAGAGCGCCGGAGAAATTGACCGGCGAAGCGTTGATTTGAAAACGGCCCGTGGCGGACGCCGGGTGTCATACGCTCGGCAATTCGCATGCGGATCGAGCGCAGCCGAAACGGGCTGCGCCGCGACAAACCCTGCGGCGCCTTGCCGCCCCATTCCACTCTGGGCGGCCGGATGCTGCGCCGACCAACCTGCCAACTCTTTGCACGGGAAGACGGTGAAAATCCGTCGCCGCCGCGCGACTGTAAGGCGGACGCAAACCATGCGTCATCCAGAAGCCCGCGCGGGCCACTCCCCGGTTTACCGGGGGGGAAGGTCCGCCAACAGGGGCTGCCGCCGAGCCAGGAGACCGGAAGAGTTGGCCGCCCTGATCCTCCCGAAGCTTCGGGACCGAAGCCTCCGGATCGGGACGGGGCGCACCTTTTTTCTCCCGCGCGAGAGGGAGAGGAGGAACCATGAAGCGTCTCCTGGCTTTTTCGCTTTTCGCAATGCTGTTTTCCGCACGGCTTCCCGCACAGCAGTCCGTCACATTTTCCGGAACGATTTTGGACCCTCATGGTGGCGCCATCCGTGGAGCGCGGGTCGTAGCCACCGTCGCCGGAGCTTCGCAGCGGGTCGAGGCCACCTCGGCGGGCGACGGCGTCTTCCAAATGTCGCTCGCACCCGGACATTACCGCCTGATTGTCACACAGCCGTCGTTTGCCCGCGTCGAGCGAGAGGTGGACGTCAGCGCTGGAACCACAACAAGCCTTCGCATCCAGATGGCGCTCGCGCCCCTGGCGGCGAGCGTCGTGGTCACGGCCCAATCCACGCCGGCAGAAGTCAACTCCTCGCCCGCGCGGGTGACGATTATCACCAGTGACGAAATTCAGGCCCGCGCCGCAACCTCGCTGCCCTACTTGCTCGAAACGCAACCTGGATTCAGCCTGGCGCAAACGGGGGCCGAGGGCGGGCTGACCACATTGTTCCTGGACGGAGGAAACTCCAACCATACCAAGGTGCTGGTGGACGGCACTCCCATCAACGATTCGGGCGGCTTAATGGACTACTCGAACCTCACCCTCGACAACGTCGCGAAAATCGAAATCGTCCACGGGGCGGAGAGCGCGCTCTACGGCAACGATGCGCTCGACGGCGTGGTCCAGCTGTTCACCCGCCGCGGCACCACACAGACGCCCGAGCTGGATCTGACGGGAGAAGGCGGATCGTTTTCCACCGGCCGGGGCGAGGCGGATCTCAGCGGGCTGCTCGGCCGCTTTGATTATTCCAGTTCCTTCGGCTATTTCTCGACGCTGGGCCAGGGGCCAAACGACTTTTTCGTGAATCGCACGTATTCCGGCAATTTCGGCTACGCGTTTTCGGACACGAACACCCTGCGGCTTGCTTTGCGCGCGAACACCAGCGATGCAGGAGTGCCGGGCCCGACGGCGTTTCTGCCTCCCGACCTGACTGAGTTCTACTCGCGGCACGACTTCAGCGCCAACCTGGCCTGGAACGTGCAGGTGGGCCGGCATTGGAGCTGGCGCCTGGCGGGAACGGAGGCGACACCGCGTTGGGTGGACAATGATGCCCCCAACTTCGTCTCCACCAGCCAGTTCAACCGGGCGGGGTTCAGTGGCCAAGGCAGCTACCAAAACACCGTGCTCACCGCTACCGCTGGCTACGGCTACGAGGTCGAAAACGGATTCCCCAGCGGCCTCTATGGGGAGCATGCCCGGAGGAACAATCAGGCCGGCTACTTCGAAGCCCGCTGGTTGCCTGCACCGCGGCTAAACGTCGAGGTCGGCGTTCGCGCCGAAGACAACGCTTCTTACGGAACGCGAGTGGTTCCCCGCGTCGGAGTTTCCTATCTGGCGCGGAAGGGCACAGGAACGTGGGACGACACGCGCGTGCGCGCTTTCTACGGAGAGGGCATCGTTGCGCCGCAGCTCGATCAGTCGTTCGGCAACGACCCCTGTTTCCCGGGCAATCCGGATCTGAAACCTGAGCAGAGCCGTACAGCGAACGCGGGTGTGGAACAGCGCCTCGCCTCAAACCGCATCAGCGTGTCCGCGGATTACTTCTACACTCAGTTGTACGACGTCATCAGCTTTGCCTTCCTCCCGCCTACAGCCACCTGCACCTCCGGCACGGGCACGTACTTCAACACGGACCGGGCCGTGGCCCGTGGCGCCCACATGGTCATGGAGGGCCGCATCAATCGTCACTTCACGATCGGCGGCAACTACCTGTATGACAACTCGCGCGTTCTCCAAGCGCCGAACGCTTTCGATCCCACACAGCAGCCGGGCAATCACCTGTTCCACAGGCCCGTGAATTCCGGAGGCATTGTGGCCAATCTGTCCGTCTGGCGGCTGGAGGGAAACGTGGTGGGCTACTTCACCGGAATACGCACGGACTCGGATTTCTTGGGCCTCGGATTGACCCATGCTCCCGGGTACGGGCGATTCGACCTCGCCACCTCCTACCGGATGGACAGCCGCGCAACCATGTTCATCCGGGTGACCAACCTGTTCGACAAACAATACCAAAACGTGCTGGGCTATCCCGCACTCGGGCGGGAGATTCGGGGCGGAATGCGTTTCCGCATCGGAGGGAATTCATGACCCTCGCGCCCGAATCCGTCCTCTTCTGCTGGAGCGGCGGAAAAGACAGCGCCATGGCCCTCGACGCCATCCGCGCGTCCGCAGACGTTTGCGTCGCATCGCTCCTCACCACCGTCACCGAGGGCTACGACCGCATCAGCATGCACGGCGTGCGGCGCGAACTCCTGGCGCGGCAGGCCGAATCCATCGGCCTGCCGCTCCGCCAGGTCTTCATTCCCCCCGAGTGCGTCAATCCCGTCTACGAGGCCCGCATGGGCGAGGCCATGCAGCAGGAATACGCCCGGGGTATCCGCAAGGTCGTTTTCGGCGACATTTTCCTGGAAGACCTGCGCGCTTACCGCGAACAGAACCTCGCCCGGATCGGCATGACCGGCCTCTTCCCGCTGTGGAAGCGCGACACGCGCCAGCTCGCGCGCCACCTGGTGGCCGGGGGCTTTCGCGCCGTGGCCGCCTGCGTGGATTCGCGCGTCGTGGACTCGAGCTTCGCGGGCCGCGAACTCGATGAATCCTTTTTCCGCGACTTGCCCCCGGGCGTCGACCCCTGCGGCGAGAACGGTGAATTCCACTCCTTCGTTTTCGACGGCCCGATCTTCCGCGCCCCCGTCCGATTCACGCTGGGGGAGGTGGTCCAACGCGGGCCGTTTTGCTTCTGCGATCTGATCCCATCCGCAAACGAGGACACGAAATGAGCGTTACGAACCGAGTACGGGAATCCGGCCTGCTGTTCTTCTGCAACACCCTGGCCGGCGATGCCTGTTACGCCGCCCTGCTCTTCGGGGGATTTGCGATCGCGGAGAGGCTCTTCCCTGTATTGCGCGAGCCGGCGCTGGCCGCCTAACCCCGATCCGGTGTCATGGGTGGCGGCGGCACGTAGGCGCCCTTACGCCGGATTTCAGCCAGCCACTCGGCGTGGGGATATCCCGAGGCGACAAACTCCCGGCACTCGCGTTCGAGGTCGTATGCCACGCGGCGGATGGTCGCGCGGCCACCCTCAATCAGCAGATAGGAAGGACGCGGATCGCCGTCATACGGCGCCCCCACGCTTCCGCTATTGGCCACCGTCAGCGCCGCGAGAGAGCGCACATACGGCCGGTGGATGTGGCCATACACGGCAATGCGCGCGCCGAGGCTTCCGTAGGTGGCCACCAGCTCGGCTTCGTCGCCCTCCGGCCCCGGGGCGCGCCACAGGTTTCCGGGACTGGCATGCACGAGCGCGATCTGGGCGTCGCTCGAGCGCCACTCTCCCGGCAGCGTTCGCAGCCAGGCCACGCGCTCTTCGCCCAGAAGCTCCACGGTAGCGGCCACATCGTCGAAGATCATGCGCAGCAGAGGGCCGAGCTTCGGCGCGCTGCGCTCCAGGGCTGCGCGCGATTCGTCGTTCCAGAGCACCTCGTCCGTATTTCCCACCACGCCGGGACAGCCCATCTCGCGGATTCGGTCCACCACTTCCGCCGGGCGATGCCCGCCCATTGCCAGGTCGCCGCCCTGGAGCACCAAATCGGGGCTCGCCAGCTTCAGATCCGCGAGTACCGCTTCCAGGGCGGCCATATTCCCGTGAACATCAGAGAGGATGGCAGTGCGCATCGCAGTATGGGACGCCGTCAGGCCGTGCCGGGTTTCCCTACGCCAGGCCCCCGGGCAGCCCGCGGCCCGATGCTATAATCGTCTCTTTCCATGAGCCGGCCGAACGCCACTGCCACAGGTCTTGCGCCCGAAATCCTGGAGCGCTTTGAGCCCGTCATCGGGATCGAGACGCACGCCCAGCTGAAGACGCAGTCGAAGATTTTCTGCGCCTGTTCGGCACGCTTCGGCGATCCCCCGAACCACAATACCTGTCCCGTGTGCCTCGGACTGCCCGGCGCGCTCCCGGTGCTCAACCGGCGCGCCCTCGAACTGGCCGTGAAAGCGGCACTGGCCCTGCACTGCGACGTGCAGGAGCGCTCGCGCTTTGCCCGGAAGAATTACTTCTACCCCGACCTTCCGAAAGGCTATCAAATCTCTATGTACGAGCTGCCGCTGGCCACCGCCGGCTGGCTGGAAATCGAGCACGCCGAGCGCACCCAGCGCATCGGCATCACCCGGCTGCACCTGGAAGACGACGCGGCCAAGGGAATGCACGAGGGCTTTCCCGACTCCGCCCGCAACACCTACATTGACTTCAACCGCGGCGGCGTTCCTCTCGTCGAAATCGTTTCCGAGCCCGATCTGCGTTCGCCCCAGGAAGCTCACGCCTATCTCCACGCCCTGAAGCAGGTGCTGCTCTATACCGAGGTGAGCGACTGCAACATGGAGGAGGGCTCGCTGCGCTGCGACGCCAACGTGAGCGTGCGCCGCCGCGGCGAACACAACTTCGGCACCAAAACTGAGGTGAAGAACCTGAATTCCTTCCGCTACCTCGAGCACGCCCTGGAGTACGAAATCGAGCGGCAAATTCACTTGCTCCAAGGCGGTGGCCAGGTGACCCAGGAGACGCGCCTGTGGAACGTGCCCGCCGGGCGCACCGAGCCCATGCGCTCCAAGGAATACGCCCACGATTACCGCTACTTCCCCGAGCCCGATCTGCTCCCCGTGCGCGTCTCCGGCGCGATGAAAGTGCACGTGCTTCAGGAAATGCCGGAGCTGCCGGCCGCGCGCCGCGCCCGCTTCGTCAGCGAGTACGGCATCACGCCCTACGACGCCGGCGTGCTCACCGCCACCCGCGAGCTGGCCGATTACTTTGAGCAGACCGTCCGCGCCGGCGCCGCCGCAAAAACCGCGGCCAACTGGATCCAAACGGAACTCTTGCGCCTATTGAATGATTCGGGGAAGGATATTTCCCATTCACCAGTCAATCCGGCTTCGCTCGCAAAGGTCATAGACCTTTCGGAGAAGCAAATCACGGCCAGTGGGGCGAAGGCGACGCTGGCCATCGCTTTTAAGACAGGGGAGGACCCGGAGCAAATCGTCAAGAGGGAAGGATTCGCGCAAATCACAGATACGTCCGCCATCGAGCGCGCCTGCCGCGAGGCCATCGAAAAGAATCCCGATCAGGTGGCCAAATTCCGCGCTGGCAACGAAGGCGTGTTCAAATTCCTGGTCGGCCAGGTGATGCGCGCCACCCGCGGCCAGGCCAGTCCACAGGCCGTGAACGATACGCTGCGCCGGCTTATGGCGGAGCCTTGAAGAAAAAAGACAGCGGCGTAATCTCGAGTTACCAAGCTTCGGGAGCGGATGCCGCTCCATTCTCTCGAGCACAGACTGAGGTGACGCATGCTCCAGCCAGGTGATGTCGCTCCGCCATTCACGCTTCCCGGGGACGAGGGGAAAGACGTGTCACTCTCCGACTTCCGCGGGAAAAACGTGCTGCTCTATTTCTTCGTCAAGGCGCTCACCCCCGGTTGAACCACCGAAGCGTCCGAGTTTCGTGACGCCAAATCGAAGTTCGACCGCGTGGGCACCACCATCCTGGGCTGCAGCGCCGATCCGCCCGACACCATGGCCAAATTCCGCGCCAAACACAAAATCAACTTCGCGCTAGTCAGCGATCCCGACTTCCGCGTCATCGAGGCCTACGGCGCACGGCGCATGAAAACCTTTCTCGGAAAATCCTTCCTGGGCATCGTGCGCAGCAGCGTGCTGATCGGCCCGGATGGAAAAGTGCTTCGCGTGTGGGAAAAGGCTGCGGCCAAAGGCCACCCTGCGGAAGTGCTCGCAGCCATCGAAGAATTAATCAAGAAGACGTAGCGCGCCCCCGGGCCGCCACGCGGCTTCGGCATCCTCGTCCCTCTGCCGCGGCGGGTTTTCGCTCACAGCTTGCAGCGAAAATTCCCGTCCTGTTCTTCGATCAGCATGTTGTCCAACAGCCGTGTGCCGCCGAATGCTGCGGCCAGCAGCGCGTAGCACTCCCCGCGCAGCTCCGCGACAGGCTCAAACGTGTCCGCACTCACCACTTCCGCGTAGTCGGGAGTCGCCCGCGGCTCTTGCGCCAGCACCTCGCGCATCGCGGCGACCAGCGGCCGTGCCTCGCGCTCTCCGCGTCCCACGCATTCACGCGCGGCCGCGAGCGCGCGAAAGAGCACAACGGCCGCCCGCCGGTCCTCCGGCGAGAGATAGGCGTTGCGGCTGGAAAGCGCCAGGCCGTCCGGCTCGCGCACAATCGGGCACACTTCGATCTGCGCGTCCAGATTGAAATCCCGGGTGAGCTGCAGGACGATCCGCGCCTGCTGCGCGTCCTTCCGGCCGAAATACGCGCGCCAGGGCTGCACGATTTCGAGTAGCTTCAGCACCACCGTGGCCACGCCGCGAAAATGTCCTGGCCGCGCGCGCCCCTCCAGGCGCGAGGCGAGCTCCGCGACCTCCACGTAACTCGAAAAGCCGGGCGGGTAAATCTCCGCGGCCTCCGGCGCAAACAGGAATTCCGCGCCCAGCGATTCGACGAGCGCGGTATCGGCTTCGCGCGCCCGCGGGTATTTGGCGAAATCCTCTCCCGGGCCGAACTGCGCCGGATTCACGAAAATTGAAACCACCACCGGGGAACAATCGCGCTGCGCCGCGCGCACCAGCGATGCATGGCCCGCGTGCAGTGCTCCCATGGTGGGGACAAAACCCACCAGACGGCCCTCGGCGCGCGCCTGGCGGGACACCTGCTTCATCCATTCGACGGTGCGAATTGTTTCCATCGGCACGCAGGCGGCGGAACGAGTCAGTCCACGGGGAGCCCGGCGAGCATATCGTAGTAGCGCAGCAGGTCGGTCGAAAAGGGTTTGGCGCCGACCTCGCGGAGCTGCGTGGCCACCTGGCCGCGATGATAGGTGCTGTGATTCACCACGTGCTGCAGGAGGGCGCGGAGAGGATACCGGAAGGGTTTCCCCTGCATGTTTTTGTAGTCAATCATGCGTTCCAGATCGCCCAGGTCCGGGCTGCGGATGAAATCCTCGAGGCCCTTTTTGATCTCCTGCCACCGCACGGCCATGCTTGCCACGTCCGCAAAGCTTTCGCCGGGCAGCAGCACGGTCGGGTAGCGGTCGTGCAAGCGTTCCAGGTAAAGCCATTCGACGCCCATGATGTGGTGCAGCGTGTCGCGCACCGTCGGAAAACTCGACACCGCCTTCTGCGTGAACTGCGCCGGAGTAAGCGCTCCGCACGCCTCGAGCACGCGGTGGTTCGCCCAGGCATTGAAAGCAAAGAGAGAGCGGATTTCGTCCTGAGTCATGGCGTGGCCGAAGCCTCTCCTTCCCGAGGGATGATCTGCAGGCCTGCTCGAAGGAAATCGTACTACGTTCTTTTCGCGGGCACCGCGTCGCGCGCCGCGGCCGGCGCCGATGCCTGTGCCGGAAGATGATACGACTCGGCGTCGGAGGGAAAAGCGCCCTTCTGCACGTCGTCCACGTAGTGCGCCACCGCCCCGCGAATCGTTTCGCGCAGGTCCGCGTACTTCCGCGCGAATTTCGGCGATCGCCCTTCCGTCAGCCCCAGCAGATCGCTCAGCACCAGCACTTGGCCGTCGCACTCCGGTCCCGCCCCGATGCCGATCGTGGGCACCGGCACGCTTTCCGTGATGCGCGCCGCAATCTCGCGCGGCACTGCTTCGATGACAATGCTGAACGCGCCCGCGGCCGCCAGCGCCTGCGCGTCGCGCACCAGCGCCTCGGCCGCCTCCGCGGTTTTGCCCTGCACGCGGAAGCCGCCCAGCGCGTGCAGCGATTGCGGCGTCAGCCCGATGTGCCCCATCACCGGAATTTCCGCTTCCACCAGCCGCCCCACCAGGTTCATGCGGCGCTCGCCGCCTTCGATCTTCACGGCCTCGGCCCCGGCCTCTTTCACGAACCGCGTGGCGTTGCGCACCGCTTCCTCCGCGCCGTTTTGGAACGTGCCGAACGGCATGTCTGCCACCAGCAGCGCGCGATGCACGCCACGCCGCACCGCCCGCGTGTGGTGCAGCATTTCGTCCAGCGTCACCGGCAGCGTGTTCTGGTAGCCGAGTACGGCCATGGCCAGCGAATCGCCTACCAGCACGATGTCCACGCCCGCTTCGTCCACCAGCCGCGCGGTGGGATAGTCGTAGGCCGTCACCGACGTAATCTTGCGCTCGGTGAAAGCCTGTTGGCCGGGAATGAATTTCTTGCGGGAGAGAATCTCGGGCACGGTCACTCGCCCGTGCCCCACCGACGGAAGGATGCTCATAGCGCCTCCGGTGCCATTCCCGTTTCCCGGGATACAGCCCAGCAATCCGATGCTACCAGCGTGGCCGAGGTTACGCCAGCGGTTTCCTGCTCCGGCCGCGCG
>DATEQM010000028.1:0-13771 GCA_035272605.1 Candidatus Acidiferrales bacterium | reverse complement strand
TCGAGCTCGGCGGGCGTGGGCTGGCGGTCTGCATCGCCGAGCACCATGCGGCGCACCTGGGTGGCGCCCACGTAGGAGGCGAGATTGATCCCCATACCCTGCTTTTCGAGCCGCGCGAAATATTGCGCAAACGTGTGCCAGTCCGGAGTGATGTGATAGTGCGCGTAGGTGTCGCGGTCAGCCTTCAGCATCGCGTCGTTAAGCGGAGCCACGCTGTCGCCTTCGCCGGTGATTTCCGTGGTGATGCCCTGGTAGATTTTGGACGGCAGATGCGGATTCACCAGAATGGTCATCTCGGACTGGCCCAGCATGTCGATGAATCCTGGGGCCACGATACGGCCCGCGGCATCAATCGTTCCTGTGGCGGGGCAGGAAGAATCCGGCGCGCCGAGAGGACAGAGCACGCCGATGGCGGCAATGCGGCCCTTGCGGATGCCCACGTCGCCGGAATACCAGGGCGAGCCGGTACCGTCTACCACGTGGCCATTGCGAATGATGATGTCGTAGCGTGAGAGCGAGCCCTTCGGCGCCGAAGCAGCAGCCTTCGCGGGCCGTGGCCATTTTGCCGGAGACTGGGCCGAAGCCGGGGCCGCGCTCAGAGCGAGCGATGCGATCGCGGTGAGTGAAATGTTCAATCGCATGGATGATCCCGTGGAAGCCTCGGCTAAACGCAGATAAGAGCCGCCTCGAAGGAGCACTGCATGATACGCCGCGCGGGTAGCCACGGTCAGTGCTTTCCTGACCGTGGGATCTTTCACCAGGGAGCCTGGCAACTGCCCCGCGAGAGCGGGACCGTGCCTACCTGGCCGCGCGAGCCGCACCGCGCGCAATTGACGTACAATCTCGGCCACGATGGCGGAAACGCTTCTGCTGACCGGCTGCAAACAATTGGTGACGCTCGCGGGCCCTGGGCCACGGCGCGGGCGGGCGCTGCGCGAGATCGGGCTGGTGGAGGACGGCGCGGTGCTGATCCGCGAGGGGCGCATCCTTTCGGCCGGGCCGCGCACCAGGGTGGAAAAACATGCTGCGGCGCGGCGCGCGCGGAAGATGGACCTCGGCGGCCGCGTGGTCACGCCCGGCCTGGTGGACGCGCACACGCACCTGGTGTTCGCCGCGAGCCGCGCTGCGGAATACGAGCAGCGCATCGCCGGCGCCAGCTACGAAAAGATTGCAAAGGCCGGGGGCGGAATCCTGTCCAGCGTGCGCGCGCTCAGGGCCGCCTCCGACGACGAACTGCTCCGCACAGCTCGAGCGCGCCTGGCGCGCATGGCCGCGCACGGCACCACCACCGTCGAAGCGAAGACCGGCTACGGCCTCGATTTCGAAAACGAACTACGCACGCTGAAACTGCTCCGGAGGCTGGGCAACTTGCAGCCCGTGGAAATCGTCCCGACGCTGCTCGCCGCGCACGTGGTGCCTCCCGAATATCACCGTCCGGGCGGCGCGGATGAATACGTGGACCGCATCGTGCGGCTGATTCTGCCGGCCGCGGCGCTCGAAGGGCTGGCGGAATACTGCGACGTGTTCGTGGAGCGCGGCGCGTTCACTGTGGCACAGGCGCGGCGTATCATGGCCGCGGCGCGCGCGCTGGGCCTGAAGCCGCGCCTCCACGCCGAGCAACTGGCGCGCACGGGAGGCGCCCGGCTGGCCGTCGAGGTGGAAGCCGCGAGCGTTGACCATCTCGATTTCGTGAATTCCGCCGACATCCGCGCGCTGGCCCGCTCCGACGTGGCCTGCATCCTGCTGCCCGGCTGCAGTTTTCATCTGGGCCTCGCGCGCTACGCCCCCGCGCGGAGATTGATTGAGGCGGGAGCGATCGTGGCGCTGGCCACGGACTGCAATCCCGGCACCAGCCCCACGCTCAGCCTGCCTATGGCCATGTCGCTGGCGTGCACGCAAATGCGGCTGACGCCAGCGGAAGCGCTCGCGGCATGCACCATCAACGCCGCGTATTCGCTGGGGCGGCACGCGCGCATCGGCTCCATCGAGCCGGGCAAAGACGCGGACCTCGCCGTGTTTGACGTCGAGGATTACCGGGAGATTCCTTACTATTTCGGCGTGAATTATTGCTCGATGACGCTGAAGCGCGGGAAAACGGTTCCGCGGGTGTAGCGCCGGGTTTACCCCGCCATCCCGGGATTTTAGCCTGCCACGCCGAGACGAGATAACCGCATGAAGCCGCCGCTACAGCGATTCGCGCTCCGTGGCGTTGCCCGTTCTGATGGCTGGGAAGCGCACGAACCGGATTGTCAGTGCTACCCCACGGCACTCTGAATGCCGTATCATTTCCTCGCGGGTTTCGACGAACGAGGGCGGATGAAGCAGCTCATCGAATGCGTGCCGAATTTCTCGGAAGGGCGTGACGCGGCGAAGGTGGATGCGCTGGTCGCGGCCATGTCTGCGGTGGACGGGGTCGCCGTGCTGGACCGCGAAATGGACGCGGACCACAACCGCTGCGTGATCACTCTGGCGGGCGAGCCGGACAGCGTAGCGGAGGCGGCGCTGCGCGGCGTGGGTAAAGCGCTGGAGCTCATTGATCTCACCAAACATTCGGGGGCGCATCCGCGCGTGGGCGCCACGGACGTGGTGCCCTTCATCCCCGTGGACGGCGTGACCATCGAAGATTGCGTGGCGCTGGCCCGGCGCGTGGGCCGCGAAATCTGGCAGCGCTACCGCGTGCCCGTCTATTTCTACGAGGCCGCGGCCCTGCGCCCGCACTGCGCCAACCTGGAGAACGTGCGCAAAGGCCAGTTCGAGGGCCTGCGCGAAGAGGCGCCGCGAAATCCCGACCGCGCGCCGGACGTGGGCGGTCCCGCGCTGCATCCCACGGCGGGCGCGACCGTGGTGGGCGCGCGGAAATTCCTGATCGCCTACAACATCAACCTGAACACGCCCGACGTGGAGATTGCGAAGAAGATCGCGAAAGCCATACGCTTTTCCTCCGGCGGCCTGCGCTACGCGAAGGCTATGGCCGTGGACCTGCGCGCCCGGAACGTGGCGCAGGTGTCCATCAACATGACGGACTTCGAGCAGACGCCGCTCCACCGCGTGTTCGAAATGGTGGAGCGCGAGGCCAAGCGCTACGGCGTGCTGATCGTAGGCAGCGAAATCGTTGGCCTGGTGCCGCAGAAGGCGCTGGATATGGCCGCGGACTTCTACCTCCAGCTCGAAAACTTTTCCGCCGCGCAGGTGTTAGAGAACCGACTGGCCGCCGCGCGCGAAGGCCGGCCGCTGGAGACGAAGGGCGGGCTGGCGACGCTGGCCCGTCCGCTGCTGGACGCGGTGGCAGCGCCCACGCCGGCCCCGGGCGGCGGCTCGGTGGCGGCGCTGGCGGGCGCGCTGGCCGCCTGTCTGGGCCAGATGGTGGCGCAACTTTCGCGGCAGAAGAAATCCCAGGCCCAGTTTGCGGAGCAGCTCTCCACCGCTCTGGCGGAGCTGCGCCGCGCAGCCGATTCGCTGGCGCGCGCCATTGATGAAGACGCCGTGGCGTACGAGGCCGTGATGGCCGCCTTCCGCCTGCCCAAAGGATTGCCGGAGGAACGGCAGAAACGGACGGAGGCCGTGCAGCATGCCACGCGCGGCGCCGCGGAGGTGCCGCTGGGCGTTGCCGAAACCGCGGCCGGGCTGCTCGCCCGCCTCGGACAACTCGAACCGCTCATCAGCCCATCCATGATTTCGGACCTGCGCGTGGGACGGCTGATGGCGGCGGCAGCGGTGCGCGGCGCGCTGGAAAACGTGGCCATCAATCTCGAATCCATCACCGACGCCGCGTACGTGAAGGCCATGAGGGCCCGTATGGCGGAAATCGAGGAGCGCCTCGCGGCCACCCAGGAGGTTGCGGGATAATGCGCCGCGTCGCCGCAGTTCCTTACTTGAGCGCTCGGGACCGGAGGGGCGCATGATCGCTTGCCGGCAGCGGTTCGTCCCCGTCGCCGCGGCGCTCTGCCTCGCGCTGGGACTGGCGGGAGTGGCCCGCGTGGCCCGCGCGGGATCGATCTCCAGCTCGGTCTTGGGCATGCTTCCGAAAGACGTGGGCGAGGTCGGCTACGCTGATTTGAAGACCGCTCGCCAGGCCTCCTGGTTCGCCCAATTCGAGGGGCAGGTGCTCCCCACGCGCTTCAGCCACTTCGAGCGTTTCCTCACTTCCGCAGGAGTCGACCTGAATAAGCAGGTGGACGAAGTTGTCTGGGCCGTGGCCAGTCCCTCCTCGCAGCCATCGGGCGAGGGCGCGGCGTCCTCCGCGAGCGATGCCGCGGCACGCCTGCAAAAATTCGGAGGCGAGCAGGTGGTGGGGGTCGCGCTCGGCAATTTTTCGCCCGATGTGGCCGACCAGTTTTTCAAAAAACAGAAACTCCCGTCCATCACCGTGCGCGGCTACACGCTCTATGCCTACGGAAGCGGCGTCTCGCCCGGCGACCTCTTTTTCTTTTTCCTGGATTCGAACACGGTGGTGTTCGGACACCGTGAACTGCTCGAAACCATGATCGACGTGCACTTTGGCGACGAGGAAAGCTTTGAGTCAAACGAAACGCTTTATTCTCTGGTGAACGAGGTGAACGGCCAGGGCACGCTGTGGGCCGCCCTCGATAAGAAATACGCGCAAATTTCGATTGGCCGGCTGATGCCGGAAGCCGCCCAATTCCCCGGCGCTGCCGATCTGCTGGCGCGAGTAAAGTCCATGACGGTCACCGTCCAGATGGACACCGGCCTGGACGTACACGTCACCCCACAGTGCGCTTCGGCGGGCGACGCGATCACCCTGGCCCAATTGCTCCAGGCGGGCCTGCTCTATAAGCGTTACCAGGTTGCAGCGAACGATCCCGATGTGGCCCGCGCGATTGACGCGACCAGCATCTCCGCGGATGGCGACCACCTGAAGATCCGCTTGCAGCTCTCCGACGACCTGCTCCAGACGCTGCTTCAACGTAATGCCTTCGCGCTACAGATGTAGCGGAGGGCTTCGGGGCGGGACCACTTCCCAACGCAATCAGCGCAGACCCGCCGCGGCGGGTCTGTTCTATTTCAGTTGGCCTGCTTTTTGGCTCCGGGAAGGTACTTCACCAGAATCATGCGCGAGACCTGCCCCACGATGTCGTAGCGGACGCGGTCCACGCGCGTGAGCAGGCTCACACCGGCCGACTCGGCGGAGCCCGTGGCCGTGCCCAGAAAGGAATCCAGCCCCACCGCCGGGCCAATCAAAGAGGGGTGGGAGATACCGATCTCAATCCGGTCTGGAAATTGCTCGACCGTGACTTCCAGCGCGCCCTCGTTGCTCTCCGCGCGGTCGAGGGCATCGCCGCACACTTTTTCGCAGGCCGCCACCAGGCCACGCCGCGCGGATTCTGCGAGACCAGCCTCCTCCGCGAAATGTTCCACCGCAGCCGCAGCCGCCTGGATGAGGCCGGCGCCGCCGCTGAGCTTCAGATGAGCGCGTTTGGATTCTCCGCTCACTTTTTGCCGGGGTCCGCCAGATCCACGTCGCAGGCCTCGCGGCAGGATTCGCAGTAATACTGTCCGTCAGCGCACAGGCTTACATTATCCCAGGATTTGCACAGGCCGCAGTACCGCTCGCACTGGCACTGCCATTCCGGTTTGTCGCACTGGGCGCAGAGAACTTCAGAAGCCATGGCCTCTCCCTCGAGACACTATAGGGCAGGAGGGAAAGGAGGTAAAGGAGGCAGAGGACCTGGGAAAGATTCAGCCCACATTTCCAGTGGCTCCCCCTTACGCATGCGGGACTCGCCAGGAAAGAGAAACCAACTCCTCAATACCGCGCTGATCCCGCCGGGCCGGCCCGATCGGGAATCTCGTTGTCTCGAAAGATGCGAAAGCGTACGATTCATAGGCCGGACGTCCCTGGACGATAGATCCTTAAACCTGGATTGTCCCAATCATGCGATTCGCTCCAAGGGAGCATAACCGATGCTAGGATTTCCTCTCCGCTACATGATGAAGCATCCGGTGCTTAGCCTCACGACTCTAGCAGCCGATCCACGTGAGGTGTGGACGAAGCTGCAGGACGCTTACGCGTATAAGCGCGAGCTCCGTGGCCCTCAGTGCCTCTACGAGGCGGATGGCAACTGGGAGCGCAAGCTTCACGAGCGGCTCGGTGTCCCTTGGCCGTGCGGGCTGACCGCGGGGTTTTGGGACTTGTGGGCCGAAGTAATGAAGGAACTGGAACGAAAAGGGATTCGAGCCGGCCCGCAGAGCTTCCAGACTTGGAATGACGGTGATGCCGGAATCGCCAGAGCGATCTGGTGTCTCACTCTTCATCTCAAGCCGGAGAATGTTGTCGAGACCGGTGTCGCTCACGGCGTCACCTCGCGGTTCATATTGGAAGCACTCAAGAGAAACGAACGGGGCCATTTGTGGAGCATTGACCTCCCTCCGGTAGAGAGGGAATGGCAGAAGCAAATCGGGATCGCAGTGGGGGACGGGCATGCAGATCGCTGGACCTACATCAAGGGCTCGAGCCGTCTCCAGCTTCCCAAGTTGCTTGCCCGGCTTGGCAGCATCGATCTCTTCATTCATGACAGTCTGCACAGTGAAAGAAACGTCCGGTTCGAGCTGGATCGAGTCTGGCCAGCCTTGGCGCAGGGCGGCGCGCTCGTTGTGGACGACGTGGATGCCAATTGGGCCTTCCGGTCGTTCACGCAAGCTTTTTCTGTTCGCGAATCCATGATTTGCGAGGCGGAGCCGCTCCGCCCCGACTTGAGACGCTTCAACAACAAGGGGCTCTTCGGGGTCGTTCTGAAAGAGCGCGCGATAACACACTAGCTCAGACGCGAAGGACATTCCCACCGAAGGATCTGACTCGTTCCGGGGTGTGGCCCCGATCCTAAGACGCACGATGAATCCCGTGCAGTCGTGCGACCCAGAGCTGCCTCGCGGCGAGAAGCAGAAGAGGAACGCAGAAACCGCCGAGGCAACCCCGGCCCGCTGCCAGGGAGCGCTTGCAATGAGGGCGCTCGGCGGGTACAAGAGTTCTTCTTACTTTCCGGAGGAATCATGTCGAGCCAATGGACTCGTTTCTACCTCGCTTTCGCCGCGGCCATCCTGTGCGCGTGCCTGGCCCCCGCCGGCACGGGGCAGGAAGCGCCGCTGGACGGCTACTCGCCCGCGGATTCGAAAACACAGCGCGAATGGGAAGCCAAATTCCGGGCCCTGCCCGACCCGAAGATTCTCCGCAGCACCATGGAGCGCCTCGCCGCGCGACCGCACAACGTGGGCACGCCCTACGACAAGGACAACGCCGAATGGATTCTCTCGAAGTTCAAGGAGTGGGGCTGGGACGCGCACATCGAGAACTTCGACGTGCTCTATCCCACGCCGAAGCGGCGCTTGGTCGAGCTGACCGCGCCGTATCGGTTCACCGCCAAGCTGGAAGAGCCGAACGTCGCGGTGGATCCCACCTCCTCGCAGAAGGGCGAGCAGCTCCCGACCTACAACGTCTACACCATTGATGGTGACGTGACCGCTCCGCTCGTCTATGTGAACTACGGCGCGCCCGATGACTACGACGAACTGGAGCGCATGGGCGTGTCGGTGAAGGGCGCGATTGTGATCGCGCGCTACGGCCGCGTGTGGCGGGGCATCAAGCCCAAGCTCGCGGCGGATCACGGCGCCGTGGGCTGCCTGATCTATTCCGACCCGCGCGACGACGGCTACTTTGTGAACAATGTTTTTCCCACGGGGCCGATGCGCCCGGCCGACGGGGTGCAGCGCGGCAGCGTGGAGGATTTCCCCTCGAGTTTCCCGGGCGACCCGCTGTGGTTCGACCGCGGCGATCCCTCGGCGCCGCGCTACACGGCGGCGAACGCGCCGGGCATCACGAAGGTCCCGGTCCTGCCCATTTCCTACGGCGACGCGCAGCCCTTGCTCGCTGCTCTCGCTGGACCCATGGCACCGGACGCGTGGCGGGGCGCCTTGCCGATTTCCTATCACCTGGGCCCGGGGCCCGCGCAGGTCCATCTGGTGGTGCAGTCAAACTGGGACATGAAGACTGTGTACGACGTGATCGCTCGCCTTCCCGGCTCGAGCGAGCCGGACGAATGGATCGTCCGCGGCAACCATCACGACGCCTGGGTGAACGGCGCGGAAGACCCTCTCTCCGGTCAGGTCGCGCTGCTGGAAGAAGCCCGCGCATTCGGCGAACTGCTCCGCCAGGGCTGGAAGCCGAAGCGCACGCTCATCTACTGCGCCTGGGACGGCGAAGAACCCGGGCTGCTCGGTTCCACGGCCTGGGCGGAAACGCACGGCAAAGAGCTCCAGGAGCACGCCGTGGCCTACATCAATTCCGACAGCAACAGCCGCGGCTACCTGTTCTTCTCCGGTTCGCACGTGCTGCAGCATTTTCTGAACGGAGTGGCGCGCGACGTGGAAGACCCGGAAACCAAGCTTTCCGTGCAGGAGCGGCGCCGCCTGGCCGCTGTATCCAGCGCGCACTCCCCCGCCGAACGCTCCGAGCTTCGCGCCCGGGCCGACGTGCGCCTCCAAGCGCTCGGCTCCGGCTCCGACTACACCGCATTCATCGACCGGCTGGGCATCGCTTCGCTGAACCTCGGCTTCGGCGGCGAAACCCAGGGAGGCATCTACCACTCCATCTACGACGATTTTTACTGGTACACGCATTTTGCCGACACCGACTTCGTCTACGGCCGCGCGCTCGCGCAGACCGTGGGCACCGCCTCGATGCGCCTGGCCGATGCCGATCTGCTCCCCTTCGACTTCACCGCTCTGGCGGACACGGTGCGCAGCTACGCGAAGGAGTGCGAGGACCAGCTCAAGAAGGAGCAGGACGAAGCCCGCGAACGCGATCTGGAGCTGAAGGAAGGAGTCTTCCGCGCCACCAACGATCCCCAGCACCCCGTCCAGCCGCCGAAGGCAGAAGCGGTGCCGCCATTTCTGAATTTTGCGCCGCTCGAGAATGCCGTCGAGGCGCTGAGCCGCAGCGCCGAGCATTACCACCGAGCCGTGGCCAAGGCGCGCGCCGACGGCAGCCTGCTCTCCTCTCCCGGCGCGCTGCGACCCATCAACACCGCGCTCCGCGAGAGCGAGCAGCACCTGCTGGATGCTGCGGGACTGCCGCACCGCCCCTGGTATCGCCACATGCTCTATGCACCCGGTCTCTACACCGGCTACGGCGTGAAAACGCTGCCCGGCGTGCGCGAAGGGATCGAACAGAAACAGTGGGAGGAAGCCGAAGGCGAAATCGTCCGGCTGGGGCGCGTGCTCACGGCGGACGCCGCTTTTATCGACAACGCGGCGCGCCAGATCGAACAATTCTCCGGCGGGCAGTAGCGCGCCAGTGACACAGACTTTAGTCTATAGCTTCCTGCGGCGACGGCGCCGGCAGGGCGCAGACTCGTCGCGGCGAGTCCGCGCACCGTTTCTTGACGCTCCCACAGGCGCGTGCTAGTTTAGCGTTTCGCCGCTCAGTTCCGAGGTGCGCGTGACCTCACCAACGACCGAAGCAGTTCGAAAAACGGCGCTAAACTCCGTCCATCGCCGCATGGGCGCGAAGATGGTGAACTTCGGCGGGTGGGATATGCCCGTCGAATACTCCGGGATCGTTTCCGAGCATATGGCCGTCAGGACGGCCGCGGGCCTGTTCGACGTGAGCCACATGGGGGAAATCGAGATCTGGGGCACGGAGGCCATTGCGCTGGTTCAGCACGTCACATCGAACGATGCGTTTCGTCTGGCGGATGGGCAAATTCAGTATTCGGGGCTGATGACGGACGAGGGCACCTTCGTGGACGATATCCTGGTCCACCGCTTCTCCCCGGAACGGTACTTCCTCTGCGTCAATGCGGGGAATCAGGACGGCGACTTCGAGTACATCCGCGCGAACAACGTGTTCGCCGCAGAAGTGGACAACTGCGGCGAGCGCTATTCGCAACTCGCCATCCAGGGGCCGCGCGCACAGCAGATCCTGGCGCGGCTCACTCCGGTTCCGCTGGACCCCATCCGCTATTACCACTTCGTCCGCGGCCCCGTGAACGGCGTGGAGTGCATCATCGCCCGCACAGGCTACACCGGAGAGGATGGATTCGAGATATATTTCGCCCCAGAACACTCCGAAAAGCTCTGGTCCGCGTTGCTCGATGCGGGTGCCTCACAGGGCTTGATTCCCTGCGGCCTGGGCGCGCGCAATACGCTGAGGCTCGAAGCGAGCATGTGTCTTTACGGCCACGAGATCGACCGTACGACCACGGTCTGGGAGGCGAATCTCGGCTGGATTTGCAAGATGAATAAAGGCCTGTTCCTCGGTCATCGGGCGCTCGAACGCCAGAAGGCGGCGGGGCTGCGGCGCATCCTGGCCGGCTTCGAAATGGAGAGTCGGATGATTGCACGCGACGCCTACCCCGTGTTTTCCGGTGATCGTGAGGTGGGCAGGGTCACTAGCGGTTCGCCCGGGCCATTCTTGAAGAAGAACATTGGCATGGCTTATTTGCCCCCGGAATTGAGCGCGCCGGGGACGGAGATTCAGATCGAGATTCGCGGACAGAAGGCGCCGGCGCGCGTGGTCAAGACGCCGTTCTATAAGAGGGCGAAGTAACTCAGACTCGCCGCGTGGAAAGGATTCGCGATGTATCCGACGGACTATAAATACACGCAGGAGCATGAATGGGTGGCGCTGGCCGGGCAGACCGCGACCGTCGGCATCACCGACTACGCGCAGCACGCGCTCGGCGACGTGGTGTTCGTTGAGCTGCCCAAACCGGGCGCGAAATTTTCGGCCGGACAGACGCTCGGCACCGTCGAATCCGTAAAGGCGGTGAGTGAAATCTATTGCCCCGTGTCGCTCGAGGTCACCGAGGTGAATACGGCCCTGGCAAACGCGCCGGAGAAAATCAACCAGGACCCGCACGGCGCCGCATGGATGGTCAAAGGCCGGGCCACGAATCCGGGCGAACTCTCGAAACTGATGGACGCCGCGGCCTACCAGGCGTTCATCGCCGAAAAGGAAAAGGAAGCCAACGCCTGATGCGCTATCTCCCCAAAAGCGACGCCGAGCGCCGCGCGATTCTCGCCGAGCTGGGCCTCGATTCCATCGAGCAGCTCTTCGCCTCCATCCCGGAGGCCTGCCGGCTGAAGCGTCCGCTGGAGGTGCCCGGCCCGCTTTCGGAGAAGGAGATCATCGATTATTTCCGCGCGCGGGCCGCGGAAAATGCCGCGGGCTACACCTCGTTTCTGGGCGCGGGCGTTTACAATCATCTCCGTTCGGTGGTGGCCGATTCCCTTCTCCAGCGCGGCGAATTCCTCACCAGCTACACGCCCTACCAGGCGGAAATCAGCCAGGGCACGCTCCAGGCCATCTTTGAATTCCAGACGCTGATGTGCCAGCTCACCGGGCAGGAAGTGGCCAACGCCTCGATGTACGACGGTTCGACGGCCACGGCCGAGGCGGCCATGATGGCCGTGCGGCTGACGGGACGCCGCCGGCTGGTGGTGTCGCGCGCCCTGCACCCGGAATACCGGCAGGTGGTGGACACGTATGCGGACCACCTGGGGCTAGAGATCGCGGAGGTGGGCTTCGCCGCGGCCAGCGGGCAAACCGATCTCGCTGCTGCACGCGCTGCACTGAATGATGCGACTGCGGCCGTCGTTCTGCAGTCGCCGAATTTCCTGGGGGTGCTGGAAGCGGTCCCACAGTTCTCCGAGCTCGCGCACGGCGCGGGCGCGCTTCTCGTGGTCGCCGTTGCGGAAGCGGTGGCGCTGGGCGCGGTCCGGCCGCCCGCGGAAGCCGACATCGTGGCCATGGAAGCACAAAGTCTGGGACTCGCGCCGAGCTTCGGCGGACCGTTTGCCGGGGTCATCGCCACGCGCGAAAAGTTCGTTCGGCATATGCCTGGCCGGCTGGCGGGGCAGACCACCGACGGTGCTGGCCGCCGCGGGTTCGTTCTCACCCTGGCCACGCGCGAGCAGCATATCCGGCGCGAGAAGGCCACCTCGAATATCTGCACCAACCAGGCGCTGTGCGCGCTCGCAGTGACCATGCACCTGGCGCTGCTGGGCAAAGAGGGCCTGCGGGAAATGGCCGCGCAAAACCTGGCCAAAGCGCGCTATGCGGTGGCCGAACTGGAAAAGCTGCCCGGCGTGCGCCGGGCCTTTTCCGCGCCGTTCTTCAACGAGACGGTGCTGGAATTTCCGCGCTCGGTGCGCATGATCAATCAGGAACTGCTGCGCGAGAAAATCATCGGCCCGCTGCCGCTGGGGCCCTATTTCCCGGAGCAGACGAAGCGCGGCCTGCTGTGTGTCACCGAAGTACATGCGCGCCAGGACGTGGACCGCCTGGTCGCCGCGACTCGCCGGGCCCTCGAAAGACTCGGCGCCGGCGAGAGAGAAGAAGTCCCATCGCAGGCGGGGCGATAGCCATGGCCGAGCGCAATCAGCGAGCGACGCGGCATACGAACATCAATGAAGGGCTGATCTTCGAGATCTCTGCGCCGGGCAAGCGCGGCATGGAGCTGCCGCCCCTGGACGTCCCCCCCGTGGACCCCGCCACGGCCCTCCGCCCGGAATATTCCCGTGGCGCCGTAGATGGACTTCCGGAAGTCAGCGAAATCGAGGTGATCCGGCACTTCACGCGGCTGTCCACCTGGAACTACGCCATCGACCTGGGCATGTATCCGCTGGGCTCCTGCACCATGAAGTACAACCCGCGAGTCAATGAATTCGTGGCCCGCCTCGAGGGCCTGGCCACCGAGCATCCCCTGCAGCCCGCGGAACTCTCGCAGGGCTGCCTGCGCATCCTGCGGACCCTCGAACACGTCCTGCGCGAAGTAACCGGCATGGACGCAGTCACGCTGCAGCCGTGTGCCGGCGCTCACGGGGAATACGCGGGCATCGCCATAGTCCGCGCCTACCTCAAGAGCCGGGGAAATCCGCGGAAGAAGGTGCTGGTTCCCGATTCCGCACACGGAACCAACCCGGCAACGGCGGCGACCGCGGGCTACGAAGTGCAGAACATCCGCTCGGACTCCAACGGGCGGATTGACCTGGGCGAGCTCGCTCGGCACGTGAACGACGACGTCGCCGCGCTCATGGTCACCAACCCCAATACCGTTGGCATCTTCGAACAAGACATCGCCAAGGCGGCGGAACTGCTCCATGCCCGCGGCGCGCTGCTCTATATGGACGGCGCCAACATGAACGCGCTCGCCGGCGTGGCCCGGCCCGGGGATTTCGGCGTGGACGTGATGCACATGAATTTGCATAAAACGTTCTCCACCCCGCACGGCGGCGGCGGCCCCGGCGCGGGGCCGGTGGCCGTGAAGAAGCATCTCGAGCCGTTCCTGCCCCTCCCCGTGCTGGTGGAAAAACCAGGCGGAACGCTGGCCTGGGACTCGAATCGCCCGCAGTCCATCGGCCGCCTGCGCGCCTTCTACGGCAATTTCGGCGTGCTGGTGCGGGCGCTGGCCTATGCGTTGGCCTACGGACCGGGAATGATCGAAGCCACGCGCGATGCCGTGCTCAATGCGAATTACATCCGGAAAAAACTGGAGGATGTGTACGACCTGCCCTACAAGCAGCCGTGCATGCACGAGGTCGTGTTCAGCGACGCGCGGCAGAAAAAACACGGCGTGAGCACCGTGGACATCGCCAAGCGCCTGATTGACTACGGCTTCCACCCCTACACCATGGCCTTCCCGCTGATCGTGCACGGCGCGCTGATGATCGAGCCCACCGAATCGGAATCGCTCCAGGAGCTGGACCTCTTCGTCGAAGCCATGCGCTCCATCGCCGCCGAAGCCGCGGAAACACC
>DATEQM010000027.1:0-28259 GCA_035272605.1 Candidatus Acidiferrales bacterium | reverse complement strand
GCCCCGCGCGATGGGCCGTACGGCTCTCGATTTCACGGCGGCGGAGGGAGCTGGATCTCAACGGCATCCGAGGATTCTCCTGGCGTCCCGGACGGTGCATGCGGAAGGGCAATCCGGTCGAATAGCCATAGCCTACCTTCCTGTCCAACCCGCGGCGAGCGCAAAAGTTGTGGCTGTGACGTGGGTAGAACCGGAGTTTCCTGATATCGTATGGGCATGCTGGTTGGCTTTTTTGCGCGTTCTCCCCTTCGATTCCCGACACGGGCGCGGCGAGCCGTTCTGCTCCTCCTGGTACTCCCGTGCTTCCTCATTTGCGGCGCCGCCGCGCATCGGGTCACTCGCATCTCTGCGGACGCGCCTGCAACGACCATCTCCGCCCAGCGCATCCAGGCAGACATCAACTATCTGGCCAGCCCCCAGCTCAAGGGCCGCGACACCGGCACCCCCGAGAATAATCGCGCCGCGCGGTACATCGCGGACCAGTTCCGCCACGCAGGACTGGAGCCGCTGGGCGGAGGCGCCGGAAAAGATGCGTTCTTTCAGTACTTCACGGTGACGGTGGGCGCGACGATCGGCAAAGAGAATCGGCTGCAGGCCGAGCTCGCCGGGGCTTCCGGCGCGGGCCGGCTGAAGCTCGGGGAGGACTACCAGCCGTTCAACTATTCGGAAAACGGCGAGGCGCATTGTCCCGTGGTCTTCGCCGGTTTCGGAATCACCGCCCCGGAATACCACTATGACGACTACCAGGGGCTTGACGTGAAGGACAAAGCCGTCGTGGTGCTCCGCAACGAGCCGCAAAAGGACGACGAGAAGAGCATCTTCGACGGCCGGCAGCCCACCCAGCACTCCGCGCTGGTCAATAAGGCGATCAACGCCCGCAATCACGGCGCCCGCGCCATGATCCTGGTGAACGACGCCCCCGGCCCCGGCGAAAGCGACATCCTCATGCCCTTCGACTCGCTGAGCGGGCCACAGAATCCGGGCATCCTGCTCGTCCAGGTGAAACGCAGCGTCGTGGACGGCTGGCTCGCCGCATCGGGGAAAACGCTGGTCGCGCTCCAGAAGCCGATCGACGAAAAACTGGAACCGCAAAGCGCGGCAATCTCCGGCGTGACGCTCGATCTCCGCGTGGACGTCCGGCACGTGCACGCGCGGACGCAAAATGTCGCCGCGGTGCTGCGCGGCAGGGACCCGAATCTCGCCGCGGATGCGGTGGTTGTCGGTGCTCACTACGACCACCTCGGTCTGGGCCGCCATGATGCGCTCGACCCCGACGCCGCCGGCAAGGTGCACCCCGGCGCGGACGACAACGCTTCGGGCACGGCCGCCGTGCTCGAACTAGCGCGCGCCATTTCTGCCCGGCGCGCCGACCTGAAGCGTAGCGTGATTTTCCTCACCTTCTCGGGAGAGGAGCTCGGCCTGCTCGGCTCCGCCTACTACACCGCGCATCCCCTGTGGCCCCTAGAGAAAATGGTGGCCATGCTGAACCTGGACATGGTGGGCCGCGTGCGCGATGGAAAACTGTATGTCGGCGGCACTGGCACCTCGCCCGTGTTTCCAAAAATCCTGGAGGCTGCCAACACCACCGGCCTGCATCTGGAATCCTCGCGCAGCGGCTACGGTGCCAGCGACCACACCTCGTTTTATGTGAAAGACATCCCGGTGCTTTTCTTTTTCTCGGGGTTGCACGAGGACTATCACCGCGCCACGGACACACCCGACAAAATCGCGGCCGGCGAAGAGGCCCGCGTCGGCGATCTGGTGCTGCACGTAGCCATGGCACTGGCCTCCGGCGAGCCGCGCCCCCAATTTACCCGTGTTGTGGAGCCGCGCCCCGTGGGCGCAACCGGCGGCGGGGGCGGCTACGGCGCCTATTTCGGGTCCATCCCGGACATGGGTGCCGAGGTCGAAGGCGTAAGATTTGCCGACGTCCGCGACGCCAGCCCCGCTGCCAAAGCCGGGCTCAAACGGGGCGACATCCTGGTGGAATTTGCCGGCGCGCCCATCAAGAACCTCTATGACTTCACCTACCAGCTCCGCGCGCACCGGCCGGGAGAAGAAGTTCGCGTCGTGGTGCTCCGCAACGCCCAGCGCGTGGAGGCCACGGTGAAGCTGGAAGTGCGTCACTAAACCCGCGGGGACGGAACTCTCGATGCTGCGAAACTTCATTTTCTGGCTCTCCACGAAGAAATCGGTCACCGGGCCGCTCGCCGAGCGCGGCATGCGCTACGGCTTTGCGCGCCGCTTCATCGCGGGCGAATCGCTGGAAGACGCCCTGGCGGCCTCGAAAGAGCTGAACCGCGAGTCGCGCACCGTCAGCCTGAACCACCTCGGAGAAAACGTCACGACGGCCGACGAAGCGCGCCAGGTTTCGGAGAGCTACATCTCCATGTTGCGCGCGCTCGATCGCGAAAAACTCGACGGCAACATTTCTATCAAACTCACGCAACTCGGGCTCGATTTCGACGCCGGCCTTTGCCAGGCCTACGCGCGGGAGATCGCCGCGGTCGCCGCGGCCATGGGCCGCAGCATCGAGATGGACATGGAAGGCGCCGCCTACACGGAACAGACACTGAGCATCTTTGAAGCCGTCCAGCGTGAGTTTCCCGCCACCGGCCTCGCCGTGCAGGCCTACCTCCATCGCACTGCGGACGACGTCGAACGGCTGGCAGTTCGGAAGCCGAAGCTGCGCCTGGTAAAGGGCGCCTACCGCGAGCCAGCATCGGTGGCCATCCAGAAAAAAAGTCAGGTGGATGACAACTACCGGAAGCTCACCGCGACCCTGCTCGATGGCCGCTTCTTCCCTGCCATCGCCACCCACGACCTGGCCATGCTGGACCACGCCCGCGCCATCATCCGCGAGCTTAAAATCCCGGCGGAAAAATACGAGTTCCAAATGATTTACGGCATCCGTCGCGACCTGCAGGCGCAGATCCAAGGCCAGGGCCATGCGCTCAGGATTTACGTTCCCTTCGGAACCGAGTGGTGCCCGTATTTCATGCGGCGGTTATCGGAGCGGCCGGCGAACTGCCTCTTCGTTGTCCGCAACCTGGTCTCGGAGTCCTTCCGGCCGCACCCGTAAGTCGGGGCGACCGCCGCAGCGCCAGGTAGCGCCGCCCGGCGGACATCATCGGCTCATCGCGCCGCGCGGAATGCGTCGAGCGTCCACACATCCCGCCGCTCGTCGTGGCGCAGGACGTAGAGATTCCCGTCGTCGGCGCGCACGCGGAAGTAGCGCGCCTCCGGCGAATACCACTGGTCGTCCAGTTCCTCCACTTTGTAACGCCGCCCGCGCAGTTCGAACCGCAGCGGGCGCTCGTCGGCCCGATGTCCCGCGTAGCACTCCACGGAAATCTCTCGGGAATCCGGCGGCTGCGGGGGGTCGTTCATTTCACCGGCGGCGCTCCCAGTGCTTCGGCGTTGTACGCCGCGCCCACAAACACCACCAGCGTGCTCAATTGCAGCCACACCAACAGGCCGATAATCGCGGCGAGCCCCCCATAAATCGGCCCGTAGGGCGTGCGGCTCATGTACGCGCCGAATAGCACGTTGGCGATGACCCACAGGCCTGTGGCCAGCAGCGCGCCCGGCAGGCCATCGCGGAATTTCCGGATACAGGGCTGCCCGGCCCGATAGAGCAGTGCGAGAATCAGCACCGCGAAAAGCCACGCCGTCGCCGCCGCAAACACCAGCCAGAAGATTGCCACGAACGCGGGAAGCCCAAAGTGCCGCCCGAGCCAGATGCGCATCTGCCGGCCGAAAACCGTGACCGCAATTTCCGCGAGCAACGGCACCACCGCCAGGCACAGCAATCCCAGGGCCTCTAGCGAGTGCTTCCAGAACGGCCGCCGCCCCGCGCCCTCCATCATCCGGAAACTTTCCAGCAGCACGCTCATGCACTGCATTCCCACCAGGATCGTGCCGATCAGCCCCACGGCCATCCAGCGGCCCGAGTTCACGTTGTGCTGGTGCAGGTACGGGAAAATGACATCCCGACTGCTGGCCGGCAGCATCCATCGGTCGCGCAGCAGTTCTTCGAGCGCGGCACTCGCGCCCCGCGAGCCCGCCAGCAGCGACACGACCAGCAGCAGCAGCGGAAAAAGAGTGAGGAAAAGGTTGAAGGCCAGAGCCTGCGCGTACAGTCCCCCGCGCGGGAAGACGCGACGCAGTGCCCGGCCAATCCGGCGGACGAAATCCATGTGGGCGCAGCCTTCCCGTGAGAGTACATGGACAGCCCGCGCCGCGCTGCGGATATTTGCGCCGCGCGTGCCCGGCTGGCAATGCCTTGCCGCCCGCTGCCCGCGGCGCTAGACTGAAAAACGCGGAATCCATCGCGCAGCGCGCCCCGGCGCGCCGCCCGGCGAAAGGCCCGGTCCATGACCCCGCGCACGGAAGTTGTCCCCAGCCGCAGCGAGGAAGTAATCCGCAAGCACCAGGAATTCCTGTGGCCGTGCGTGACGAACTACTACTCGAAGCCGCTGGTGGCCGATCGCGGCTCCATGCAATACCTCTGGGACCTCGAAGGCCGGCGCTACCTCGATTTTTTCGGCGGCATTCTCACCATCTCCGTGGGCCACGCGAATCCCAAGGTCGCCGCGCGCGTCGAGCAGCAGGTGGGCAGGCTTTCGCACTGCTCCACGCTTTATCCCACGGAAGCAATCGTGGCGCTGGCGGAGAAACTGGCGCAAATCACTCCCGGGGCGTTGCGCCAGAGTTTTTTCACCAATTCCGGCACGGAAGCCAACGAGGCCGCCATTCTGCTGGCGCGGATGGCCACGGGCAGCTACGACGTAGTGGCGCTCCGCCAGGCCTATTCGGGCAGTTCGCAGCTCACCAAAGGGGTCACGGCGCACGCCGCGTATCGTAAGGCGGGGATCATCAGCGTGGGCATCGCCCATGCCATCAACCCGTATTGCTATCGTTGCCCGCTGGGTCTCACCTACCCCTCCTGCGAGGTGGCCTGCGCGAACGACGTGGAAAACCTCATCCAGACGGCCACCAACGGCGCTCCCGCCGCATTTATCGCCGAACCCATCCAGGGCGTCGGCGGGTTCATCACGCCGCCGAAGGAATATTTCAAGATCGTCTTCAAAATCGTGAAGCAGTACGGCGCGCTGTTCATCTCCGACGAGGTGCAGACCGGCTTCGGCCGCACCGGCAAACATTGGTTCGGCATCGAACAATGGGAAGTGACGCCGGACGTCATCACCTGCGCGAAGGGCCTGGCCAATGGCGCACCCGTGGGCGCCACCATCACCACCCCGGAGCTGGCCAACTCCTTCCAGGGCATGACGATTTCCACCTTCGGCGGCAATCCGGTCACCTCCGTGGCCGCCCGCGCCACCATCCAGGTGATCGAAGAGGAAAATCTGCTCGAAAACGCGCACTCTACCGGCGCCCATTTTCGCGCCAGGCTCGAAGAGCTGAAGGAAAAGCACGCGCTCATCGGAGACGTCCGCGGAATGGGCCTGATGCAGGCCCTTGAGTTGGTCAAAGACCGCGCGACTAAGGAGCCCGCTCCGCAGGAGACGGTAGCCGTGATGGAACGCGCCCGGGAGAACGGCCTGCTCATCGGAAAGGGCGGCCTCTACGGCAATGTGATCCGCCTGTCGCCCATGCTGAACATCTCCAGGGCCGACGTGGACGAGGCGGTCCGGCTGCTCGATCGCTCGTTTGCGGAAGTCCGCTCGTGATGCGCCGCCGGCCGATTCCCTTCTCGCCGCTGCCTTTCGCGCTCGCGCTCTGCTTGCTGCTCTGCTGCGCGGCTCCCGCGGCCGCGCCTGCCCCGGACAAAGTCCTCTGGAGCCCGATCTCGGCCGCCCTTCTCCGCATCGACAGCAAACCCGCCAAGCTGTGGACCGTGTATCACGCCGCGAAAGACAAAAAGGAGCACCGGCTGCTCGTGCAGCTCGGCACGCGCTATCTGATGATCGACATGCAGCTCCGCCTTCTCACCGAATACGATCCAACCACATTCGAGAAAAACGGCAAGGGCTACGAGATGCCGCGTGACGCCAAAGCCGCCAAAGCCCTGCCGTCAGAGGACTGGATTCTGCGCGACGTCGGAACCTCATTCCTCATCCATGTCCGGCTGAAGGACGAAGGCCGCCTGCTGGAAATTCAGCTCCCGAAAATGCCCGATTTCCGCAACGTTTTGTGGTGAGTGGTAGCTACGCTCAGTAGCTACCGAGGCGCGGATCGTTCCAGGGGCACGGCGTCGCGGCTCGTTTCGCATAATGGGCAGGCGCGCGGGCGCCGAACGCTGGCCGCGTCGCGCGGAAACACGGTGGCCAGCGCCCAATCCAGTGCCACCTGCACCTGCTTTTTGAAACCCACAAGTTTAAGCAGGTGGATCGCATTCCAGAACAGCCAGGCCAGATATCCGCGGAAACGGATGCCGAATACGTTGACCACCGCGTAGTTCATCCCCAGCGCCACCAGCGATCCCTGCTCCACGAACACGTAGCGCTCCAGGCTCTCCCCGCGCTCCAGATGCCGGATGTTCCGCGCCGCAAGGTCGCCTTCCTCGATGGCTACCGGCGCAATCCGTGGCACATCGGGCGCATTCGACGGCGCGGCAGAATCTCCGGCCACGAACACCTCCGGATGGCCTTCGAGCTGGAGATGCTCGTTGACCACCGCCCGCCCGATGCGGTCGTGCGGCCCTGGCAGCGCTTCCACCAGCGGGTGCGCCCGCACGCCGGCCGTCCACACCACGGTGTACGCGGCAATAAACTCGTTTCCGCCGATCTCGATGCCCTCCACGAGGCACCGCGTCACCTTCGCCCCGGTGCGAATCTCCACGCCTCCGGCGCGCAACCGCTCCACGGCGTGCCGCGCCAGCGATGGATGCACGTTGCGGAGGATCTCCGGTGCCGCCTCCAGCAGCACGAGCCGCAGGTCCTCCCGGCGGATGCCGCGGAATCGGCGCAATACGTATTGGTGGAAGAAATCGCGCAGCTCGGCCATCAGTTCCACCCCAGTGTAGCCCCCGCCCACCACCACAACGGTCAGCAGGCGGGCGCGCTCCGCGGAATCGGGTGAATGGTCGGCGTGCTCGCAGAGGTCCAAAATCCGCTCGCGGAGCGTCACCGCATCCTCGAGCGTTTTGTAATCCAGCGTGTGCTCCCGCGCGCCGGGAATGCCGAAGTAATCGGTCCGGCTGCCGGGCGCAAGAACCAGATAATCGTAATCCAGCGGCCCACTCGCCAGACGCAGTTGGTGCCCCTCCACGTCCACGGCCTCCACCGTATCGCGCACAAAGCGGAAACGCCTCCGCCCGCGGATGTCGCGCACCGGCTGCACGATGTGCCGCGGGTTGATGTAGCTCGATGCCACCTGCGGCAGCAGCGGCGTGAACAGGAAATAATTGAACTCGCCGATCAAGACGATTTCGTAACCCTCGCTGCCGCTGAAAAATCGCTCCAGCTCGAACGCCGCCTGCAGCCCGGCAAACCCCGCCCCGACAATGGCGATGCGCTTCATGCCCTTGCACTCCCAATGATTGGATGATTTTCCGCTGGCCCAGTCACACGGCGCTGTGCCGGGCATCGGTAGCGCTGGCCTCCCGGAAGAAGGATGGGCATCCCGAAGGTCCTGAGCTCGCCGCGCCTGCCCGCCGTCGCGGGCGAAGGGTTGCCGGCCTTCAGCGGCGGCTATGGGAATTTCCTTGATCAGGTGATCGGACGGTCTTCTCAGCGCAAAACGTACGAGCTGAGCACTTTCATGTAATTGCCGCGCTCGAAGGCGCCGGGGTCCGGGCTGGAGCGCTGGCTCATGCAGCCCTGCATCTGCCGGATGGAGTCGTACTCGTGCTCTTCCATCCAGCGCGTCAGGTCGTCCAGCACCGTGCGCACGTGCCCCAGGCCGTTTCGCAGCAGCGCGGAGGTCATCATGGCCGCGCGGGCGCCGGCCATCATGGATTTCAGCACGTCGCCCGCCGTGTGCACCCCTCCGGTCACCGCCAAATCCGCCTTCACGTGTCCAAAAACAATTCCCACCCAGTGGAGGCGCAGCAGCAATTCATTCGAATTGCTCAGCACCAGATTGGGCACCACTTCCAGCGCTTCAATGTCGAAATCCGGCTGGTAAAAGCGGTTGAAAAACACCAGCGCATCCGCGCCGGCCGCATCGAGCGACTTCGCCAGGTTCGGGATGGCGGTGAAGAAATGAGAAAGCTTTACGGCCAGGGGAATGCCCACGGCTCCGCGGACCTCGCTTACCAGTTCGCAGTAACGCTGTTCCACCTGCGCCGCGGTCTGCCCGGGATCGGTGGGGAGTGCGTAAATATTCAGCTCGATGGCATTGGCGCCGGCCTGCTCCATCAGCCGCGCATATCGCGTCCAGCCGCCGCGCGTCGAGCCGTTCAGGCTGGCGATCACCGGAATGCGCACTGCTCCCTTCGCTGCCAGGATCAGGTCCAGATAGGTCTCCGGCCCCAGGTTGTAATCGGTCATGTCCGGGAAATAGCTGAGCGACTCGGGAAAACTGTCCGTGCCGCGCGACAGGTCGGAATCGAGCGCCTGGCCTTCCAGCGTGATCTGCTCCTCGAAGAGCGATGGCAGCACCACCGCGGAAACGCCCGCGTCCTCGAGCTGGCGGATGCGCTCCACCGATTCGGAAAGCGGAGACGCCGAAGCGACGATGGGGTTTTCAAGCGTGAGGCCGAGGTAGTTTGTCTTCAAATCGCTCATGACTCTTCCCCTCCCTCCACTGCCACGGGCTCTTCGCCCCCTGTCTCCGGCTCTTCGGGCGCAGGCTTGGCGCCGGGCATCTGCGCAAAGTAGTGGTACAAGTCCCACATCCGGTGCACATCGTCCTCCGCTTTGTGCAGCAGATCACGCGCCTCTTCGGGATGCAGCCGCGCCAGCATCGTGTAGCGCGCCTCCTGGTAGGCATATTGCTTCAGTGGAATCGAGGGTGGCCGCGAGTCGAGCTGGAAGGGATTCTTCCCCTGTGCCCGCAGCTCCGGGTTGTAGCGGATGAGCGGCCAGTAGCCGCTCAGCACCGCGTTCTTCTGCTGCTCCATGCCGTGCACCATGTCGTAACCGTGCGCGATGCAATGGCTGTATGCCACTAGGATCGAGGGGCCTCGGTAGGCCTCCGCTTCCAGGAAAGCTTTGACCGTGTGCGTATCGCTCGAACCCATGGCCACCCGCGCCACATAGACGCTGCCATGCGCGATGGCCTCGAGCGCCAGGTCCTTTTTCGCCACCGGCTTTCCGCCCATGGCAAATTTGGCCACCGCACCGCGCGGCGTGGCCTTGGACATTTGCCCCCCGGTGTTTGAGTACACCTCCGTGTCCAACACCAGCACGTTCACATCGAGCCCGGAAGCCAGCACGTGATCCAGGCCGCCGAAGCCGATATCGTACGCCCAACCGTCGCCGCCCACGATCCACACACTCTTCCGCACCAGCGCCCCGGCCACCGCGGCCAGATCCCGCGCTTCCACGGAATTCATCGCGGCCAGCTTCTGCTCGAGTTCCTTCACCCGCGCGCGTTGCGCCGCGATTCCGGCTTCTTTGGTTTGGTCCGCTTCCAGCAGTTCGCGCGCCAGCGTCTCGCCGATCTGCGGGGCCAGCCGCTTCACCAGTTCCCGCCCATATTCGGCCTGTTTATCGAGCGACACGCGCATGCCCAGGCCGAACTCGGCGTTGTCTTCGAACAGCGAATTCGACCACGCCGGGCCTCGCCCCTCCCGGTTTTTCGTGTAGGGCGTGGTCGGCAGGTTCCCGCCGTAGATCGACGAGCAGCCCGTGGCGTTGGCAATGATGGCCCGGTCTCCGAACAATTGCGTCAGCAGTTTGATGTACGGCGTCTCTCCGCAGCCCGCGCAGGCTCCCGAGAATTCGAACATCGGCTCCAGGATTTGCACATCCTTGACCAAGTGGTGCGCCAGCCGCCCACGGTCGAACTCCGGCAGCCCCAGGAAAAAGTCCCAGTTGTGGCTTTCCGGCTCGCGCAGGGCCGCCTGCGGCTGCATGTTGATGGCTTTGTGCTTCGCTTCGCTCTTACTCTTTGCCGGACAGATTTCCACGCACAGGCTGCACCCGGTGCAGTCCTCCGGAGCCACCTGCAAGGTGTAGCGCAGCGCCTCCAGGCCGCGCCACCGCGGCTTGCTGGATTTGAACGTGCTCGGGGCGCCGGCCAGGTCCGAGGAATCGTAGATCTTCGCGCGGATCACCGCGTGCGGGCACACCAGCACGCATTTCCCGCACTGGATGCACAGCTCCTCGTCCCACACGGGAATCTCCTGCGCGATGTTCCGCTTCTCCCATTGCGCCGTGCCCGTCGGAAAGGTACCGTCCACCGGCATGGCGCTCACTGGAAGCGAATCGCCGCGGCCGGAAATCATCGTGCCCAGCACGTCGCGCACGAACGCCGGCGCCGCCGCGGGAACCGGTGGGAGCACGTCGAAGGTTGCGGTAACGCTGCCGGGGACGCTCACCTCGTGGAGTTTCGCGAGCGCCTGGTCCACCGCCGCCCAGTTCTTCTGCACCACTGCCTCCCCGCGCTTTCCGTAGGTCTGCTGGATGGTCTTCTTGATCTCGGCGATGGCCTCCTCGCGCGGCAGTACGCCGCTGATGGCGAAGAAGCACGTCTGCAGGATGGTGTTCACCCGCGAGCCCATGCCCGTCTCGCGCGCCACGCGATACGCGTCAACCACGAAGAAACGCAGCTTCTTCTCGATGATTTGCTGCTGCACCTTGCGCGGCACATGAGCCCACACCTCGTCCGGACCGAACGGCGAGTTGAGCAGGAACACCGCTCCAGGCGCCGCGCTCTCCAGAACGTCCGTGCGCTCCAGGAATTCAGGCTGGTGACAGCCCACGAAGCTGGCCTGTTGGATCAGATAGGTGGATCGAATGGCAGCGGGGCCGAAGCGCAGGTGGGAGACGGTGACCGACCCGGCCTTCTTCGAGTCGTAGACAAAGTAGCCCTGCACGTGGTTCGGCGTGTCCGTCCCGATGATTTTCACAGAGTTCTTCGTCGCCCCCACGGTGCCGTCGGACCCTAGGCCGTAGAACACTGCGCGCACCGTCCGCGCATTTTCCGTGGAAAACTCCGGATTGAATGCCAGGCTCGTGTGCGTCACGTCGTCGTGGATCCCGATGGTGAAATGATTCAGCGGCGACGATTTCTTTAATTCCTCGAACACGCCCAGCGCCATGGCCGGCGTAAATTCTTTGGAGGAGAGGCCGTAGCGCCCGCCAATCACCCGTGGCGTAACCGCGGGCTTCCGCAGGCCTTCCACCGCGGCCTCGGCCAGCGCGGTCACCACGTCCACGTACAGCGGCTCGCCAACGGCGCCCGGCTCCTTGGTGCGGTCCAGCACCGCGATGGCCCTTACCGTGGGCGGCAGCGCGGCCACGAACGAATCGACGGCGAAGGGGCGATACAGCCGAACTTTCAGCACGCCCACCTTTTCTCCCCGCGCGAGCAATGCCTCTACCGTCTCTTCCGCCGCTCCTGCCCCGGACCCCATCAAAACCACCACTCGATCCGCGTCCGGCGCTCCCACATAGTCGAACAGGCCGTACTGCCGGCCCACCCGCGCGGCGAAACGGTCCATCACCTCCTGCACAATCGTCGGGCAGGCGCGGTAGTAAGGATTGCATGCCTCGCGCGACTGGAAGAAGACATCCGGGTTCTGCGCCGAGCCGCGCAACACGGGATGGTCGGGAGAAAGCGCACGTTCCCGCTGGCGCCGCACGCTCGTTTCATCCAGCATGGCGCGCAGATCATCGTCCGTAAGGCCGGAAATCCGGTTGATCTCGTGCGACGTCCGGAACCCATCGAAAAAGTGGAGGAATGGTATGCGCGAGGCCAGCGTCGCGGCCTGCGCGATCAGCGCAAAATCCGCCGCCTCCTGCACGGAGTTGGATGCCAGCAGCGCAAACCCCGTCTGCCGCGCGGCCATCACGTCGCTGTGGTCCCCGAAGATGGACAGCGCGTGCGTGGCTATCGAACGCGCCGCCACATGGATTACCGCTGGGGTCAGCTCCCCCGCGATTTTGTACATGTTGGGGATCATCAGGAGCAACCCCTGCGACGCGGTAAACGTCGTTCCCAGGGCGCCCGCCTGCACCGCACCGTGCAACGCGCCCGCGGCGCCGCCCTCGGATTGCAGCTCGATCACCCGGGGCACGCTGCCCCAGACGTTTGGTATTCCTTCCGACATCCACTGATCGGCCCACTCCCCCATGGGAGATGCAGGCGTAATGGGATAAATGGCGACGACCTCGTTCAAACGGTAGGCCACCCAGGCGGCAGCTTCGTTTCCATCTACAACGAGGGAGTGCGGAGCCATGCGTAATCTCCTCTCTAAACGTCCTTTATCCGCCAGGCCGCGGCCATGCTTCTGTGACAATCGTCACAACGACAGCGGGCGCCCGTCACACGAACCCCCTCGCCCCGGAGCCGTGACGTCTCGGAGCGCAAGACGTGGGCAACCCCGCTTTCCCTTAGGTACTGATTTGATGAGACTTGCAATCCTCCAGGACTGAAATCCGGCAGAAGATGCAGCGGAATTCCACCGACAAACCCAATTCGCAACCTCGTTTTGCAACCACGTTTGGCCAGCGGAGGCCCGCGGCAGGGGCCGGGAGGTTTCCGGGGTTCTCTCTGGGCGCCACGTAGACTAGAATGCATCAGAGTTCTTGCGGGAGGTGCCTATGCGTGCCGATCGAGTGGAAGTTTCCTGGGATACGCAGCAATCCAAATGGCTGGTTCGCATTGTGAATGGCGACGAGGTGATTCGACGCCACATCGAAGCGGGGAAGGATGCGGCCGAGCCGGCGTTGCGGGCAGCCGCGCACAAAACCGTGCAAGACGAGGGGTACGAGGCCGACGCGGCGCAGATCAGCGTGCGGAGATGATCGGGGGTTCGCGGCGCTGCGGCACAGGCACAGCAGCGCGCTGCGGCGCACCCGGGGAATCATGCCGCAGGACGGAATACACCCAGGGGATGCCGACCTCGCCGGGGGCTACCCGCACTTCCACCACGTCGCCAGGGCGGAACCGCGCGTAGTCGTCTTCATCCACGGATAGCCGTTCCACGCGCCCGTTGGCCCGCCAGGAACGTACGATCAGGCGGTGCGGGCGCACCAGGCCGGGCATGGTGAATTTCGAAACCACGCGGGCGATGGCCACGTCCGGCGGCGTGTGATCGAGCCATCCGTTTGCGAATAATAGCGCGCTCAGCACCCAGGGCAGCGGCAGCAATCCCCGGAAAACGCGCCGCAGCCCTTCGAGTGGCTGGCCCCGGCGCGCGCGGAGATCGAGTACGATGGCCGAACCCAGCGCCACCGCCGCCACCGCGCCCAGGAACACCAGCATGCTGTCCAGGTCGAGCGGCGGATATATTTGCGTGGCGGGAAGAAAGGCCACTGTCCCCAGCAGAAAAATCGCCGTGATGTAAACCAGCCGGCGGCGGAACACGAACGCGGCGAGCTGCTCGGTGAAGCCGCACAGGTCGCAGGGCTCCGAAGGACTTTCCGCGCCGCAGTTCAGGCAATAGCGCATCAATTCGCCAAGCCCTCAGGAGACCGCGGGAACTTCGGAGACGAGCTCGGGCACATCAATGCGCACCAGCGTCCCCGCGCCCAGCCGGCTCGAGATCTCGAACCGGAAATCGTCGCCATACAAAAGCTTCAAACGCGCCTGCACGTTGGACATGCCGATGCCCTCGTCGTGGACGCGCGCCAGGCGCGCCTCGGTCATGCCCAGCCCGTTGTCCTCGACCTCGATCACCAGCCGCCCGTCGTCCAGCACCGTGCGCAGGGTGATCACCCCGCCCTCCAGTTTCGGAGCCAGCCCGTGGCGGATGGCGTTTTCAACGATCGGCTGCAGCAGCATGGATGGCACGAAGACGTCCAGGGAACTCTCGTCAATCTCCTTGGCGATCTCCAGTTTGTCGTGGCCGGAACGCGCTACCTCGATGTCCAGGTAGTCATCCACGAAATGGAGCTCTTCTCGCAGCGGCACGAAGTTCTCCTGCTGTCTTAATAGACGCCGGAGGATGTTGGAAAGTTTGAGCACCACCTCCCGGGCCATGTCCGGCTCCGTGCGCACCAGCGCGGAAACCGTGTTCAGGGTGTTGAACAGGAAGTGCGGGTTGATCTGGTTGGAGAGCGCATCCATGCGCGCGCGCAGCAGCATCTGCTGGTGCTCTTCCAGGTTCGCTTCCACCCGGATGGTGTTCCAGATTTTGATGGGCGCGGCCACCGCGATCATTGAGGCAAACACTTGCGCCGCCATGGCCACCCAGCGCTTTTCGGCGGCAAAGTAGAACAGCCATTTCCCGTGCACGGCCGCGCCCAGCGCCAGTTGGCCCAGTTCCAGCGCCACGATCCCGGCCAGCGCCAGCATCTCCCAGTGCCGCTCCAGCTCGCGGCCCCGCGCCCAGCGCCACAGGTACCGCGGCACTCCCAGAAATGTAAACGGTCCCAGGTTCCACACCGCCTCCGTGTTGGGCATAGCCTGCCGGATCATCCCGCCCAGCAGCCCGGCCGTCGCGGCCATCGGCGTGGAAAGCCATTCGTGGCCGAAAAACGCGGGAAGGCTCACGATCGCGCCACCCAGCACGCCCGGCACCCGCCCTCCCAGCAGCCCGAGCAGAAACGCGCCTTCCAGCGTCAGGTCGGCAAACGGATACCCCAGCAATCGCAGCATCACGCCCGTGGCCAGCGGGGGCGTGAAAAACAGCATCAGCCGCACCTTTTCGTCCGAATCCCGCTGCTCCGTGTACAGCACCTTCCGGAATGTGGCCGAGCGCGCCAGCAGCGCCGCCAGCGACGCTGCCAGCCCCATCTTGAAGAACAGCGTCAGCAGCAGTTCTTTTATGGAGAGAATGACCATTGCGGAGCCATCGGCGTGCGTGGGACGGGCGTCCCGAAGCCTCGGGATTGCCTGTCCTCCGGTCTTCCCGGTCGCACCAAAGCTAAGTTAGCCCACCCCACGCGAGGTGTAAAGGCGCGCCCTGCTATAATTGCGCGTTCGACTATGAAACCACGAGCGGCCCGCAGCAGAGCACGGCACGGCCAACGCGGCGCGGGTCCGCGCATCGTAGCACGCGCCAAACTGCCTTCGCGCTTCGGCAAATTCACAATTCTCGGCGTGGAAGGCCGCGGGCCGGCAGAAAATGCCGTGGTGCTGGTGCGCGGCAACCCTGCCGCCGCCGGCGCGCCGCTGGTACGCATTCACTCCCAATGCCTCACGGGCGACGTGCTCTGCTCGGAACGCTGCGACTGCCGCGCGCAGCTCGAATTATCTCTGCAAATGATCGGCCGCGCCCGCGCCGGGCTGCTCCTCTACCTCCCTCAGGAAGGCCGCGGCATCGGCCTGATGAACAAACTGAAGGCCTATGAGTTGCAGGACCTGGGACGCGACACCGTGGAGGCCAACGAAGAACTGGGCTTTTCCGCCGATGCCCGCGACTACGCCTTCTCCGCGGCCATCCTCCGCAAACTCGGCGTCCGCTCCGTGCGCCTTCTCTCGAATAATCCCGAAAAAGTCCGCCAACTCGAGGAAAACGGCGTCCGCGTGGTTCAGCGCGTCCCCTGCCAGCCCAGCGTTTCCCGCCGCTCCCGCGCCTATCTGAAAACGAAAAAGAACAAACTAGGGCATTTGCTGCCAGGGGTCTAGTGGTCCGGGATGCAAGAGCATGGCCCGATGGCCCGAGCTACTAGGGCGTCGGCGCGACAGTTCCCGTTGCGCTCAGTTCCACGTCCACGCTCTGGCTCACGCGGAACACAAACGCGCTCGGGTTTTTCATTCCCCATTGCACGAAGGGCACGGAGAAATGCGCGGACGCCGTCCAGTGGCCGCCGTTGATCTGCACGTGGATAGGCACCGTCAGTTCGTGCTCCGCGCCGTGGATGCCGAAGTTTCCGTGCACCTGGACCGTGGAATCGCCCGTGGCCGCCAGGGTTCCCTCCATCCGGTCGGGGCGGAATGTGATAGCGGGATACCTCTCACTTTCCAGGACCTCGCTGTGCATCTTCCGGTCGCGGGACGCGTTTCCGCTCGCCCCGCTCGCCGCATCCACCACGATTTCTCCGCGGAGCGCGCCGGAGGCGCTGCTAATTTCCACGCGGCCCCGCGACGCCTGAAAGGTGCCGTGCACGGTGTGCATCGTGGCGCCCAAAATGAAATTTACCTTTGTCTCTGTCCGGTCAAGTTGAAATACCGCGTCCCCGACGGTCGCCTGAGGCGCGGCCTGGGGCCAGGTCGGCGCTGGCGTGAACGACAACAGAGCGGCAAGAGCCAGTAAAAACCCAAGGCCACCGGCGCGCGCCACTTGCGTGGCCTGCTGACGCATTCCGCTCACGGTGTAACCATGCGCCATCCCAACCGCAGCCCATCCACAGCACAGTCCACGGCCGTGGCCGAACCCACGTGTATCGCCAGCATGCGGGCGAACAGGCGCGGCTCCTCGGAAAAGATGCGCATGACTCTGCAGCGCACTCTGGGCCGGCCATCCATGGCCAGCATCAACCTCGCCATGAGTGCGGGGCGCCGCGTCAGCCTGCGGTGCGCGGCCTGGTAATGCGCCAGGTCGCCTCGGGCCATGGCTTCAGCCAGGGCAATGGCCTGCGAGAAGCCCAGAAACAGCCCCTGCCCGGTAATCGCATCCACCGACCCGGATGCATCGCCTAACAGGACAACGTGGTTCCGATACACCTGTGGGAGGCGGAGATTGACGCAGGTCGCGCCGCGTTCCTGGCTCGCAGGCCTCGCCGATTGAAATCGGGCCGCGAGTGCCGGGAACAAGGGCAGCGCATCCGCGAGGCGAAGCTTCGCATCGCTGGATAGCAGCGCGGCGCAGATTTCGCCGGCACCCACGGGAGTGACCACGATCTGACAGCGGGGGCCCCAGTGCACCTCCACTCGGTCCGTCCAGGGCTCAACGCGGTAGTGCCGGCGGAAGCCGAACCGAGGCGTCGCGGGCGTGGCCGGCTCCAAGCCGCTCCAGCCCCGCACCTTTGAGTTGCCGCCGTCGGCCCCGACGATCCAGCGCGAAACGACGAAACCCTCGGAGAGCGCCACGCCACGGGCAGTTATGCCGGTTACGTTGGTCTTCCAGAGCAGCCGAACTCCGCAGGCGGCAGCGTGCTCCGCCAGTAGTTGGTGCAGCGTTGTCCGGCGAACGCCCAGGCCGTGCCCAGCGGGAAAGCTCGCCTCTACAGCCAGGCTCGAATCGAGAAACCGAATGCCGCGAAATGGCCGCCCGTGCGATACCGGAATCTTCATTCCCAGCGAACGCAGCGCCTCCAACGTTTCTGGCATCAGCCCTTCGCCGCAGGCTTTATCAGCCGCGGGAGCGTTCAGGTCCGCCAGGGTCACGCGAAAACCCTTGCGGCGCGCTGCGATCGCCGCCGCGAGTCCCGCGGGGCCGCCCCCGATCACGAACACATCCGCACTTTCGGCCATGGACTCCTATCCGCCGCGCGCCGTGTATATGGTTTCCTTAGATGGGCCGGGGGAACAGAGCGTTGCCGCGATTCCGCTCCGGGCGCTTCAAATTCTGATCCCGCGGCGGACCAATTGCAGTGCCTCGGTCCAAAATCCCGTCGAAGAGTGTACCAAAGCCACGGTTTCCCTTGCCGCGGCCACGAATTCGGCCACCTGCTCATCGGAAACCACCAGAGGCGGCGCAACCTTCAGCACCAGGAAATTGTTGCCGCAGATCTGCGTCAGGATTCCCTGGTCTTGGAACAGCTTCATCACCAGGCATTGCCCGAACATCGCCGGGTGGATCCTCCGGAAGGCCTCGAAGGAAACGCGCAGCCCAAGCCCTCGCGGGGCCGCAAACTCGATCCCCGAAAGCAGCCCCATCCCGCGAACTTCCCTGACCATTTCGAAGGAAGCGAGCGCCTCGGAGAGCTGGCGGCGAAGCTCGGCCCCGGCGCTCGCCGCCCGAGCTCCGAGCCCCTCAGCTTCGAGAACATCGAGCGTGGCCAGTCCGGCCCGCATCGCCAGCCCGTTCTCGCTGAACGTGGACGTGTGCACGATGCCGCGCTGGACCGAAGAATAGACGGCATCGTAAATCGCCTCCGTCATCAGCAGCGCGCCGGAAGGAATCAGGCCCCCGCTCAGCGCCTTCGCCAGAATCACCATGTCCGGATGGACGCCATAGTGATGCGCCGCCAGAAACGGGCCCGTGCGGAACATCCCCGTCTGCACTTCATCGAGCACGAAGAGCGTGCCAGATCTCTTGCAAGCCCGCTCCACCGCCGGAAAGTATTCCGCAGACGGGATCCGCATGCCCGCCTCGGCCTGGATCGGCTCGATGATGAACGCGGCGAAGCGCCGAGTCGAGAGCTTCTCCTCGAGCGCAGCCAAATCCCCGAACGGCACGGCTTCAGTCCCGGGCAGCATGGGCCCGAATCCCGCGCTCCAGAAGCGATCGGTCATCAGCGAGAGCGCCCCGCAAGTCAGTCCGTGGAATCCGCCCTCGGCGTACAGCACACCCGTACGTTCCGTGCACGCCCGCGAGAATTTGATGGCGGCCTCCACGCCCTCGCTTCCCGAGCTGGAAAAGTACACTTTGCTCAACCCGCCCCCGGCCAGCGTGCACAGCCGCCGCGCCAGCTCCCCCGCCAGTTCAGGCACATCGGTCTGCAGCATGGCCGGGCCTGAGCGGTCCAGCTCCTCTTTGAGCGCCTTTACAATCGCGGGATGGTTGTGCCCGGTGTTGTGCACGCAGAAGCCGGACAGAAAATCAAGGATTCGCCGCCCATCGTCAGTGAACAACTCCGCGCCCAGGCAGCGCTCGTACCGCACGTTCATCCCCAGAAGGTCGAGGAGTTCCTCCCACCGCGGGTTAACGTATTCCGAATACGAGGACGTCGACGGCACGGAAACGGTGGGCATGATGTTTCCTTACCAGATGCGGGACATTACAGGATGGATGCATATCGGCGCATGATTCACCGTTCCAAGTGATTGTGTGAGCCCAGCTCCGAACCGATGTCAACGGCTGAGTTAGCTCCCAGAAGGGAAAGCCATGACCAAGGCCATCCTGCAATCCGTGAAATTCAACGCCAAGCCCGAAGAGCTCTTCGAGCTATACCTGGACGCGAAGAAATACTCCGCGTCCACGGGCTCGCCCGTGAAGATCAGCCGGAAAGTGGGAGGCGCGTTCCAAGCCTTCGGCGGGGCCATCAGCGGCAGGAATTTGCTGATCCTCCGGAGGAAAATGATCGTCCAGGCCTGGCGCTCCACCCATTTCAAGAGTGCCGACCCGGACTCCATCCTCGTGCTCTGTTTCAGCAAGGCGCACGGCGGAAGCCGCGTGGATCTGGTCCAGGTGAACGTGGCCCGGCAGGACCACAAGGGCGTGACCCAAGGCTGGCCAAAGTATTACTGGAAGCCGTGGAAAAGGTATCTGGCCGGGAGGTAGAACAGGCAATCTTGCCGAAGACCCTGAGGAACGAAGGGCCTGTTCCCATTTCAACTCCTGCTGGAATCTCGAGAGTCGAGCCGAATCGCTCGAATGGAACCGGGCAGCATGTATCCCTCACCCGCCTCCGACGAACTGCACGATCTCGAAGCGGTCGCCTGCCGCAACAATCGTCGGCTCCCAGGCTGCCCGTGGCAAAATCCCCAGATTTCGCTCGATGGCCACGCGCGCCGGATTCAACCCCAAATGGACGAGCAGCGCGGAGACGCTCAGGCCTTCCGGAACTTCGCGCGCCTCGCCGTTGATCTGAATTTGCATGGAAAGTCTACGCCGGCTTCGGCTAGTCCGGCCCCACGAGCACGGTGAAAAACTCGCATAAACACGAAAACAGCAGGTCGCGCGCGCGCCGGAAAGCCTCCATCCGTTCTTCCGGCGTGCCTCCCGCCGCCGCCGGATCCGGAATGTCGTAGTGCACGCGCACCGCGCGGCCGGCAAACGCGGGGCAGGCGTCGCGGGCCTGGTCGCACACGGTGATCACGGCATCGAACTCCTGGCCGCGGAATTCCTCCACCGATTTCGACCGCAGCCCCGCCACATCGACCTCCATTTCCTGCAGCGCCTCGATGGCCAGCGGATCGACCGAAGTTGCGCACGTGCCCGCGCTCACCACCTCTACGCTCCCCTGCGCCAGATGGCGGAGAATGGCCTCGCCCATCTGGCTGCGGGCCGAGTTTTCGGTGCAAAGGATCAGGACGCGTGGGATTCGTTCCGCCATGGCGGGCACCGATTCTATCGGATTGCGCGGCCGCGTGCCCGCCATCTTGGCTCTTTGCTCCGGCTACACCCCGCCGTAACATCTCACTGTGCCGGCGGCCATGCACGTCAGTGAACTCCACGTCTACCCGCTGAAGTCGGCGCGGGGAATTGCCCTTCGCGAGGTGTCACTGGACGGCCGCGGCCCAGCCGGCGACCGCCGCTGGATGCTCGTGGACGCGGCGGGCGCCATGCTCTCCCAGCGCCAGTTGCCGCACATGGCTCTGATCGCCGTGGCCAGCGGCTCGCCGGATCTGGTCTGCTCCGCACCCGGGATGCCGCCGTTGCGCGTGGCCCCGCCCGCGGCCGGGAACTCGCAGCGCATTTTCGCGCGGCTCTGGGACGACGAGGTGGACGTGCGGCTCGCCGGCGACGCGGCCCACGCCTGGTTTTCTCAGTTCCTGGGCTTTCCTTGCCGGCTGGTCTACCAGCCTGACTACGCTTTTCGCCAGGTGAACCGAATCTACGCAGCCCAGGGAGTTGGCGTGAGTCTGGCCGACGGCTTTCCCCTCCTGCTCATCGCTCAGGCTTCGCTCGACGATCTCAACCGGCGTCTGGAGCACCCCGTCGAGATGCGCCGTTTCCGCCCCAACCTGGTCGTGGCTGGCAGCGAAGCCTTGGAGGAAGATGGCTGGCGACAGATCCGCGTCGGCGAAGTTGAATTTGTCATGGCAAAGCCCTGCGCGCGTTGCTCCATCCCGACCGTGGACCCCGAAACCGCTGAATTCGGCAAAGAACCCATGCGCACGCTGGCTACGTATCGCCGCCGGGGCAGCGAAGTCTTTTTCGGCTGGAATATTGTCCCCGCCGCGCTGGCCACCCTCCGCGTAGGTGACCCCGTCGTCGTACTTTCGTAGGATCACCGAGCAGCCGAGTCTCCCGGTTTCCGGTTTCCGGTTTCCGGTTTCCGGTTTTCAGGGTTTCACTGGCGCGAATTTTGCTCGAGGCGGCTCCGTAATCGCTCGCCGAATCGCCGCGGCCGGCGCATCGTCGCGAAACGTCACGCCTCCGCCTCCCGGCACCACTCCCAGTTCGCGCCACAGCCGCTCCAGATCCACTGGAGCCGGTGCCGCCTTCATTTTCGCGTAGAGATCGCTCAGCACCGTCGTGCCGGTAGCTTTGTCTCCCGCCGCGAACGCCCGTTCGATGGGCCACTCGTGCTCCATCGTTCCGCCCGCGGCCACGATCCCCCGCAGCGCATCCTGGAGTCCCAGCCGGTTCTGCGTATCCCGGCGAATGCCCACGTCCGCCAGCAGGCAGAACATCGCGCCGCCCCAGTACGTGCGCCCCCAGGTGTGCGTGTGGTCCAAGCCCTGGTCCCCGGGCTCGGGCTCGCCCTTCGGCAATCCATCCACGAGCTGCTGCCACACGGAGGTCACCGGAATCTGCCCGTCCTCCGCGCGGCCGATGGGCTCCACATAGGTGGCGATTCCCTCCTCAATCCAGTGGTGTTCGTCCGCCATCGAGGGGAAAGCCATATGGACGAGTTCATGCGTCATCATCCAGTCGTTGGCCAGTTCCGCCTCGGTCGTGTGCTCTCCCACGGCAATGCGCGTGGTCAGCGTTCCCGCTTCGGGGAAATACGTGAAGCCGTGGAAAACACTGTCGCGGCCCGCCGCCGGACGCACGTTCACCTCCGCCTGCACCACCGGAAAGCCACCGTAATACATGGCTACCGCGTGGGCCGCCCGCGTGACCCACGCATAGATCCGCGCCTCCGGAAGATCGGTGTGCCCGGCGGCAATGTTGACCGTGATGGTGGCGTCCCCGATCTGGAACTGCCGGGAATCTCCCCCTTGCGGAACGCCTGCGGCAGGCACAGCGGGCCCTTGGGCGGCCAAAACAAGCCCCGCGAGCGCTGCACAGCATGCGGCGCCGGCCGCCAGGAGCGTGCTTCCGCGCGGGCCGGACGCACGGCTCATTCGCTTCCTCTCGTTTTGCGGCATATGCGGTGATGGATGCGGTGGTCGCCCGCCGGGTTTCACCGCGGCGCAATTCCCCTACGGCCTCTTCTTCCTCGCGGGCGGTGCGGGCGGCAGGCTCTCCAACTTCTCCTGCGCGAGCTCTTTGTACGGCGTGTCCAGCGAAGCCGCCTGCGTGAGCGCGGTGCGCGCCTCTGCCGTGCGCTTCAGGTTCAGCAGCGCAAAGCCCATGCGGTATTGATTCCGCGCATAGCTGAACGGCTCGCCCTTCACCAGCGGCGCCGCCTTCTGGAACGCGGCCAGCGCCGCCGCATCCTTCTTCATCTCTATGGCCACCTGGCCGATGGACGACCACGCCAGGCCCTCCTGGAGCGCCACGCGCTGTTGCCACTGCTCGTCGGCCATCCCCGCGGGCTTTTGCGCTTTGCCCAGCAGGTCCAGCGCCCGGTGCGCGTACTGATCGGCCTCCGCCAGCTTCACGCCGCGATCGCTCCCGTCATCGGCCAGCAACACCAGCATGCTGATGTTGTCCGGATCTTTCTCCAGCACCTGCTGCGCGAAGCTGGTCATCTTCGCGTAATCCCGCAACCGGCGGTAGTTATCGGCCACCAGCGTCTGCGCCGGCTCGGCATACGGGGAATCGGCGAAGGCAATGGCATAGCGCTCGAGCAAGGCCGCCTGGACTTTGGGGTCCTGCGCGCTCCGCGCGACATTGAACAGCGAGGCGGATACGTAGTTCATGCCTGCCGCAATATCCGCCAGGGCCTGCTTTTTCCGTGCCGCCCAGGACTCCGCATCCTCTCCCTGCGGCGCCGCCTGCGCTTTATAACGCGCCACGATTCCCGCCAGCGCCTCCCCGTAACGGAACTCGTGCTCCACGTCGCCCTTTTCCTGCGCCGCGCGGAACACGGCATAAGCAATGCCGTAGTTGTCGGGATCAACGGCTAGTCCCTGGTCGCCATACTGAAACGCCTTGTCGTAGTTTTTGTCGGCGCTGTAAATGGCCACGTACTGCTCGATGGCAACGATTACCATTTCGCTCTTTCCATAGTCCGCCATGTACTTGTCCAGGAGAGCGATCTTCTCCGCATTCGTGTTCGCTGCGTTGATTGCCAGGACGAGCTGATCCTCCGGAGAACCCGCGGCGATGTGCACCGCCTTCCCGATCTGGGCCCGCGCCGCCCGCGGCGCAGCCAGTATCACGCAAAGCACAGCCAGCGAAAGGGAGAGGCTGCGGCGCATGGATCTCCTCCCGAAAATATGGAATCCGACTCGCCTTCCTGCGCGTGAGCTTACCAGAAATTTCCCCTCTCTGGATGGAGCGGCACGCCCCTCCCTCAACTCGCCCGCGGCCGCTTCTGCTGCCAGTCCGTATGGCGTTGATACAGTTCCGCCGCCGCGAGCACCGCATGCTCCCCCAGCGGCGCGCCCACGAATTGCAATCCCACCGGCAACCCCTTGGAATCGAATCCGCACGGAACGCTGATCGCCGGCAGGCCGCACAAATTGCCGACGGCCCCCAGCGGATCGGCCCCGCCGGTATCCGTTTCGAGATTTGCATCGAGTTTCACGGCCGTCATGTTTTCCGACGCGGCTGCCAGCACGTCGAACCCATGGAACATTTCCGCCATTTTCCGCTGTAGTACCCTGCGCGCGCGCATGCCGCGCAGGTAATCCGTGCCGGAAATCTGCTGGCTGACGAACCCTCCTATTTTGCCCAGCGGATCCGTCAGCTCCAGACATCGTCCCGACGAAATCAGCTCGTCGAACGCCGACGCTCCCTCCACCGACACGATCACGCCCGCCGCGGCCTCCCACGGACCCTCCGGCAGTTTCGCGTCGGCCACTTTCGCGCCCGCTTTTTCCAGTGCCTGCCGCGCGCCGTCCACCGCTGTCACAATTCCCGGCTGCGCTCCCTTCATCTGCTCCGCAATCCAGCCCACGCGCAATGCCCGTGGCGGCGCGCCCGCCCCCGGATACGCAAACGCCGCCTCTCCCGCAGGGAGCGAACTGGCATCCAGCGGATCGTGCCCCGCGATCGCCGCGAGCACCGTGCCGCAATCCGCCGCGCTCCTCGCCATCGGCCCGATTTTATCCAGCGAGGAACACAGCACCATGCCGCCGTGGCGGCTCACACGCCCGTACGTCGGCCGCAACCCGCTGATCCCGCAATACGACGAGGGACAGATAATCGAGCCCCACGTTTCCGTGCCAATCGCAAAGCCGGCCAGCGCCCCGGCCACGATGGCCCCCGACCCGCTCGAAGAGCCGCAAGTCCAGCAGCCTTCATTCCGCGGATTTTTCGTCGCGCCTGTCAGCGAGGCGGAGGCGTAACGGTACCCCATTCCGCCGGCCAGTTCGATCATTGCCGCCTTGCCCAGCAGCACCGCGCCCGCTTCACGCAGGCGCGCGATCACCGTGGCGTCGAAATCAAAATGCTGCGCCGCGTAAGGCCGCGCGCCCCAGGTAGTGGGCAGCCCGCGAACCGCCAGCAGGTCTTTCGCCGCATAGGGAATTCCGTGCAGCGGCCCGCGGTAATGCCCTGCCCTGATTTCCCTCTGCGCCACCCGGGCCTGCTGCAGCGCGAGCTCCGGCGTCAGCAGCGCAAAGGCATTCCACCGCGGCCCCAGCCGCTTGGCCCGCTCCAGATAACTTTCCGTCAGCTCCACCGGCGACATCGCCCCGGTGCGGATGCGGTCCGCCAGCTCCCGCACCGTCAGGTACAGGACCTCCTCGACGTACATGGTCAGGCGTCCCCTTTGGCCGGTTTCTTGCCGCCGGGTGCGGTGGGCACGGCCGGTACGCGGCGACCCGCCCCGCCGCTCCGTGGCCCGACTCCCACGAGATGGAAAACCGTGGCCGGCTCGTCGCTGTTCTCCAGTGGAAACGCGCGCAGCGCTTCGATCTGTGCCTGGGCCTCCCGCATCAGGCGGCGTATGTCCGCCTTTTGTGCCTCGCTCAGTTTTGCGCCGTACCGGCGAAGGATCTCCGCGACCTTCCCGTCCGCCTCGCCCAGCGCCTCCGCGGATAGTTTCGGCCCTGCCCCGGCAGCCTCCTGAGGCAGCGCGAACGGAACCTCGACCCGAGACGGCGGCGCGTCCGCCATGCCCAGCACCCCGCCTGGAACCGCCATCATCGCCGCAGCAGCCACGCCGGCGCGCCGCGCAAACTCACGCCGTGACAGTCCCTCCCCCGCAGCGGGCGTAGATTCCCTCTTGCGCCTCTTCGATTTCACGGTTTTCCTCCCGAGCGCCCCTCGTGCGCCCGCAGATTCTGTGGGCAGGTAACCGCGATGGTAGCACCAGTAGCGCGGGCTTTCAGCCTGCGCCCCCGCTCCATGTCGCAAACTTCACCCCAAACCCGCTCACCTCGCCTCGGCGTTTCCCTCGCACTACTCCCCACCTGACCCCGGTCCGGCGGAAATCAAGGATATAATCGCGTGCTCATGCCAATGCGCAGGAAAATCAGTTTGAGCTGTATCGCCGCCGCGCTTTTCGCGGTAACCATCGCCCCGCCATCTCTGCCTGCGCAGTCGAATAACAGCTCCCTGACACCCGACTGGTGCCGGCAACTTCCCCGGCCGCAATACAAGCAGCTTGAGCGCGTACCGTCCGCCGATCCGTGGTTCGAGATTTACCGCGTCGCGCCGGAAGTGTTCGCCATCTACGAGCCGCATCAATTTGAGGAAGTGATCTCCTTCCTCATCCTGGGCGAGAAACGCGCCGCCATGTTCGATACCGGCCTCGGCATTGGCGACCTCAAGCGAGTGGTGGTGTCACTTACTTCCTTGCCGATTGTCGTGCTGAATTCGCATACCCACAATGACCACGTTGGCGACAATTGGGAATTTAGCGACATCTACGGAATGGATACCGGCTTCACGCGAATCAACGCGAAGGGATCGAGTGCCGACGCGCAGGCTGAGCTGACTCCGATTTCGATTTGCGGCCAGTTGCCCGCCGGATTTGACGCGAAGTCGTACTCCACGCGCCCGTTTCACATCAATCGCTGGCTGCACGATGGCGATACACTCGATCTGGGCCGCCGCGTGCTTCAGGTGATCTCGACGCCGGGGCACACGCCCGATGCCATCTGCCTCCTGGACCGCAAGAACGGTCTGCTGTTTACAGGAGATAGTTACTACGCGGGACCGATCTGGCTGTACCGGCCCGAAACGGATCTCGATGACTACGTTCACTCCGTGGAGCGAATCGCGGCAATGGCGCCCCAACTTCACCTGCTTCTCCCCTCTCACAACGTTCCCGTGGACGATCCTTCGTAATTACCGAAGCTGCTGGACGCCATCAAGAAGGTCCGTGCGGGAACAGTTCACCCCGTGTCCGTGGGCGAAGGCAAAGTTCACTATCAGGTGGATGGATTTGTCTTCCTGATGACCGCGCCAAACTAGGAGCAGGACGTGTGCGCGTTCCTGGCGCCTGTTCCCGAGTTATAGCGCACTCGAGAGTAATCCATTCGTTCCCCGTCCGACCCCGACCGCAGTTCCGTGAGGCTGTCTTCTACTTCCCCACCATCAGAATGGTAAACGAACCCGCTATCATGGGACCGCGGGCAGGGCGCCATGCTGGTCTTGGCTGCGCGTCAGCCGGAGGCGGCCCGAATTCCGCCGTCATGGTGAGCACGTGGTTCGTCTTTGTGTCCAGGGCCAGAGTCTTGGCCCACGGCATGGTTGTAAGTGTCTGCTCGACTGCGAAGCTCGTGGGACTGTTCTCCTTAATGAATGTCATGGTGCCGCCGCCTTCCGCGCTGATCGCTTCCATCGTGGCGGGATTGAACGCCACGGTATCCACGCCGCGGCCGGTCGGAAGCGTGGTGATGATGTCCCCGTTCTTGGCGTTCACAATCACCACCACCGGCAACGGCTGCCGGTAATACGCAAACAGGACGTGGTTCTTCGCGTCCAGCGCCAGCCCGCTTCCCCCCGTGCCCTTCGAGCTCACGTCGTAGTGCGCCGTAACCGTCATTTTCTTCGCGTCCACCACGGCGATGTTGGCCTTGTCGGAGATGTTTATGTAAACGGTCCCTTTCCCGTCGCTCACTGCCTGCTCCGGCCCTCCTCCCAGGTCCAGCGTCCCCACCACGGTCCCTTCCTTCGCGTCAATCACCGTGGCATAGGGAGGCTGGTGGCTCAGCACCCACACACGTTCGTTGTACGGATCAAACAGGATCCCGTCGGGACGGCCATCCACGTCAATCGTCTTGATCACTTTCAGCGTGCTCGCGTCCCACATCGTGATCGGCTTGGTGGTCGAGAACCCGTGGTGGGATTTGGGATCCACCGTAGCCCCGCCGGCGCTCACATTCGCAATCTCGCCCGCCGGCTCCAGCCTATCCAGATCGAACACCGTCAGCCGCCCCGTCGGGCCGCCGCGCGGGATGTACAAACGGCGGCCTTTCACGTCCGCGAAAATATAATCAAACCCGCCTTCGCCACCGACCTTGGCCGTCTTCAGCACCTTATAGGGACCCGCAGCTGGGGCCTCCTGCGCCTCTCCCACGGACACCAACATCGCTATCCCCGCGGCAACTACAACTGCGAAACAAAATGGCCGCATAGAATATTTCCTCCATTGGCATAGAATTTCCATTTGCGCTAGAACCTGCGACCGAAATATACACCACATTCATCATGAGTCGTCGCCTGCTCGGTATCCCTGCGGAGACGGGCTTATCAAATAGCGGACATTCGCCGCACCTCGTCCTCGAACGATCCACGCGCTACCCTCGACCTAATCTTCCCAAGCGAGGCAGCAGTGCCGGCACGCACCGCCGGTATTCCTCATACTCCGCTCCAAACCGCCTCACCAGTTCTCGCTCCTCCGCACGAATCATCAGCAGCACCACCACGCCCCACCCCGCCACAATTCCCCACATCACCGGCCGCGCCGCGACCAGGCACGCCCCCAGTGTCGAGATCATCATTACCGCGTACCGCGGATGTCGCATGCGTGCGTAAATCCCGTCCCGTTTCATCTCGCCCGCGCCGGTAAGTTCCGCCCGCCCGACCATCCGGTGGGTCCCGAGTTGCCGTTCCACCTGGAGAATCACCCACACGTCAAACGCCATCAGCACCAGCCCCGCCACTTTGCACGCCAGCG
>DATEQM010000026.1:0-7502 GCA_035272605.1 Candidatus Acidiferrales bacterium | reverse complement strand
TTTTCGGCTGGCTGTACAATCTGTTCGCCGGGCAAGCCGCCTGATTGGAATTTGCGCCGGGCGGCCGGGGGTAGGATCGGTTGCTGGACGAAGCTCGGAGAGGAGCCTCCTTTGCAGGGCCAGGGCCTTTTTCGTGCCGGGCCCAGGTCCAGCGCCATTCTTGTGGCTCGAAAATAAGAGCTGTGCCTGCCGGGGATAGGAAAGGTCATTGCGGTTGGATACCAGGTGCGGCGAGGCGTAGTTCAGGAGCGGAAGAGCTTGTTTGGGTGCCCCTGTTGGGTTTCATCGTCATTCATCACTCTAGTCAAACACCGGAGCAACAATGAGCAAAACCCGTCGCAGCATATTCTTATTGGATGTGGATAACACGCTGCTCGACAACGATCAAGTCGAGCAGGATCTGAAGAGCCACCTCGACGAAGCCTTCGGAATCGAATGCCGGCATGATTATTGGAAGACATTTGAGTCCCTGCGGACCGAGCTCGGTTACGCGGATTACCTCGGCGCGTTGCAGCGATACCGGGTCGAACATCCTCGCAACCCGCACATCCTCGAGATTTCCGCGTTCTTGATCAACTACCGGTTCGCGACTCGCCTGTATCCGGGCGCCCTGGAAAGCATCCAGCGGCTTCGCAAGCTTGGCCGGCCTGTTGTCCTGAGCGATGGCGACGCAGTCTTCCAGCCGCGAAAGATTGAGCGATCCGGAATTTGGAAGGCCGTTCGCGGCCACGTGCTGATCTACATTCACAAAGAACAGATGCTGGAGGATGTGGTGCAGAAATACCCGGCCGACCATTACGTCATGGCCGACGACAAAGTGCGAATTCTCGCGGCCATGAAGAAGGTGTGGGGAGAGCGGCTCACCACCGTCTTTGTACGTCAGGGCCATTACGCGAACGATCGAAACGAAGTCCAGCAGTATCCGCTCGCGGACGTCGAAATCGATCGCGTCGCCCAACTGATGGACCTCAATTCGGAATTCGCGCTGAACCCTGCGGCAACGGCCTTTCCTTCGGAGGGGCAAGCAGGCGCGTAGGAAAGCGCCACAGCGGCTCCGCGATATCGGTCACAGCCTCTGCGAACGAGCGAACGCGGCATGATGAAGATGAATCCCCAGAGCGAAAAACGAATCCTGACGATCAACAGCGGCTCTTCCAGCCTGAAGGCGGCGCTCTACGCCATCGGAGATCAGGAATCTCTCCTCCTGGGCGTTGATCTCGACCGGGTCGGCGAACCCTCCGGCCGGCTCCGGGTGACCGATGGTCGAGGCCAGCAGTCGGTTCACCCACCGGCGCGCATTCCCAACCAGGCTGCAGCTTTCCAAGCCGTGTGGGAGGTGCTCCAAGAGCTGGCCCCTGGCGCGCGAGTTGACGCGGTAAGTCACCGGATCGTTCATGGCGGCAGCCGGTACGTCGAGCCGCAACTGGTTACGCCCCAGCTCATCGCCGAGCTGCACGCGTTGGTCTCGATCGATCCGGACCACCTTCCCCAAGCGATCCACGACATCGAGATGGTTGGCCGGAAGTATCCGGAGGCGCCGCAAATCGCGTGTTTCGACACCGCCTTCCACAGGTCCATGCCGCGTGTGGCGCAGCTTTGCCCACTCCCCATGCGCTACTTCGACCAGGGCATCCTCCGTTACGGATTTCACGGGATCTCGTACGAATACATTCTTTCGGAATTGCGGATTCTTGATGGCGGCCTGGCCGGCGGGCGCGTGGTGGTGGCTCATCTCGGCAATGGAGCCAGCATGGCGGCCATCCGCGGCGGGCACAGCCTCGATACCACCATGGGCTTCACGCCCACCTCCGGCCTGCTCATGGGCACGCGATCCGGCGACATCGATCCCGGCGTACTTCTGCAGCTTCTCGCGCGGGAAAGCCTGAGCCCCGAAAGCATCAGTTCGTTGGTGAACAAGCAAGCGGGCCTCCTCGGCGTGTCAGGCATCAGCGCGGATATGCAGGACCTGCTGGCCCAGGAAGACGTCCATTCGAGCGCGGCAGACGCCGTCGCCTTGTTTTGCTACCGGGCGAAGAAATATCTCGCGGCGTACGCTGCGGTTCTCACTGGATTGGATATCGTCGTCTTTACCGCGGGCATCGGCGAGCACTCCCCCGCCATTCGCGAGCGCATCTGCGCGGGGCTGGAGTTTCTGGGAATTCAGTTGGATCCGGCGCGCAACCGGTTGAACGCCCCGGTGATTTCAAGCGATGACAGCCGCGTCAAAGTGCGTGTGATGAAGACGGATGAAAATCGGATGCTTGCTCGGCACGCCGCCCGCCTGCTGCAACAGACGGATGAGGCACAGAGGAGTCGCTCGTATGGCTAGAAAGCAAGCGAAGCAGGTAAAACAGCACAAGGCCGGAGGAGCGCGCGCCCGCTCTGTGGCTCCAAAGATAGGACGGCGCTCATTTGAATTCGACGCGACGCTCTCCACAGCAGTCCGGACAAACGGCAAGCGACGGGCAAGCAAGCAGGAGCTCAAGGGGCCGCTCTCTCCGGGTCTTCTCGACAGGATGAACCGTTACTGGTCCGCATCGAACTACCTATGTGTCGGCCAGATCTACCTTTTGGCGAACCCGCTCCTAAGAACTCCGCTCAAGGCCGAGCACATCAAGCCGCGACTGCTGGGGCACTGGGGCACCTCTGCCGGGCAGAATTTCATCTACGTGCACCTGAACCGGCTGATCCAGCAACACGATGCCAATGTGATTTACATTTCCGGCCCGGGACACGGCGGGCCATCTTTGAACGCGCACTCCTACCTGGAGGGGACGTATTCCGAGGTGCATCACGAAATCACGCAGGACATGCAGGGCATGCACCTGTTCTTCCGTCAGTTCTCGACGCCCGGCGGCGTGCCCAGCCATTGCGGTCCTCACGTGCCGAACTCCCTTCACGAAGGCGGGGAACTCGGTTATTCGCTGCTGCACGCTTTCGGCGCCGCCTTCGATAACCCCGGCTTGCTGGTTGTCTGCGTTGTGGGAGACGGGGAGGCTGAAACGTGCCCGCTGGAGGGAAGTTGGAAGGGTGTGAAATTCCTGAACCCCGCGCGTGACGGGGCGGTGCTGCCCATCCTGCACCTGAACGGCTACAAGATCTCGGGCCCAACCGTTCAGGCGCGCACCCGTGATGAAGAACTGCTCTCGTTCTACAAGGGGCATGGCTACCGGCCCTATTTCGTTGAGGGCGATGAGCCCGCAGCGGTGCACCAGCGATTCGCGCGAGCGCTCGACCGCTGCTACGCGGAGATTCGCGCCATCCAGGAGGATGCCCGCAAGCACGGCTTCAAACAGCGGCCGGACTGGCCCATGATTATCTTTCGCACACCGAAGGGCTGGACCGGACCGAAGGAGGTCGAAGGAGTTCCCATCGAAGGAACCTTCCGGGCTCATCAGGTCCCGCTCGCCAATGTTCGCGAAGACCCGGATCACCTGAGGCTGCTCGAAACTTGGATGAAGAGCTATAAACCCGAGAAACTCTTCGACCAGAGCGGGCGCCTGATCCCTGAGCTGCAAGCGCTGGCTCCCTCCGGCAACCGCCGCATGGGCGCTAATCCCCACGTAAATGGCGGAAGAGTGCTGACGCCGCTGGATGTGCCCGATTTCACCAGCTATGCGCTCGATGTCCCCGCGCCCGGCCAGGTGGTGGCGGAGGCGCCCCGGAAGCTCGGCGAATTCCTCCGTGACGTCATCACACAGAATCCCGCGAATTTCCGGTTCTTCTGTCCCGACGAGACCAACTCCAACCGCCTCAACGCCGTCCTGGAAGCCACCACGCGGTGCAGCGTCGAGGAAACTGTTTCGATAGACGACCGGATTGGTCCCGGCGGCCGGGTGATGGAAGTGCTGAGCGAGCACTGCTGCCAGGGCTGGCTGGAGGGCTATTTGCTCACCGGGCGTCACGGCGTGTGGGCTTCCTACGAGGCGTTCGCGCAGGTGGTGGATTCCATGCTGACGCAGCACGCCAAGTGGCTCGAAGAGAGCCGCAAGTATCCGTGGCGGAAGCCCATCGCTTCTTTGAATGTCTTTCTCACCAGCCACGCCTGGCGCAACGATCACAACGGCTTCAGCCATCAAGCGCCTGGCTTTGTGGACAACGCTCTGGCGCGGCGCAGCGAAGTGATTCGCGTCTACTATCCACCGGACAGCAATTGTTTGCTCAGCGTGATGGATCACTGCCTCCGTAGCAGCGGTTACGTGAACCTGGTGACCTGCGGCAAACAGCTCGAGCTCCAGTGGCTGACCATGGACCGGGCGCGGGAACACTGTTCGCGGGGCGCTTCCATTTGGCAGTTCGCGACCAATGACGGGGGCGCGGATCCCGACGTGATCCTGGCATGCGCGGGAGATGTGCCCACGCTGGAGACCTGCGCGGCCTCGTGGCTGCTCCAGAAACACGTTCCGGGGATTAAAGTGCGGGTCGTCAACCTCATCGACCTGAACGTTCTCATGCTGCCCGAGGACCACCCCCACGGGATGGATAACATCTCCTTCGAAGCGGCGTTCACAAATGACAGGCCGGTGATCTTCGCGTTTCACGGTTACCGCTGGGTCATTCACACGATGGTGCATGGCAGGGCCAACGAAGCCCGTTTCCACGTGCGCGGCTTCATGGACCGGGGCACCACCACAACTCCGTTCGACATGGTGGTTCTGAACAAGATGAGCCGCTACCATCTGGCCATGGACGCCCTGAAGTACGTCACCCGTCTGCGTTCGCAGGTCTCCAAAGTCATGGATTTCTTCACTCACAAGATCGACGAGCACCATACCTACATTCGCGAACACTTCCAGGACTTGCCGGAAATCAGGAATTGGCATTGGACTCCCGATTTCAGCGAGCCCACGGAGCCTCCGCCGCCGGCCAAAGGCCATCCGGGCCGCCAGTTGTTCAGCGATGCTTAGCGATGGGCTGAGATCCTCCGCTGCCAGCAGTGATGTGGAGAACGCACCGCAGTCGGATTGCAGAGAGTGAGGCGAACCGTGAACATCAGCCCAATGGCCGGAAAACCGGCCGACCCGTCAATGCTGGCCAACATTCCGCAGCTCGTCCGGGATTACTACGTCATCCAGCCTGACCCGGGCAATCCCAGCCAGCGCGTCGCCTTTGGCACTTCCGGTCACCGCGGCTCTTCCTTCGACGGGGCGTTTAACGAGTGGCACATCCTGGCCATCACGCAGGCGATCTGCCACTACCGCCAGCAACAGAAAATTGACGGGCCGCTCTTCCTGGGAATCGATACGCATGCGCTCTCCGAGCCCGCCTTCGCCAGCGCCCTCGAAGTGCTCGCTTCCAACCAAGTGGAGGTGATGCTAGCGGAAGGCAGTCCGTACACTCCGACTCCGGTGATCTCCCAGGCCATTCTCGCGTACAACGCGGGACGCCAGGCCGGGCTCGCCGACGGCATCGTGATCACGCCGTCGCACAATCCTCCCGAGGATGGCGGCTTCAAGTACGATCCGCCGCACGGTGGCCCGGCCGAGTCGCAGGTCACCTCCTGGATCGAAGCCAAGGCAAACGAATTTCTCGAAAGCGGGCTAGCGGGCGTCAAGCGCATGCCGTTTACGAAAGCGCTTCGAGCCCCCACAACACGCAAATTCGACTATCTGCACTCCTATGTCGGCCATCTCAAGAGCGTCATCGACATGGAAGCGATCCGCGGCGCCGGAATCACCGTCGGGGTCGATCCGCTCGGAGGCGCTGGAATCCACTATTGGCCGCTGATCGCCGAGCGTTACGGTCTAAAGCTGACCGTGGTAAACGAATCCATTGATCCTACCTTTCGGTTTATGACTGTCGACTGGGACGGCAGAATTCGCATGGATCCCTCTTCTCCCTACGCCATGCAGAGGCTGATCGGCCTCAAGGATCGATTCGATATTGCGGTTGCTTGTGACACCGATCACGACCGCCACGGGATCGTCACAAAAGGCGCCGGCTTGCTGCCTCCCAATCACTATCTGTCGGTCTGTATTTATTATCTGTTTGCCAATCGGCAAAAGTGGGGCAAAGACGTTGCCGTCGGCAAGACCGTGGTGAGCAGCACCATGATCGATCGCGTGGCTGCGCGATTGAATCGCCGGCTCTACGAGGTGCCCGTCGGCTTCAAGTGGTTCGTCCAGGGCCTGTTCGAGGGGCGCCTGGGCTTTGCTGGCGAAGAAAGCGCCGGCGCGTCGTTTCTCCGCCGCGACGGCAGCGTCTGGACCACGGACAAAGACGGCATCATCGCTTGCCTTCTCTCCGCAGAAATCACCGCGCGCCTCGGACGGGATCCAGGCGAAATCTACCGCGACCTCACTCGAGAGCTGGGGGACCCGCTTTACGAACGCATCGAAGCTCCGGCCACGCCGGAGCAGAAATCCATCCTGGAGAGATTGTCGCCGGCCGATGTTTCTGCCGCTCAAGTTGCGGGGCAGAAGGTCCAGCAGATTCTTACGGCGGCGCCGGGAGACGGCAACCGCATCGGCGGCATTAAGGTAATCACGCAAGACGGCTGGTTCGCGGCCCGGCCTTCCGGCACCGAAGAGATCTACAAGATCTATGCCGAAAGCTTCCTTGGGCAGAGCCATCTCCGGCAGATTCAAGCCGAGGCCCAGGCAATTGTCAACGAGACGCTGGCACGGAGCGCGGCAACAACGGCAGGACGCTGAGCGCGGCGAGGAGTCAACCATGAGCGATTTTGCATCCGGCAGCCCTCCCTCGGAAAGCGCGATTTCCGCCGCCCTCGCCGATCTGGCTTTGGATCTGCGCTGGTCCTTCAAGCATTCCGCGGACAAGCTGTGGGAGCGGCTGGACCCCGAACTTTGGGATCTGACGCACAACCCATGGGTTGTCTTGCAAACCGTATCCCGGGAAAGGCTCGAGCGTGTCACCACGGACCCCGATTTCCAAAAGCTATTGGCCGATCTGCATCGCGAGCGACTCACTGCCGAGCAACCCGAGGCTTGGTTCCAGCGAACTCATCCCGGTTCGCCGCTGGGAACGGTGGCCTACTTCTCGATGGAGTTCATGTTGAGCGAAGCGCTGCCCATCTATTCGGGCGGGCTTGGAAACGTGGCCGGCGATCAACTGAAGACGGCAAGCAATCTGAGCGTCCCCGTCATCGGTATAGGGCTGCTGTATCAGCAAGGATATTTCCGGCAGGAAATCGACGCGGGAGGACGGCAGGAGGCTCTTTATCCATTCAATGACCCCGGTCAACTGCCGATTCAGCCCCTTCGTGAGACAAACGGTGAATGGCTGCGTTTTCCTCTCGATTTCCCCGGCGGCAAGCTCTGGATTCGCACCTGGGAGGTGCAAGTCGGCCGGGCAAGACTGTATCTCCTGGACACCAACGACCCGGCGAATATACCGGCGTATCGCGGCATTACCAGTGAACTCTACGGAGGCGGTCCGGAATTGCGCTTGAAGCAGGAGCAAGTCCTCGGGATGGGGGGCTGGCGGCTCCTGCGAGCCCTGGGCTTGCAACCCGAGGTCTGCCATTTGAACGAAGGGCATGC
>DATEQM010000025.1:0-20015 GCA_035272605.1 Candidatus Acidiferrales bacterium | reverse complement strand
TCTTTTGCGCCGATGGCACCTGGGATTCGCCGCAAAACAAGACCAACGTCTACAAAATCTACCAGGCCATCGTCGTCTCGCCGGACCAGCTCCCGCTCTACGACGATGGCGTGGGATCCGACGGACTTCCTCTGGAGCGCCTTGCCGGCGGCGCATTCGGCATCGGCCTCTTCCAAAAGATCAAGGACGGCTACACGAAAATTGCGCACGCCTACGAGCAGGGCGACGACCTCTACATCTTCGGGTTCAGCCGCGGAGCCTACACCGCGCGCAGCCTGGCGGGAATGATTGCGATTTGCGGCCTGCCGACCCAGCCGTTTGACGCCAGTCTGGTGAACACTGCGTTCAATGCCTACCGGAACAGAGACCAGCGCGCCGCTCTTCTCGCCAGCCTCGCGGGATATGGCCTGTTTGACGCGCAAATCCGGATGGTCGGCGTTTGGGATACCGTGGGATCACTGGGCATCCCCGCGGCCTTTGGGGGCGTGGACCCTGTCCTCTTCGGGTTCCTCGATACCAGCCTTCATCCCGACGTGAAAAATGCCTTTCACGCCCTGGCCATTGACGAGCGCCGCCGCGAGTTTCCGCCCACGCTGTGGACCTCGGCGGCCGCACCCGGCCAGACGCTCGAGCAGCTCTGGTTTGTGGGGGTGCATTGCGACGTGGGCGGGGGCTACGCCGAAACAGGCCTGTCCGACGTCACGCTCTCCTGGATGATGAACCGTGCAAACCAACTGGGATTGCAATTCGCGGACGCGGTCTGGAATCAGTACCAAGCGCTCGATCCGAAAAACGCCCTGGATCAGAAACACGAATCCTGGAACCTGTTCTGGGGCTTCCCGCTCTCGCGGACCATTCCCGGCAAGGCTACTTTGGCGAACAGCGTGGCCATCCGCTGCGCCGACGACTCCACCTACCGGCCGAAGAATCTGGCGCTCCAGCCGGACGGCCCACCGGCCGGAACCTATTCGATCACAACTGTCGTGGCAAACCCTCCGGCGTAGGACCGCCCGCGCCCCAGCCTACTCCCCGCCGGCTCCGGGGGTGAGCCTGTATTCGCCGAGTTGTTTGAGGACGTCGTGCTCCCGCGGGGAAAGGCCCTCATAAAAATTCGGATCGTTCAATCTCTGGTTGCGATCCGCATCGCCCATGCCGTTGAGCGTGCCCAGGCGCTGTTTCAGCTCCTGGCGCCGTTCCGGCGTGAGCTGGCGCCATTGAGGCAGGAGTTGGGTTCGGATCGTCTGCCGTTGTTCCGGCGTCAGTTTGGCCAGAGCTTCGGCGTTCTGGTTCAACTTTTCCTTCTGCTCCGGCGAGAGCCGGTTCCACTTCTCAAAGTTCTCGCGGATCTTCGCCTGCTGCTCGGGCGGCAGGCTGCGGAAGCGCTGATCGTTCTGCAGGAACCGTTCCCGTTCCTCCGGGCTCATCTGCCGGAGCTGTTCCCGCCACCCGGAAGGCAGGTTTTGCGCATTTTGCTGGGGCGCGGCCTGCGCTGGTGTTGCCGGCGGGCGTTGCGTACCCGCCCGGGCATTAGCGCCGGACTGTCCGCCGGCCTCAGGGGCCGTGGATCGCGCGCCCGGCGGAGGGCCCGCAGCGCGCGGCGTGCCGGCTCGCGCGTTGGGACCCGACTGGCTCGGGGCGTTCGCCGCACGCCGCTGCTGTCTCGCCGCTCGGCGTGCGCGGCGAGCCTCGCGTTGCCGCTCCGTCAAAGTCGGACGCCTCGCGCCTTGGCCCGGACCGCGCCCGGCTATGGCAGGACTCGGGGACAGTACGGCCACAGCGAGCGCCAGGGCCAGCGCGAGTCCGAATTTAGCGAGCGATTTCACTTCATTTGCCGGTTCGTCTGCGGCGTGTTCTGCAGGCGCCATGTTCGGCCGGTCCGCACGGCGGAGCCGGCGTTCTATGCTGTGTCATCAATTTCTCTGCAGCTCATTCACCGCGTCGAGATCCTTCAGTACTTCATAATTCTCCAGCACCTGCATGTTCTTGATCATGCGGAACTCTTCCTGTTCGTTCATGGCCCGCGGAGCGGGCAGATTCGGACGCGGCACCGAGGCGGCCCAGAATCCCACGGCAATCAGCAGGAGAGAGGCCAGAGCCAGGCGCGGCTGCGGCAGCCATCCTGCCAGCCGAGTCCACAGCGCCGGCGGCGGCTCCGCGGCGATGCGCTGGCGCAGCCGCGCGTCAAACCAGGCGGAAGGCTCCGGCGCGGGCGTTTCCTCCAGAAGCGTCCACACGCCGCGGAATTCATCCACGCGGGCGCGGCACGCCGCGCACGCGGCCAGATGCTGATCCACTTCGTGGCGCTCGCGCGCCGACGCGCGGCCGTCCAGGTAGGCGATGAGTTGCAATTCCATTCGTTCGCAGTTCATGGCTGTTTGCCTTCCGTGGTTCCTCCGGGGCCGCCCTTCGAAGCTTCGGGGGCCACCAGGGGAGCCAACTCCACTCGCAGGGTCTCGTAGGCGCGAAACAACAGGGACTTCAGCGCGCTCACCGAACATCCCAGGATGCGCGCGATTTCGTCGTAGTCCAGCTCCTGGTATTTGTGCAGGAGCACGGCGGCTCGCTGCTTTTCCGGCAGCGCGAAGATGGCGCGGCGCACCACGGCCACGCGGTCGCGCTCCACCAGTTGCTGTTCGACCACCGGCGCGCCGTCGGGTACGTCCAGCGTCATCTCCGAGCCATCCTGGCCCTCCGCGGGCGCGTCCAGCGAAACTTCGGCCTGGCGGTGACGCCCGTCGCGCAGCGAGTTGAGCGCCAGGTTGGTGGCGATGCGGAACAGCCAGGTGGTGAACTTCGCGCTGGGCTCATATTCCCGCCGCGCCCGATACACGCGCAGGAAAACTTCCTGCGCCAGGTCTTCCGCATGGGCCGCGTCGCGCACCATGCGGTTCAAGAAATGGCACAGGGGACGACGGTAGCGCTGGAGGAGAAGCTCGAAGGAGGCCTCGTCTCCCTGCTTCACTGCCAGCATCAACTGGACGTCCGACCTGACCATGACCTCCACACTCTACTCAACCCATCCAGTGCCAGAAAGTTGCGGGAAGCGAAGGAGTTAGCCCAAGTAGCGCGGGCTTTTAGCCTGCGCGCTCCCCGAGCACAGAGCAGTGCAGCCGGCAGCAACTTTCGGCCCGTGCGCTCGCTCAGTTGCGACCCCGTTTAGATCCCAGCTCAGCACCACGTCAGCCGGGCAGCCCAGCCTTCCCGAACCCAAAGCAGCTCAATCATTTATGGGGAGTGCGCCGCGAAGTGCGTAGCCGCGACATCCGCAGCGCCCACAAACACAGTCACCGCGGCTACAAGACCGCGCTCCTGCCTTACTTCCCTACCTCCCTGCTTCCCTACCTCCCTCTCCACCATCCGCCTCTCTACCCGCTGTGCCGGAACAAAATCACGTCCCCGTCCTGCACCACATACTCTTTCCCCTCCAGCCGCACCTGCCCGCGCTCGCGAGCCCCGGCCAGGCTTCCCGCGGCAATCAAATGCTCAAACGAAACCACCTCCGCTTTGATAAACCCGTGCGCGATATCGGTATGAATCGCTCCGGCGGCCTCCAGCGCGGTCGCCCCGCGGCGGATCATCCACGCGCGCACCTCCGGCTCTCCGGCTGTGAGAAACGACATGAGCCCGAGCAGCGAGTACGTCGCGGCGATTAAACGGTCGCGGCCCGCTTCCGCCAGGCCGTAACTGGACATCAGCTCGGCGGCCTCGGCCTCCTCCATTTCAGCCAGCTCCGCTTCAATCCGCCCGCAGAAGGGCACCACGGCCACTTGCGGCTTCGCGGCGATGGCCGCCAGTCCGTGGCGTTCGACGGCGCTGGAGATTTGCGCCGCTTCGTCGTCGCCCAGATTCACGGCGCACAGCATGGGCTTGCGCGAAAGAAACATGTAGCCGGTGATGAGCTTCGCTTCCTCGGCCGTCAGTTCCAGCGCGCGCAGCGGGTTCTCCGCTTCCAGCGCGGCCTTGCAGCGGAACAGCACGGCCTGCTCGCGTTCCAGGTGCGCCTCGCGCTTTTTCTTCAAGTCTTTTTCCAGCCGCTCCAGCCGCCGGAGCACTTGCTCCAGGTCGTGCAGCATCAGCTCCACTTCCACGCTGTCCAGATCGCGCAGCGCGTTGAGCGAGCCCGAGGGATGCGGGTTCGCCGCATCTTCAAACAACCGGACCACGGTCACCAGCGCGTCCACCTGCCGCATTTCCACCAGCAGCGCGGAGTCGCGCGCCTTGTCCCGGGCCAGCCCGGCCACGTCCACGTATTCGATCGTGGCGTGCGTGATTTTTTTCGGCTTGTAGAGCGCCGCCAGCGGCTCGAGCCGCGCGTCCGGCACCCGCGCCACGCCCACATGGATCGCGTCGCGGGCAGCCTTCGCGTCCAGATGCGCGCGCGTGAGGATGCGAAACAGGCTGGTCTTCCCGACCCCGGGCAATCCGATGATTCCAGTGCGCATAAGAGGCTCGGCAGTTTAGCACGGCAAGTGGCACAGCCTTTCAGGCTGTGCGCCGCTCAATTGGCTTAAAACACGCCCACAGCGGAGGAGCGAGACGCCCCTCGGGTCCATCAGGGTAAACTGACCCCTTGGCAGCGATGGGGCGCGCCAGCATTCGCCGCGCCCCGGCACTCGAGCGTCTGGCAGTAACGTGCAGCAGAGAATCCGGTTTGCTTCTCCTCCCCCGCGCGCTACCATCCGCCCCCATGTGGACGATGAAGAATATCCTCCTGCTGGTGATGCTGGCCGTGGCCGCCTGGTTCATCGCCGCATGGACGGGGATGGCGCGGCGCGCCAAGGAAAAGGGCGAGCGTGACCCGGCCAAGCCGGAGACGGCCTACCACTCTCTGGTCGGCTTTGTGATGTGCTTCTTCGACACCCTGGGCATCGGCAATTTTGCCACCACCACCTCGGCATTCAAGTTTCGGGGCACCGTGCCGGACGAAAAGATTCCCGGCACCTTGAACGTGGGCTATGCGCTGCCCACCATCGCCGAGGCGCTCATCTATATCTCGATCGTCGAGGTGGATGTGTGGACCCTGGTGCTTCTGATCGTGGCCTCGGTGGCGGGCGCCTGGCTGGGCGCCGGAGTAGTGGCGCGGTGGTCGCGCCGAAAGGTGCAAATTGGAATGGGGCTGGCATTGCTGGCCGCCGCTGGCCTGATGCTCCGCGCGCAGCTCCAACCAGCCGCCGCCGGGGGGACAGCGCTCGAGTTGCGCGGCGCCCTGCTGGCCGCCGGGTTCGTGGGAAATTTCGCGCTCGGCGCGCTCATGACGCTGGGCATCGGTCTCTACGCCCCCTGCCTGATCCTGGTGAGCCTCCTGGGCATGAATCCGAAGGCCGCCTTCCCGATCATGATGGGCTCCTGCGCCTTCCTGATGCCCGTGGGAGGCGTGCGCTTTATCCGCGAGGGCAGTTACAGCCTGAAGACCGCGGTGGTCATGACTCTCGCCGGAATTCCCGGCGTGCTGATCGCCGCGTACATCGTCAGGCAACTGGACCTGAAGTATGTGCGCTGGCTGGTGGTGATCGTCGTCGTCTACGCCGCGGCCATGATGCTCCGCTCGGCGGCCAGCGAGGCGCGAGCCAGCGCAGCAACGCGCACCTGATTTTGGATTCCATCAATCCCCGCGAGAGTCCCGCACCCGATCATCGTGCAGCCCGAAGGCCTTTGACTGCGAGAGGCCCCGTATCCCAGGGGCCTCTCGCCTTTGTGGCAGCAATCAATCCAGGTGAGCCTCTCACCGCTTCTGCAAGCCCTTCTCAATCTCCCTAAGCATGAACACATCTTCCCGGTTATAAAGCAGCAATTCCTCCAACCGCTCCTTCGCTCCTGTCCTCCGGTACTCCCGCCACGCCTCCGTCGCCCATTTTCCGTCTTTCCCTGGCAGCGTCCGCTTCAACCCCAGCGTCTCTTCCACTTTCTTCTGCCCTCCATAGAGCCCGCGCTCCCAGCATTCCGGCACCAGATCCTTGTGCTGGAATTCCCGGTCCAGGACGATGCCGAGTTGCGCGGCGATCACCGGGAAGTCGAAACCCACTTTCTGCTTGATACGGTCGGGAATCGAGCGGCCGTTGTACGTCACGATGGTCTGCACTCCGGCGAGGATGTGCAGCAGTCCGTCCTTCGACACGGCCGTGCCCACGAGCTGCACGAACTCATCCGCCGGCTGTTCCATCACGCGCACGCCGATCACCGTGATGCGATGGTTCCCGTAGTCCCGGAACAGCCGCTCGTCCGTGTGCTTCCCCACGTAATCTGTCTCGATGTCGAGATAGGCGAGTTTCATGCCCTCCTCGCAAGTCTTTCCGGGTGAATTCGGGATCCGGCGGGCATGATTCTCACACGCGCGGACGGCTCGGGACAGAGGAATCGTGCGGCGAAAAAAGTGAAATTCGGGGTTCGACAATCGGGGAACGATGTTTCCGTTAGTTCCGTTTTTCGTTTTTCGTTTTTCGATTTTCGTCAGCTAACAACCGTCCCCGCTCCTTCCTTGCTGGCGCGTTTGTTCACGTACAGGGCGTCGTCGGCGCGCTTCACCAGTTCGCCGGGCGATTCCCCCGATCGCAGCGTGCCCCAGCCCGCGGAGAAGGCGATGGTCACCGAGACCCCCTGGCATTCCAATTTGTGGCCGCTCAATCGCGTCAAAACGTACCGCACCTCCTCGTTCTTGCAATCGGGCAGCAGCACCAGAAACTCGTCTCCCCCGAAGCGCACTGCCAGATCGGAGCCGCGAATGGCTTTGTTCAGGCACTGGGCGAACGCGCGGATCAGCTCATCCCCGGCGCCGTGGCCGAATTTATCATTCACCGTCTTGAGGCCGTCCAAATCGAGCACCAGGATCGTCAGCGGGCGGCCGGTGCGCTGGGAGCGCAGCACCTCCGAGGCCAGCCGCTGTTCGCCGGAACGCCGGTTGTACAGGCCGGTGAGCGCGTCCAGAGCGGCCAGCTTGTACACCTCCTCGGTGCGCACTTCCATCTTGCTCATGGCTTCGACTTGATCGCTCATTTGCCTTTGGATGCGATGAATCTGTGTCTGCTGGTAGATGGTGTACACGTTGAACAGCAGCACCAGCGCCACCAGGCCTCGCACCGACTGGTCCAGGTAGAACGAGCTGAACGATTCGCCCTGCGACATCAGACCCGGAAAGGCGAACGAGGCTACCGCCAGGGTCAACAGCAGCGTCACCAAGACGGCGGACGACCACATCCACCATTGCCGCCGCTGGAGGCGCAGCAGGACCGTGCGGATCTGGGCTGCCTGGTTCGGAGCACCCGTGGGTGGGGATTGCGGCTCCTCGTGCTGCACAACACCTCCAGCCGTAGAGGAGTCCATTTATCGCTCGAAATCGCGCCATTGGCAATTGGGAGCGCTACAATGGTTTCCAAGGATTCATGGGGCAGCGCAGACCCTCTGCGCGGGCGCACCTCGGCAATCCGTATCGCGGCCTCTCGTGCCTGGTGTACAGTACTCCGCGATCCGGATAGCCGGAAGGAAATCCCGAACGAACGGCCGGTCAGGGAGTTCGCTTCGCCTTCGGCCCTGCCACGGGCGCCAGGCGTTCCGCCGGCGGGCCGGGACAGGGGTGCGCATGAGTCGAACGTTTGGCATTTTGGTCCTCGCAGCGCTTTTGGCCGGCGTGGCGGGAGAAGGTGCGCGGGCGTTTTCGCCTCGGCGGCCCCGGTTTCACCCCCCCGATCTCGCCCGCGCGGGCAACATTCCCTTTCCTCCGAACTCCATGGCTGTCGGCATCGTGTCGCTGCTGGTGACCCTGGACGCCAGGGCGCAACTGCAAAGCGTGCAGGTGCTGCGCAGTTTTCCTTCGCTCACGGGTGTGGTGCAAGATGCGGTGCAAAACTGGAAGTTCACGCCGGCGGCCATGCGCGGGAGCCCCGTCCCGGCCGGCATTTCGGTCAGCGCCGTCTTCAATCCCTACAACCCCGGCGGAACTTCCTTCCAGGCCCTCTCCTTGGACCCTCCGCGGTTCGAGCCCACGCCCGCGCCCGGCGGCCCGGCGTTCCTCCCGCCTCAGATCACTTCCGCGTCATTCGCAATCTTTCCTGTGAATAGCGTGGCGTGGGGTACGGTCGTGCTCGACGCAACCATTAACGCCACCGGCCAGGTGGCCACGATACGAGCGGTGCACACGGTGGCTTCGCTGACCTCGCCAGCGGAGAGCGCCCTCAGGACCTGGGGATTCGCTCCCGCCTCCCTGGACGGGCAGCCCGTGGCCGCAAACATCGTCGTCGCCTTCGTTTTTCCGCGCAACCAGGGCCAGCCCTAAGAGTTTCCCCGCTTCCTTGCATTCTTCCCCCGGCCCGCAGCCTTGTGAGCGGCGGGCGACCGTAGGAGTTCGTCGAGCCTCAGAACGCCTTGAGGAAACGACCGGCCTATGGATTGCCCAGGCCGCGCACCGTCAGGAGCAGCGCGGCCAGTCCGGCGACCAGCGTTGCCAGTTCCAGGCTCGCGGACACGCCGTGCAACTTCCCAAACGCTCGCCGCGCGGCATCCTCATGCGGAGTCGCCGCGATACTCCCGTGCTCGGCCACCATTTGCACGCGCAACGCCGCCATGCGCGGGGTCACTCCGAACTGCGAAGCCGCCGTGAGTGCGATCATCAGCACCACCAGCAGCGCCGCGGGCCGGGCGAGATGCGCGGCGCTGCCTAGCGCGGCCGTGGCCAGCAGAAAAACGATTCCCGCCACCAGGCCCATCAGGTGCAGCCGCGTGAGCGTGTAGCCCACCACCGCCCCGGCCAGGTCGGGCGTGGGGAGCAGGCGGAACGCCCCCTGCGCCACCACGATGGTCACGAACAGCCCCGCGCCCACCCAGGTGCCTAATGTAAAAATCAACAGGAAGCGCAGGATGGTGGTCATTTCGAGATTCCGCTAAACTGTGGGAGAACGTGGTTCGGTTGCCATCGAGAGGACAGGGACTGAAGAACCGGCGAGCCGCCGCAAAGAAGCAGACTTCTCAAAGGTTGCTTGGAGAAAGTGGCGCCAGAGAAAGCGCTCAACGGTTCTCCGGGATTTTTGCCGGCGGAAACCATATGATGGTGGGCGATCAAGGGCTCGAACCTTGGACCTCTCCCGTGTGAGGGGAACGCTCTAACCAACTGAGCTAATCGCCCGCCGGAACACGTGCATCCAAGCGTTTGTAGCAGAAGGGACGCGGATTTTCAACTCATGACCCAGGCAACAGCCTCCACGCAACTCAGCGAACTGCGCGCCGCCATGGCCCGCGTCGTGCGCGGTAAAGACGAAGCCATCGAGCTGGCCCTCGTCGCCCTGCTGGCTCGCGGCCACCTGCTGATTGAAGACGTGCCTGGCGTGGGGAAAACCACGCTGGCCCAGGCGCTCGCCCGCTCGTTCCGCTGCTCCTTCCAGCGCATCCAGTTTACTTCCGACCTGCTGCCCAGCGACGTGATCGGCACCAGCATCTACGTGCCGGGCACCCAGGAGTTCGAGTTCAAGCCCGGCCCCATCTTCGCCAACCTCGTCCTGGCGGACGAAATCAATCGCACTACGCCCAAAACCCAGTCGGCGCTGCTCGAGGCCATGAACGAGGCCCAGGTGACCGTGGACAGCAAGACGCACCCGCTCCCCCAGCCGTTTTTCGTCCTGGCCACCCAGAATCCCGTCGAGCATCACGGCACCTATCCCTTGCCGGAGTCGCAGCTCGACCGCTTTCTCCTCCGCATCCGCATGGGCTATCCCGCGCGCTCGAGCGAGAAGGAAATCATGCGCCGCGACGGCGCCTCCGCGCTCGACGCCATGGGCGCCGCGGTGATGGATGCGTCCGACGTGTCGCGCATGCAGGAAGCGGTCACCCGCGTGCGCGCGGAAGAGGCCCTGCTCGACTACGCCCTGGCCATCGTCGAGCGCACCCGCTCCGACGAGCGCATCCTGCTCGGCGTAAGCCCTCGCGGATCCGTGATGCTCCATCGCGCGGCCCAGGCCCGCGCCTTCCTGGACGGGCGCGACTACCTGGTGCCCGACGACGTGAAACGCCTGGTGATTCCCGTCTTCGCGCACCGCATTGTTCTGAATTCCCGCTACGTCTCCACCCTGCGCAAATCGGAACAAACGGAAGCCATCCTCCAGGAAATCCTCGATTCCACCCGCGTCCCCCTCTAAGAGGATGCTGACAAAGCACCCACACTGTCATCCCGAACCTGCTCCTGCGGGTGAGGGACCTGCTTCTATTCTCTGATGGCCTCATTTTTCATTTCGCGCTGGTGGGCCCGGGTAGACCGGACTGGGTGGAAATCGTTTGGCGTGGGAACGGCTGCGCTGGACGTGAACTTTCAACGATGGAAGGAACAGGCCAGCGCCGCGCAGGAACGCCAATGAAAGCTGCCGTCTATACCCGATACGGACCTCCGGAGGTTCTCCAAATCACGAACGTCGAGAAGCCGGTTCCCAAGGACAACGAAGTCTTGATAAAAGTTCGCGCGGCTTCCGTCAATCCACTTGACTGGCGCTTGCTGAGAGGCGTGCCGCGCAACTTTCGAATACTGCTCCGGCTGCCCAAACCAAGCATCACACAACCCGGGCGACCGGGGCGGGACGTGGCCGGCCAGGTTGAAGCGGTTGGCAGGAACGTAACCCGGTTCAAACCAGGCGACGAGGTGTTCGGCTGCTGCCATGCGGCCTTTGCGGAGTTTGCCTGCGCTTCCGAATCAGCATTGGCCACGACGCCCAATAACGTGTCGTTTGAGCAAGCGGCTTCCGTACCTGTGGCGGCACTCACCGCATTGCAGGGTCTTCGGGATAAGGGACGGATTCAGCCGGGGCAGAAGGTCTTGATCAACGGTGCGGCCGGAGGCGTGGGTACGTTCGCTGTGCAGATTGCCAAGCGGCTGGGCGCGAATGTGACCGGCGTCTGCAGTACCAGGAATGTCGACTTGGTCCGCTCCGTCGGCGCCGATCACGTGATTGACTACACGCAAGAGGATTTCACCCGAAGCGGCCCACGTTACGACCTGATTCTCGACTGCGTTGGGAACCATTCGTTGTCAGCGTGCCGGCGCGTCTTGAATCCCAAAGGCATATGCGTCATCGCCGGAGCGCCCAAAAAACTCGGGGTCTTTCTGCGTCGTGCGATCGCAGCGCCTGTGTTGTCACGGCTCGTGAGTCAGAAGTTCGTCATGTTTATCGCGAAAGTGACGAAAGAGGACCTGACCATCCTGGGCGAGCTCCTGGCAGCCGGAAAGGTAACGCCGGTCCTCGACAGGCTTTACAGGTTGACTGAGGTCCCTGAGGCTATCCGGTATCTGGAAGAAGGACACGCTCGGGGAAAAGTAGTAATAACTTTGGATGAGCGCAACATAATCTAGCAACGCGTGACTTCGGATGGCTTCGTTCTCCATTTCGCGCTGGTGGGCCCACGTAGACCGGACCGGGTGGAGATCCTTCGGCCTGGGGATGGCGGCGTTGGGCCTGGCCTTGCTCCTGGCACTTTACTCCGCGGTCGCGCGGGAGATGGGCGAGATCAGGCTGGCCGCGGTGATGGCCGCGCTTTCGCTCCTCATCGCGGGATGGGTGGGCGTAAAGATCGTCCCGGCGCTCGCGCGGCGCACCGCCCTGCGCTGGCTGGCCGTGGAGATCCGCTTCCGGCTCACCCGCGAGGGCTGGGTGTACTTCACCGGCGTGGTCCTGCTGGGTCTCGCCGCCCTCAACACCGGAAACAATCTTCTCTTCCTCATCCTTTCCGCCCTCCTTGCCGGCATCCTGATGAGCGGCGTGCTTTCCACCATCGTGCTCACCGGCAACGATCTGGAAATCGAGCTGCCCGATCAGATTTTTGCCGGGCAGCCTGCGCTGGCCGTGCTCACCCTGCACAACCGCAAGGAGACCCTGCCGTCGTTTTCTCTCCGCGTGGCGCCGGATCCGAAAAAAGCCGGCCAGCCGGTGTTTCGCGAACCCGTGTACTTCCCCTATGTCCCGCGGAATTCCCAGGCGCGCCAGCGCGTCGAGCTGCTGTTTCCCCGCCGCGGCATCTACCGCCAGGACGCCTTTATTTTGCAGACGCGTTTCCCTTTCGGCTTTCTCGAGAAATGGCGCAAGGTGGATTCCCCGGTGGAAGCCCTGGTCTACCCTCCCGTGGAGCAGACGGAAGAGTTCTATGAGATCCTGCCTATGGTCAGCGGAGAAATAGAGAGCATGCACCGCGGCCGCGGTCACGACCTCTATGCCATCCGCGACTACCAGAACGCCGACAGCGCCCGCCACGTGGATTGGAAAGCCACGGCGCGCACCGGCGAGCTGAAGGTCCGCGAGTACGCGCGCGAGGATGAACGCCAGGTCGTGCTGGTCTTCGATCCCCTGGTGTTTCCCGCGGCGCCCGGCGGCCCGCCCTCTCCCGAGCAGCTCGAGAGATTCGAACGCGGCGTGAAGCTCGCCGCCTGCCTGGCCTGGCATTTCTTCCTGATTGATGCGGAGATCGAGTTCCGCACCGAGCGCCTGGTGGCGCCCATGGCCCCCTCGTCGGAAACCCTTTGGACCACGCTGCGCGAGCTGGCCCTCATCGAGCCGCGCCCCGCGCAGCCCGGCGAATCCCTGCTCGCCAAACTGCCGGAGGAGCCTCACCTCTTCAAAATCATTCTCACCGCCCAGCCGCGCGGCACCATCCCCACCCAGTTCTGGACCACCGCCTATGTAATTTTCATGTGATGAACCGCGTCCCGGAAAAACGAAAATCGAAAAGTGAAAATCGAAAACCGCTAGGAAGCCACCTCCGAGACAGCACGTTTTTCGAGTTTCGCTTTTCGCTTTCCAACCAGGCGTGCTAGAAGTGAGACGTGGCGCAGCGAAAAAAACCGGCAGTCGCGCGGCCGCCCACGGCCCAAAGGCTCCCGCTGCCCGCGGGCGCACAATTGCGCCAACTGCAACGCCACCTCCTCTCCTGGTTTGATCGCCGCAAGCGCGCGCTGCCCTGGCGTAAGACGCGCGATCCCTACCGCATCTGGATCTCCGAAGTCATGCTCCAGCAGACGCGGGTAGCCGCCGTTCTGCCCTTCTACGAGCGCTTCCTCGCCCGGTTTCCCACCGTGCGCGCGCTGGCCCGCGCGCCCCAAGAAGCCGTGCTCGAAGCCTGGGCCGGACTCGGCTATTACAGCCGCGCGCGCAACTTGCAGCGCGCGGCGAAGGAAATCGTCCGCAAGCACCGCGGCCGCTTTCCGCAAATCCTCGAGGACGCGCTGGCACTCCCCGGCGTGGGGCGCTATACGGCCGCGGCGGTGCTCAGCATCGCCTTCGATGCGCCGCTCGCGGTACTCGATGGCAACGTGGCCCGCGTCCTGGCGCGGCTCGGAGCGCGGCGCGGCGATGTCCGCCAGCCCGCAATGTGGCGCAGACTCCAGTCTGCGGCAGAAGCTCTCCTCGCCCCAGCCCCGCATGGCACGCCGGGCGCCTGGAATCAGGCGATGATGGAACTCGGCGCCACGGTCTGCACTCCGCGCGCGCCGGCCTGCGGAGAATGTCCCGTGGCCCGCTTCTGCCGCGCGCGCGCCATGGGGCTCCAGGAGCAAATCCCCGGAAAACGCCCCAAGCGTGCCCCGGTTGATGTGCGCCTCGCAGCCGCGGTCCTGCTCGACCCGCTGCGCCGCACCTTGCTCGTCCTGCCGGAGGATGGCGCCGGCAATGGTCTGTTCTCGCGCATGTGGCAATTCCCTGCTCTTGAAGTCGGGAGCGGCGCGGAGGGCGCGCTCCGCAGGCATTTGCGCGAAAGCCTGGCACTCGAAGCCGCGGAGTGCGTGGCACTCCCTGCGGCTCGGCATACGGTGACGTTCCGCCGGGTCACGCTCCTACCCTTCTTGGTGCCGGTGGAAGAGTTGCCGGAGGTGCGGCGCCCCCGCGCCGCCGCTGGAGACTCCACCCGCATCGCCCTGGCCGATGTGGAGCGCTGGCCCACCAGCAGCGCCACGCGAAAAATTGCGCGCGCCGCCCTGCGCGGCGTTCAGGCTGCCTTTCGTTTCCCGCACTGAGGCCCGAGCGCGCGCGACGTGCCGAAACGCGCACAGATGGGAATGTCTGTACCAGGCTGCGTGCTAAACTCGAAATAGTCATGGCCACGGCAATTCGCGCGCCTCGCACCTCGCTCTCCGCGCTCACGCGCTACTCCGAAATATCGCTCTACCTGCTGCTCGTCAACGGCGTGATGTCGGTGGTCTGGACCGGAAAACTCGATCTGGTAACCGCCGTGCTGGCTCCCCTTGCTCTGGTATTCAAAGGCTGGCGCTACGCGCGGGGCAAACCTCCGGAACTCTCGCACCGCCAAGCCACCTGGCTGGTGGCAGGGTACCTGTTCTTCTTTCCCATCGATTTGCTGGTGATTTCGCGCGGCTTCGCGGCCGGGACGCCCAACATGTGGCTCTACGCCGCGCTGCATGCTTCGATTCACCTGATGCTTTTCGTCATGCTGGTGCGGCTTTTCTCCGCGCGGTCCACGCGCGACCTGCTGTTCCTCTCCATGATGGCACTGGCCTCGCTGATGGCCGCGGCCATTCTGACCATCGACACCGCGTTCCTGGTGTTCCTCTCCCTTTTCCTGGTACTCGGCGTTTCCACCTTCATGAGCCTGGAGATGCGCCGCGGCGCCGAGGGAGCCGTGGCGCCTCCCCTCGAATCGGGCACGCCGGGCGCCCGGCGGCTGGGGCGGGCCCTGGGACTCACTGCTGTGATGGTGACGCTGGGCGCACTGGCCGTCGGTTCCGTGATTTTCGCCGTTCTCCCGCGCTTCCCCTCCGGCTATCTGGGAGCTGTAAACTTCAATCCGACGCTCATTTCGGGGTTCAGCGACAGCGTGGAGCTCGGGCGCATCGGCGAGATCAAACTCAACTCCGCGATCGTCATGCGCGCCCGCATGGACATCCCGGGAGACTCGGCGCCCAACCTGCGCTGGCGCGGCATCGCCCTGACCACCTTCGACGGCCACCGCTGGTACACCCCCCACCATGACAATGAGCCGAAATTTCCGGGCGGTGACGGCTGGTATCAATTGCCGGTTTCGCACTCGCCGGAGGTGGCCCGGGACTTCCGCGAAGTGCACTACTCGGTGCTGCTTGAGCCGCTGGCCACGGATTCGGTGTTCGTCCTTTCTCATCCCATCGCACTGCGCGGCCCCTTCGGAAGAGACTCCGGAAACGTGCTGCGCGGCGCCCCCACGCCCTACCTGGAGGTGGATCAGACCAACTCGGTGTTCACCCCGTTTAACAACTTCACCAAATTCCTGTACGAGGGCCGCGCCCTGGTGCCCGTGGTTTCCCCCGAAGAGCTGCGCGCAGCCTCTTCCAACTTCCCGGCCAAAATCCTGCACACCTACCTGCAGCTCCCTTCGCTCGACCCGGCCATTCCGCTGCTGGCCCGCGAGATCACCAGGCGCTCCTCCACCGAGTTCGACAAGAGCGCGGCCATTGAAGCGTATCTCCGCACCCGCTTCGGCTACACACTGACGCAGCCCGACCCGCCGCCCAAGGATCCGCTCGCCTATTTCCTGTTCACCCGGCGCGCCGGCCACTGCGAATACTTCGCCACGGCCATGACCGTGATGGTGCGTTCGCTCGGCATCCCGGCGCGGTACATCAACGGCTTTCTCCTCGGTGAATACAACGATGTGGCGGATTCCTACATCGTGCGCGGCAGCGACGCGCATAGCTGGGTGGAAGTCTACTTCCCGGATTACGGATGGATTCCCTTCGACCCCACGCCCCCGGCCGGCTCCAAGCCCGAATTCTCGCTTGGCCGCCTGGCTTTCTACTGGGACTGGCTCGACATGGCCTGGAGCGAATGGGTGATTAACTACAGCCAGGCTCAGCAGATTCGCCTGGCCTTGAACGCCCAGCACTCCGTCCGCGACTGGAGCTTCTGGGTGCAGCGATTCCTGAGCGCCAAACAGAATGTCGGGGTCCGCTGGGTGAAATACTGGCACAGCCTCGTCGAAAACGGTGTCGGTGCGAGTCCGAAGGTGCTCCTGCTGCTCGCTTTGCTCCTGGCCGCCGTGGTGTTCGTGCTGCTGCGCGGGCGGGCGCTGGCGGATTTGTGGATGGCCGCGGCCGCACGGGCAGGGGCGGGCTACGCGCGGCAGCCGGACCGCGCCCCGCGGCTTGCCTCCCTGTATTATACGCGGCTCCTGCGCGCCCTCGAGCGCCGCGGCTTCCGCAAGACCGCTTCGCAGACGCCCCGCGAGTTCGCCTCCAGCCTGGCTCCGGCCAGCCTCTTGGAGCTCGTCGAGCAAATGACCCGGCTCTACGAAGCCTCGCGGTTCGGCCGCCAGCCGGCCGACGCCCGCGCGCTGGCGCACTGCCTGGGCGAAATCGAAGCCTGCCTGCGCGCCTCCACGCGCTGATCCGCCGCAGCTCGGAAGGTTTGGCCCGGTGCGGTGAACGGCCTCACCAAGTGCACACAGGCAACCCTTGCGCCAGGAAGGGCGCTCTATACTGGAATGGCAGCGGAGTGCTTGAATAAAGACTCATTCATGGAATCTTTGAGCCCAAGCATCCGAAGCGCCATCCCTGTCGCCCGGAGCCTGGTCTGGCTGACCCTGAGTCTTCTGCTTTGCGGCTTTCCAGCTCCGGCTCAGTCTCAGCAGGCCCCTGGCGTCCCGCGGGCGGACGGGGATCTGGCCGGTCCACAGGAAACGAGGGCATCAGCCAGCGGGCAGTTGCCGGATCAACAATCCTCGGCAAGCATCAGCGGAACAGTGGTGGATCAAACGGGAGCCTCCATCGCCGGAGCCCACGTCAAATTCGCGCGTGCAGATCAATCTCCGCAGCAGGAGGCGCTGGCAGGCGACGATGGACAATTCTCCTTTGTCAAAATCGCTCCCGGGCCCTTCCAACTCACCATTGAGGCTCCGGGCTTCGCGCCGCAGACAATATCGGGAATCCTGCATCCGGGGGAAAATCAAACCGTCCCGCAGATCCAGTTGGCGGTTGCCAGTGCCGTCACCCAGGTCCAGGTAGCGCTCTCGCGGGTCGAAGTGGCGGAGGCGGAGATCAAGGATGAGGAGAAGCAACGTATATTGGGCGTCATCCCGAATTTCTATGTCAGCTATGTCCCCCACGCGCTCCCTCTCACCCCCAAGCAAAAATTCGAGCTGGCCTGGAAGAACATGGTGGATCCGGTCAATTTCGCAGTCGTCGGAGCCTTCGCGGGAGTTCAGCAGGCGCAAAACCAATTCAGCGGATACGGGCAAGGCGCGCAAGGCTATGGAAAGCGCTACGGCGCCTCCTACGCTGACTTTGTTACCAGCTCGTTCTTCGGAGACGCCCTGCTGCCATCGCTCCTGAAACAGGATCCGCGTTATTTTTACAAGGGAACCGGGGGCGTGCGATCGCGGATTCTATATGCCCTGGCCAACGCGGTGATCTGCAAGGGAGATAAGGGGCGGTGGCAGGCAGGCTACTCGGGTCTCCTCGGAAGCCTCGCCGCTGGCGGTATTTCCAATCTTTACTATCCCCCGAAAGATCGCGGGGTGGGATTGACGTTTGAAGGCGCGGCTATCGAGCTGGGCGAATCCGCCGCCGCCAATCTTTTTCAGGAATTCGTCGTCCGCAAATTCACGCCCAATGTTCCCAAGTACCGTCCGGCGCATCCCTGAAGCTCGGACGCAAAAGCATCAGCCTCACTCGTTCACCAGGACGCTCCCTACGAGAGCGTTTGGGCCGTCCGTCGAGTACCTCCTTGCCTCCTTTCCCCCGCCCGGCCGGGCCGGGGTACCCGCTGTGTTAAACTGTTCGGATTGAGCGCCGCTGCCGGCGGAATTCATGCGCGAGAAACTCGGATTCATCAGCCTGGGTTGCCCCAAGAACCTTGTGGATAGCGAGGTGATGATGGGCATTCTGGCCCGTCACGGCTACGAGCTGACGCCGCGGCCGGAAGAGGCCGACGTGCTGGTGGTGAACACCTGCAGTTTCATCGAGCCGGCCCAGCAGGAATCAGTCAATACCATTCTCGAAATGGCGGAGTACAAGAGGACGGGCCGCGCGCGCCGCCTGGTCGTCGCGGGCTGCCTGGTGGAGCGCTTCGGCGCGCGCATCCGCGAACAGATCCCGGAAGTAGACGCGGTGGTCGGCACGGGAGACGTGGAACGCATCCTGGAAGCCACTGAGGGCGGCCTCCGCGAGCTGGCGCCCCTGCCGCCCGAATTCCTCTATCACGATCTCTCGCCCCGCATCCTCACCACGCCGCGGCATTACGCCTACATCAAAATCAACGAGGGCTGCGACCATCCGTGCAGCTTCTGCATCATCCCGGAGCTGCGCGGGCGCTTCCGCAGCCGGCGTTTCGAATCCGTGGTGCGGGAAGCGGAACGCCTGGCCGAAGGCGGCGCGCGCGAGCTGATCCTGATCGGCCAGGACACCACCGCCTATGGCGAAGACCTGGGCATTCGCGACGGGCTGCCGCTGCTGCTCGAACGCCTCGCGGGGATCGAAGACCTCGCCTGGGTGCGCTTCCTCTATTGCTATCCCAACCGGATTACGCCGCGCCTTCTGGAAACCATCGCCGCGCACGACCGGCTGGTGAAATACCTGGACGTGCCGTTGCAGCACGCCAGCCAGCCCGTGCTCGCGCGGATGAAGCGCGGGGGAGGCGCGGACGCCCTGCTGCGCATGGTCGAGCGCATCCGCGCGGCGATTCCCGGCGTGTGGCTGCGCACCTCGTTCATCGCCGGCTTTCCCGGAGAGACCGAGGCCGATTTCCGTGAATTGTGCGATTTCGTGCGCGCGGCGGAATTCGACTGGCTCGGCGTCTTCGCCTACTCCGACGACGAAACCGCGGAAAGCTACGCCCTCGGCGGAAAGTTGGACCCGGAGACGATCGCCCACCGCCGCGACCGGCTCATGTCGCTGCAACGCAAAATCTCGCGCCGCCGCCTGGCTCGCCGCGTGGGGGAATCGTTCCCTGCCCTGCTCGAAGGGCCCTCCAAGGACAGCGAATTCGTTTGGCAGGCGCGGCTCCAAGGCATGGCGCCGGAAATTGACGGCCGCGTCTACATCACGGAGATTGACGCGCCGGAAGCCGATCTCGAATCGCTGGTGGGGCGCATGGCGCGGGTAGAAATCACCGCGGCGGAGGACTACGACCTCATCGGCCGCGTGACGCAGATTCTGGACGCGCCTATCGCGCTGCTGCATCCCGCGGGCGCGGCGGAGTCGCCGCTGCGCATTCTCTCGTAGCGTTGTCGCGGCCCGGCTTGCCGAACAGGCCCGCGGAGGCAAACCTGCTGAATGACAGGACTAGAAGCAACGCCACCCACCGGGAAGCCGGAGCGCTCGGGCGCAGCGTACTGGCTCGCTACCGCCGGGGGGCTGGGCAGATTCCCGAAGGCGCCCGGGACGTGGGGCTCGCTGGCGGGGCTGGCGCTGGCTTGGCTGTTCGCGAGGATCAAATCCCCCGCCGTGGGATTTGGCCAAGACTTTTCCCTTGCGTTCTATCCCGTTTTCGCGTGGGTCGCGTTGAGCGCCGCAGGCGTGTGGGCGGCGGGCCGCGTGGAGCAGCAAACCGGAAGGAAGGACCCGCAGGAAGTGGTGATCGACGAAGTCTCCGGACAGTGGCTGGCATTGCTGGCCAGCCCCGGCATGCTCCTCGGAGCCCCCGGGTGGAAATATTTCCTGGCGGGTCTTATACTTTTTCGAGTTTTCGACATCACCAAGCCGTTCCCGGCCGGGCGCGCGGAATCGCTTCCGGGCGGATGGGGCATCATGGCAGACGACTGGGTGGCCGGCGCGTACGCGGCAGCGTGTCTGTGGCTGGCGCGCGGGCTCGGTTTCTAATGTAGCGGCGTCCGCCGAAGGCGGACCGCCATCCGAGCTTGCGCCGCTTGGTGGTATCAGAAATCGCGGACGGATGGCGACGTAAAGTCGCCGCGAGATTTTTCGGAAGCGGGCGTGGAGGGCGATCGGCGCAGCGAATGGCGGATCATCCCAAAATTGAAAAGGTCACTCCGGGAGCGGCCATCCCCGGCGGGGAAGTCTCCATCTACGGAGCCGGCTTCACCCACCGCAATGGAGCGCGGCCCAGCGTACGCTT
>DATEQM010000024.1:0-16340 GCA_035272605.1 Candidatus Acidiferrales bacterium | reverse complement strand
TTCCAGGCGGGGGATGGCCTTCCAAACCGGGCCATCCCAATAGGCTGGGGCCGGTGCACTCGTCCAGGAGGCGCCGGGCGCGAAGAGAAGAGCCTCGTCCCAGAGGAAACCATTGTCGAGACAGCAGCCGGGCGGCGATTTACCGGAGGCCTTGGCTCGGCGAGCGATTTCCAGAGCGATGAGATGTTGCGGATCCCAGAACTGGCGGGCGCGGCCATCGGGGATGCGTGCGAGGACGCTATGGCCCGGCGAACGCCAATCCGAGGAGAGGATGGGTTCCCAGACGACCAGCACGCGCAGATCCGGGTCGCGATAGCGTTCGAGAAACTGGCCGACTGCGGAGGACCCCCGCAGACATGCGGTTCAGGTGGGCGAGAGGAGCAGGACGAGCCGAGCGCCAGCGGGAGCATCGTCAAATGCCGCGGCGAACTGTGGCGCGGCCGGGGCGTCGAGAGTGGTGAGGGGCTGTTGCCCCTGGGGGACGCGGGCGGGAAGCCACAGCCAGGCCGCGGCACCGGCGAGGACCAAGGCCAGAAGAGCGGCTTCGATCAGCAGGCCTCTGTTCAGGGGCTTCCTGGTCTCGATGGTGTTCATGGCTTGCCGCGCGCGAGAAAACGGTCCGCGACAAAGTATAATGGAAATGGACGGCCCTCCCGGGCAGATAACGGGAGTGGCGTGAAGACACCATGATGGGGAAAATGCGACGCTACGAGATGGCCAACAGCGCGACCCACGGGATGGGGCTGGCGCTGAGCATGGCGGGGTGCGCCGTGCTGGTGACGCTGGCGGCGTTGCGAGGGAACGCGTGGCACATCGTGGCGTGCAGCATCTACGGGGGCACGCTGGTTTGCCTGTACAGCGCGTCCACGGTGTATCACAGCGTGCGTTCGCAGCGGCTGAAGCGGATTCTGAGAATCGTGGACCATTCGTCCATCTATTTGCTGATTGCGGGGACATACACGCCGTTCACTCTGGTCGTGTTACGAGGCGGGTGGGGCTGGACGCTGTTCGGGCTGGTGTGGGGATTATCGCTGGCTGGGATCCTGCTCAAAGTGTGGTTTGTGGACCGGTTGCCGGTGGTCTCGACGCTGGTGTACGTGGCCATGGGATGGCTGGTGATCATTGCGATCAAACCGGTGGTGGCGGTGGTGCCTTTGGCGGCGATCCTGTGGCTGCTGGCGGGCGGGTTGTTCTACACGGCGGGAGTGGGATTTTTTGCCTGGGAAAAATTGCCGTACCACCATGCGATCTGGCATCTGTTTGTGATGGGCGGCAGCGTGTGCCACTACTTTGCAGTGCTGTATTATGTGGTGCCGGCGAAGATGGTTTAGCGCGGGCGCTTGTCCGTCAAGCGCGAGATTGCTAGACTGAAAGCGATTCACCTCCCCATTGCGGAAGTGGCGGAACTGGCAGACGCACCATCTTGAGGGGGTGGCGCCGCAAGGCGTGTGGGTTCGAATCCCACCTTCCGCACCAATCTGACGGCTTTTTTCCGGTCTGCTCGCGTTGGGTGCTGGCGCCCCTGTTGTGTTTCCCAGGACATCGCTTCTGATCCGGTGACGAGCGCTCTCCGGGCGCATTTTCAGCCATTCCTGGAACAGCATCGGGCGACGCACACTTTCGGACACCATTCCGGGACTGCGCTCCTGCCGCCCTGTGGGAGTGCTAAACTCCAACTCGCTGGGCTGCATCCAAATGCAAATGAAGCATTCCCGGCAAGGTCCCGTGAATCCGCCAATCGCCTGGGGCCAAACTTTTCGCGTGGCCCTGTGGGCGCTGAGCGCCAATAAGGTCCGCACCCTGCTGACCATGCTGGGAGTCATCATCGGAAGCGCGTGCGTGGTATTGGTGATCACGATTTCGCTGACCGGGAAACGCTACGTTGTCTCGCAGATCGAAAGCGTCGGGGCGAACCTGATATACGGCGAGTTGCAACGAGTGGGCCCCTTGCGACTCGCGGACCAGATCAATCCAGGCGATCTCGAAGCGATCCAGAAGGGCGTCCCCCAGGTGGTGCGGACGGCCGGAACCTATGACGTTCCCATGAACATGATGGTCGCGGGCAAGGAGTATTTGGCACGGGTGGTGGGAGTTACCCGGGGATTCAGAGAGATTCGCCGGCTGGTGGTTCTTCGCGGGCGCTACCTCGATGAGGATGACATGATGACGGGGAGCAAGGTTTGCCTGCTCACGGACAGTCTGGCCTCACTCCTGTACCCCAATGAGAATCCGGTAGGCCATGTGATCCGCGTGGGCGAGCTGTACTTCACGGTCATCGGCGTATTCAGAGAGCGGGTAGCTACGTTCGGGCTGACGGAGCTCACCTCCGATGCCCTCATCGTGCCCTTTTCGCTGATCAAGGTTTACACGGGATCAAATTACTTCAAGTCCTTCTGCGTCCAGGCCGCCAATTACGAGTTTGTGCCGGGGGTTACGGTCGAGGTTGCGGAAGTGCTGCGCAGCCGGCACAGGCCGGGAGCGGTCTATCGGGTCGAGAACCTCACAGGCCTAATTGAGGCAGTGAAGAAGATCTCCGTGGCGCTCACGGCGCTTTTGCTTCTCTTTGCTTTTCTTACCCTGGGCATCAGCGGCGTCGGCATTATGAACATCATGCTCGTTTCCGTGAAGGAACGCACGACCGAAATCGGATTGCGCAGAGCGGTGGGTGCGCCGCGCGTTACCATTCTGCACCAGTTCCTGATGGAAGCCATGCTGATCAGCGGAACGGGAGCCCTTGCTGGAATCGCGATCGCCCTCTTCATACTGGCTCCCGTCAATGAGTTCATTCGTTCCCACCCAGAGATCGGGGATATAAGAATTTCTATTTCGTGGATTTCGCTCCTCGTGGCTTTCCTCGTGTCCTGCTCGACGGGCCTTTTTTTCGGATATTTGCCTGCAAATCGCGCCGCCCAGCTTCAGCCCACCGAATCGCTGCGCCATGAATAAAGGCATCGGCTGCGATCGAGAGCCAGACCGGGCTCCCGTCGAAAGGCCGCAGCAGCAACAGCCATCCAGACTCGTTCGCTCCCGGCCTCCCGGCAAAGCAGGTGTACGGGGGCGGCCTGCTGGAAACTGCGGATGCGGCGAAGTGGCCGTGGTGAGATTGAGTTACAATACGGCGGATGAGTGATATTCAGCTCCAGGTCTCGGCGGGCCAATCCACCTTCACTGCTCCAGGGATTCCCCCGGCGATCGTAAGCCGATCCCTCGGATTCTTTTCCGCATGAAGTCTTCCGGCAGCCTGCACCTGAAAACTTACTTGATGATTTTGTGGATGGTGGTGTTCGGCCCGCTCGGCAACATCCTGCTCGGCAAGGGCATGAAGCAAGCGGGTTCGCTAGCTGTTGGAAGCGCTGCGGAGTTTCTCCAGCTCGTCGTTCAGGTGTTCACCTCGGGCGTCATCTGGCTGGGCATCGCATCCCTGATCACGTTTTTTGTGGCCTACATGCTCGTGCTGTCCTGGGCCGACTATAGCTACGTCCAGCCGGCCTCTGCGATCGCCTATGCCGTTGTGGCCCTGCTGGGCCACTTCGCGTTGAACGAGGCGGTCACGCCAACCCGGTGGCTCGGCGTGTTCGTCATCTGCCTGGGCGTTCTGGTTGTGGGGAACACGCCTCCGCGCACCACGGAACACACCTGATGCTCGGCGAGCTCATACTCTTCCTTTTCATTGTCCTCGCGGGGACAGGCGGCGAGCTCTGCATCGCCCGGGCGATGAAAACGCTGGGCGAGGTGACGGACTTCCGCCCGGCCTCCCTCATCCGCGCTGTTTTCGGCGCGCTACGGATTGGATGGATGTGGTCGGGCCTGCTCCTGATGGCGGTGGCATTCTTTGCGCTGCTCGGGGCGCTCTCGCTCGAGAACGTGAGTTTCGTCGTGCCGGTCACCGCGCTCAGTTACGCCGCAGGAACCCTGGGGGGAAAAGTGCTTCTCGGCGAACGCGTCACACCCAGGCGCTGGGCCGGCGTGCTCCTTGTGTGTGCTGGCGTCGCGCTGGTGTTCATCGGCCGCAGCTAATCCGCGCGCTCGAGTGCACGGTGTGAGCCCGCTCAGAATCCGGTACGAGCGTCCGGAGGCGCGGCGCAAAGAAAGCCGGGGGAGCGGAAATCCGCACGGGTTCCCATTCGGGCTCATTCCTCAGCAGAAGCGGAGTTCACCGGAATCAGCATTCCGTTGCGAATGCGATACTGGCGGTCGCGCCAGCGAACGGTGCTGCGCACGAAGCTGGCCAGCCAAATCGAGAATGCAAACAGATCCCACGCCGGAATCAGCAGCATTTCCTTCCACGTTCGTGACTGCTTCAAGCCTAGAACGCCGATGCTCCAGGTCATGGCCGCACGAAGAACCAGGTATGTCCCGAGGTAGGCCAAGGCGATTCTCGCCGTAGGATGGACCGCAATGGCGGCAAGGCTCCAGGGAAGGCCTTGCGTCAGAAGCAAACCCAGATGTCCCCACGGGCGCATGTGGCGCATCACTACGATCCAGCGCAGCCGCTTGTCCAGCAATTCGCGCATCGAATGATACCCGGCAAGCTTTTGGACCGTGTAAGGAACGAGTTCCACTTTGTGGCCGTGCTCCGCGATCAACCGTCCCACCAGCAGATCGTCCCCCGGGCGATTCTCGATGGTCTGTAGGCCGCCAAGTTCCGCCAGGCGAGTACGGGTCGTGGCGATGGTGGGGCCGAGCGCAAATTTGACCCCCTCCAGCTGCCAGGCCACGAGCACTCCGGCATAAAAATCTGAAACCATCCCGATGGCCTGAAGTTTTTCCGCCAAGGTATGTCTGTCCGCGGGCATGTAGAAGCAGGTGACCGCTCCCACAGCGGGATCGGCCAGAGGCGCGACAACGGTCCGCAGATAATCGGGCTGAACTCGTACGTCGCTGTCGCCCATTACAAGCACTTCGTAATTCGCCTCCGCCACAAGGCGAACCAATTTTGCGACCTTGTCATTGGGCGCACTGCTGTTGGCGCCGACGAAGACTCGGATGCTTCGTTCCGGAAAATCTCGGACCAGCTTTTCGATGACGGGAAGAACGCGATCGTCGTTCTGGCCGACGCAGAGAAGAAGCTCATATTCGGGATAGTCCTGGCGGCACAGACTGGCGAAGTTTTCATAGGCGCCCGGGTCGAGCCCGCGGATAGGTTTCAAGATGCTGACCGGCGGCGTTGAACCGTGCCGCACCCTCTGCTGCCGGAAGAACCGCCAGGCGCTAATAAGAACGATCAGATAGTAGACGAAAGGAACCGCGGCCAGACTCAGGAACACGAAAGATACGGACCGCGGCGTCATCGTCCCTCCTCCATGCCGGCAAGAGGGTACTCCAGACCCCGGAGAGAAAGAAGGAACGCCAGCAGCTTCCCGATTCGCAAGAAGGAAGGAAGATTCGAGAAGCGGCGCAGCCGCACGATTGCGAACTTCGCCCGGTGGGCCCTGAGGCCGCTATCGATTCCCGGCCGCAGCAAGGTGAGGAGTGCCGTGCGTGCGGACCCGAGGGGCGACGTTTCCTCCAATAAGCGTGGCCTGCTGCGAATCAATCTGACGATTTGGATCCCTCCCAAGGAAACCTGGCGGAGACCCACTGCGCGCTCGGAGGACCGGGGATGGCCTGTGGCTTGGCGTTCCCGCGCTCCGCTCCCGCGTCAATGATCTGCGGGGTTCCGCTGCCTACCGGGGACCTCGGGAAACTCCGACCTGGAAGAACCCGGCACCGGCTGATTGACCAGCAAGAGTTTACCGCCGCTTTCGGTAACAATGTTCAGCTTCTCCGCGCCCACCAAATCCACGAGCCGGCCCCTCAGGGACTGTTTTGCGAGCAAGTAACACCGCGCGGGGGCGAGCCAATGGCTCTTGAATTGCTCGTCGTCAATGAACACGTCTGGAGCCCCGGGAGCAAAGGCGCCGTATTCCAGGTTCTGCACCCGGCCATTCAGGAGCAGCGCGGTGCGGTTAGTATAGAAGAACACAGAAGAAAACGGGTAGTAGTGGCCCTGCGCAATCAGCTCGCCTTCCGGAGCACGGAGCAGAGCTTCCGCCAGCGGCCGCGAGGAGAGCAAGGGATCAAAGTGCACCATCGCCAAGCGCGCCGCATGAAGAAAGAGCACCATCATGACCGCGGCGGCAAGAAACGCGCGCCGACCAGACCCCCGGATGGTCCCCAGGGCTCCAACCAGGAAGGCAATTCCGGCGAGGAAAAGAGGCGCACGAAGATACGCAAAAGAGGGGAGGGTCAGATCCAGCATGTGCCCGAGGGCAAGCGAGTATGCCTTGGGGTGCGGACTGAGCGCGGCGGTGATGTCTCGCGGGGTGGCAATGTTGCGCACGAGAAATAAAAGGACAAATGCAGCGGCCGCAGCACAGCCGGCAATCACGGAGAGCGCGCGCGTGCCTCGCCGGATGCTTGGGCCGTCGAGGGCCATCGCCGACCCCAGCAGGAGAGCCAAGGCCGGATAGCACGGCATGGAGTAATACTCCTGCGTGGTGGAAAACGTGAAGAAAACCAGAACAAAGCCGGCCCAGCAGAGCGCCAGGAGCCGCGTCCGCCCCGCCCGGTCCACCGGCCTGAAAGAAAGCTGCGCGATGGCCGGAAAATAGACGCTCCAGGGAAACAGCCACGCCAGGTGCAGCAGCCAGAAATACAGGCGCGGGACCGTATTGTAATCGCGCGGATAGCGCAGGTTGAGGAAGCGGAGAAGCTGCTCATTGATGAAGAAGAACCACAAGAATCCATGGTACTGGCCGGGACCGCTGTGCAGCGTAAAAGCGAAGTAAGGCGGATTCCTGAGAGTGGCCAGAACGTGCCAGGGAGCCGCAATCAAAATCACGATGAGGATTCCGCTCACGGGATGGAGACGCTTCCAGGTTCGCGCGGAGACGAGTTGATGTGTAAGGCAAAGGTAGATGAGGCCGGCGGCCAGTGGGAAAACGACAGCAATCAAACTCTTCAGCAGGAGACCGGTTCCCAGGCTTGCCGCAAAGAGGAATGCCCAGAGACGAGGATGGGGCTCACCTTCGTCGAGTGAGCGCAGAAAGGCCCAGAACGCCAGAGTCGTGGTAAACGTGAGCATCACATCGGGAATCAGAATCCTGGTGAAGAGGAACAGGCCCGCGCAAGTGGCGATGCACAGCCCGGCATAAAACCCTGCTTGCTTCCCAAAAGCCCAGCCGCCGAAGGCAGTTGTCAGCAGGCAAAGAGCCAGAGCCGAGAGGGCTATGGGGACTCGGGCAGACCAGTCGCTCACTCCGAGCGCCGCGTAGGATCCGGCGATGGCCCAATAGACCAGCGGGGCTTTTTCCAGGTAGGCCACGCCGTCCAGGCGGGCCGTCACCCAATCGCCCGAGACAAGCATATTCCTCGCGATTTGAGCCTGCACGGCATCCACGTCGTCCATCAGAGACGGCGGAGAGGACAAGCAACCCAGATAGATTGCTCCGGCGAAGAGTAAAGCAATTAGATACAGCTGCCGGCTTTCTCCGGCAAGCTTTGCTCCGCCGCCAGCGCCGGTGTTGCCTGAATTTTCCATGTCTTCATCCACAGGAACAGGAGCATCAGGCCCCAGAGGTGGTACCCAAGATTTGCTTCCCTCTTGAGATGACGCGCCAAAAACATTTCGATGACGTCGAATCGGAATAGATCGCCGTGCTGGGCCGCGCCTGCGCGCAATGTGTCTACGAGAAAGTCACGGAGGGGACCACGAAGCCATTCATGCGCTGGAATATCAAAGCCGATCTTGCTGCGGGCGGTGACTGTTGGAGGCAAATGGCGCTTCATCAATTCCTTGAGAAGAAATTTCTGGCGCGAACCGCGGATCTTGAGCGACGCCGGCAAGGAGCCGGCGAATTCGACGAGGCGATGATCCAGAAACGGCACCCGGACCTCGACTGCGTGGGCCATACTGATGCGGTCCGCCTTCGTCAAAATGTTGTCTGGAAGATAGTACTTCTGGTCGAACCACAGGTACTGTTCCAGGTTGTTTTTGGACGATTCCAATCCGTTCAGGTCTTCCACTAAGCGGTCAACCGCGCCCGGCAGCTCCATCCGGACGAGCCCGCGGCTCTCTTCATCAGCAAACGTGCCGTTCCAATGGACGTGTGCCCGGCCCGGGGGCAATAGGCAGCCTTCTAAGAAACGCTTCAGCTTGTATTCATAGCTGATCTTTTCGTCCGAAACCGGCCAGTACCGTAGCACACGGAGCGCGAAACGGAGTGCGCTGGCTGGCATGCGCCGCACGGCGCTCGCCAGCCGGTTTGCCGGATAGGTGAGATAGCCACCGAACAGTTCGTCGGCACCCTCCCCGCCGAGAGCGACCGTCGCCTTCGTCTTCGTAAGCTTAGAGAGGAACCAGAGTGGCAGCGCGCCGGCGTCCGCATTGGGCTCGTCCGAATAATAGGCGAACTGTTCGATCGCGCCGGCAAGGTCGCATTCCGGGTTGAGATCAAGTTCCTCGTGTTCCGTGCCATATTGGTCGACCACCTGGCGAATATAGGTGGATTCATCGAAGCTCTTCCCGTGAAAGGAGATCGAGAAGGTCTTGAGGCGCGCGCTGGATTGCGTGGCGGCGTAGTGGAGGATGGTCGAAGAATCGATCCCGCCACTCAGCCATACACCGAGGGGAACATCGGAGAGAAGATGTTCGCGCGTGGCCTGCTGGAGAAGCGAGTCCAGTTCCTCCCGTGCTGCGTCGAGGGTCCACGGCCTCGTGGCGCCGGATGGGAGGCGCCAGTAAGAATCCGTGGACACTTTGCCGTCCCTCCACTCCAGCCAGGATCCCGGCCGCAGTTTTTCGATCCCTTCCACCAGCGTCCAGGTGGAGGGCACATAGTTCAGAGACAAATAGCAGGCGAGTCCGTCCAAGCTCAGCTGGCGCGGGATCTCCGGGTGAATCAAGATGGCCTTGAGTTCCGATCCAAAAAAAAGATCCCCGGCCTGGCGCGAGATATAGAGCGGTTTGATGCCCACCCGGTCGCGCGCGAGCACCAGCCGTCTGCTACGGCCGGTCCAAAGCGCGATCGCAAACATTCCCCGCAGGCGCGAAAAACAGCCTGTATCCCATTCGAGAAAAGCGCGCAGCACCGTCTCCGTGTCACAGTGAGAGCGGAAGCGATGACCCCGCCTCTCTAGTTCGTCCCGCACCTCCCGGTGGTTGTACACTTCCCCGTTGAAACAAATCGTCGTGTCGGCCTCTTCCGCCACCATGGGTTGGTCGCCAAATTCCAAGTCGAGGATTTTCAGGCGTGTCGATCCCATCGAAAAGACTTCCGATTGGTACACGCCCTGCTGGTCCGGCCCGCGGTGAATCAGGATGTCTGTGGCCCTTCGAATCCGGCCAGGATCAGGAAGCCAGTATTTATGGGTATAGCCGACAATTCCGCACAAGTTCCTAAACCCCTCTCTGGCGGGCAGCCGGAAGGCTCCATCCGCAGCCACGCGAGGCATTTCGCGCCCTGCCCCAGGCGCTGCGCGGAGGCGGGAGGCGCTGCTCGTAGTGTGGGGATGCGCAGGGCGTCTTGGGCCTCAAGGTTTGCTGTACTCGACTCGGAACTGGTCTTCTTTCGCCCTGCGCTCGTTGCTGGTCCGCCGCCAATTCACACGCGGCAGGATCAGCGACGGATCGATCCGGTCGCGATATTTGTGGGCGACCTCCAGGAGAGAATCCAGCAGGGAAAGCGAAAGGGGATGGGGCTCCAAACCGAGGTCAATCAGCTTGGTGTGTGTGGCGTTGTAATAGTGTTCCTCCGCCTCGACACGCGGGTTCGGCAAGTGATCAATTTCCACCGACAGGCCCATTTTTGTCGCCGCCGTTTTCACCATCTCCGCCAGCTCGGCAACGCGGAACTGTTCGGTAAACTGGTTGTAGATGCGGCATTCCCCTCGCGCGGCGGGATTCAAGGCGGTGATTTCCAAACAACGCACGGTGTCCCGGATATCGAGAAAACCCCGCGTCTGTCCTCCTTTCCCGTAAACGGTCAGGGGGTGGCCGATCACGGCTTGCACGCAGAGCCGGTTCAAGACCGTGCCGAAGATGTCGTCGTAATCGAAGCGATTGATGAGCGCCTCGTCCATGCCGGTTTCGTCGGTCATGGTCCCGTAGACGACTCCCTGGTTCAGCTCCGTGGCGCGCAGGCCCCAGATCTTGCAGGCGAACATGATGTTGTAACTGTCATGTACTTTCGAGAGGTGGTAGAAGGACCCCGGCTGCTTCGGATAAGGGAGACGGTCCTTTCTCCCATTGTGTTCGATGGTGATGTAACCCTCTTCGATGTCGATGTTCGGGGTGCCGTACTCTCCCATCGTCCCCAGCTTGATCAGGTGGCAATCCGGGACGAATTCCCGGACGGCAAAAAGAAGATTCAAGGTTCCTACGACATTGTTGACCTGGGTGAAGACAGCGTGCTTCCGGTCAATCATGGAGTAAGGAGCCGCGCGTTGCTCTGCGAAATGCATCGCCGCCTCCGGTTCGATCGCTCGAATCGCGGAGGCCAGAAAATCGTAATCGGTCACATCGCCGACAAAAACCTCGATCGTGTTTCCCGTGAGTTCGCGCCAGACATTGATTCGTTCGGCAAGCGGGCGGATCGGCGTGAGGGTTTGCGCGCCCAGCTCATGGTCCCACTGGCGGCGCATGAAGTTATCCAGGATGGCTACGGAATGCCCCTTCGCAGACAGATACAGGGCTGTGGCCCATCCGCAGTATCCGTCTCCTCCCAATACGGCAATCTTCATCTCCCCTCCCCGACGCAACGGGCGCTGCGTCTCAATCAATCGGCTGTGGAGCTATAGCCGACAAGACTCGGAGCCTCAAGATGCTGAGAGCAGAATCAGGTTTCTTCTGCGCACTCGAGAGCCGCTCGACCTTCGGCCGCCCGCACGGCTTCCTTGATCACCGGAATCCAGGCAGGTTTTCGACACCGCACCGAGTCGCCGAAGTTTACACCTTCAGCCATGCGACCTCAACGACCGAAGAGAAGTCAAACATTGGCCACCCCTCGTTCGCGCGGGCCAGGCAGGTCGAATCCCACTCGCCTGCGGAAGCGGTGTCCATCCGACTACCGGACTTCAGGGCTTCTTGGCGGGCGACGGCGCAGGCGTTTGCGGAGCGGGCGCCTTTTGAGCAGGAGCCTGCTGCTGCGGGCTCGGGGAGGCCGGGGTTTGCGGCGCGGGGATGGGCACCTGTACGGGGAATGTCGGAGTGGCGGGTTTCGGCGGCGCCGGAGCGGACTTGGTTCCCATGCGTTCGAAGATGGAGCCCATGCTTCCGGGAGTATTGGCCTGGCGCTTGACGAGCGTCATCGAGGTGGCCATGAACATGATGGCGCACCAGGTGGTGGCCCGGGAAAGAAAATTGGTGGCGCCGCGCGGGCCAAAGGCCGTCTGACTGCCCGCGCCGCCGAAGGCGCCGGCGAGGTCCGCGGCTTTGCCGCTCTGGAGAAGGACCACGACGATGAGCAGCAGAGAAATCAGGACGTGGAGAAAGATCAGGGCCCACAGGAAGCGCCAGCCAAAAGCGATGAGGGCCGCGCCCACGAGCAGGGAGATGGCCCATTTACCGGGACTTTCGATATCCATGGTGGCTCCGAATCCTTTTCAGTGACGCCGCTACGACCGCAGACGTTTTGGGTTCCCTCATTAATACTGGCTGACAGCTACGCGCCCCCGGACCACTTTCGCCGTGCCGCGGCGGGTCTGTGCTACTTGGCGCTCGCCGCGATGGCGGCGAAGGCGGCCGGGTCGAGGCTGGCGCCGCCGACGAGGGCGCCGTCAATTTCTTCCTCAGCGAGCAGCGCGCCGCTGTTCTCCGGCTTCACGCTTCCGCCGTAAAGGATGCGCAGGGTCTGGGCGTTCGCGGGCGAAAAAGCATGCGCGGCGAGCGTCCGGAGGAAGCGATGAGCGGTTGCGGCCAGCTCCGGTGTGGCCGTGCGGCCCGTGCCGATGGCCCAAACCGGTTCGTACGCTAACAGAATACGGGAGAACTCGGCGGGGGTCAAACCATCGAAGGCGGCGGTGAATTGGCGGCGCAGCACGTCGTCGGTGTGGCCGGCCTCTCGCTCAGCGAGCGTTTCTCCGACGCAGACGATGGGAACCAAGCCGGCGGCGAGGGCGGCACGGAGCTTGCGGTGCACCTGTTCGTCGGTCTCGCCGAAGATGTGGCGCCGCTCGGAGTGCCCCACGAGGGTGGAGAGGCAGCCGACCTCCGCAATCATCGCCGCGGAGACTTCGCCGGTCCAGGCTCCTTCCCTCTCCCAGTAGAGGTCCTGGGCGCTGATGGCGATACCCGAGCCGCGCGCCGCGTCAACGGCAGCGGCGAGCGCGGTGAACGGAGGAGCGATAATCAGGTCGCAGTGCCGCGTGCCGGCCAGCAGAGGGAGGAAGGCGGCGAAGAAGGCGCGAGTCTCCGCTTGCGTCTTGTACATCTTCCAGTTCGCGGCGATGACCGGGCGGCGCATGGGGCAGGTTACGGTAGCACAGACCCGCCGCGGCGGGACGGTGCAGTTGGGTTGATGCGCGAGCTGGGGAGGACAGGCTGAAAGCCTGTCCTACCGGATTAGTGATTCGAGAGCGCTTCGATGCCCGGGAGGGAGTGCCCGCCGAGCAGCTCGAGCGAGGCGCCGCCGCCGGTGGAGATGTGGGTGATGTGCTCCGTCACGCCGGCTTTGTGCACCGCGGAGACGGAATCGCCGCCGCCCACGATGGAGGTGGCGCCGTGCTTGGTGGCTTCCGCGATGGCGTAGGCGATGGCGACGGTGCCGCGCTCGAAGGCGGGAATCTCGAAGACGCCCATGGGGCCGTTCCAGAAGATGGTGTGGGCGCCGGCGAGTTCCTTGTTGTAAAGCTCGACGGTCGACGGCCCGATGTCGAGGCCCATCCAATCGTCGGGCGTGGCCTTGACGTCGCAAATCTGAGCGGTAGTTCCTTTCTTCATTTCGCGGCCGATGACGTGGTCCACGGGCAGGAGCAGCTTGCAGTTGCGTTCGCTGGCTTGGGCGAGGACACTGCGCGCGACGTCGAGCTTGTCGTCCTCCACCAGGGACTTACCCACCGGGATTCCCTGGGCCTTCAGAAAGGTATAAGCCATGGCGCCGCCGATGAGCATGTGGGTCGCCGCCTTCATCAGGTTCTGGATGACTTCGATCTTGTCGGAGACTTTAGCGCCGCCGAGAACGACGATGTAGGGCTTGGGCGGGTTGGCCATGGCCATGCCCAGGTACTGAAGTTCCTTCTGCATGAGCGAGCCGGCGGCGGCCTGCTTGACGAACTTGGTGATGCCCACGACGGAGGCGTGGGCGCGGTGGGCGGCGCCGAAAGCGTCGTTGACGTAGATGCCGTCGCACAACTGCGCGAGCTTCTGCGCAAAGGTGGGATCGTTGGCTTCCTCCCCGGGATAGAAGCGCAGGTTTTCCAGAAGCAAGACGCCGGCATCGGTGAGCTGCCGGCTCATCTGGATGGCCTCGGTGCCCATGCAGTCCACCGCAAATTCCACGGGACGGTCGAGCAACTCCTTGAGGCGGCGGCTCACCGGGCGAAGGGAGAAGTTCATGTCCGGCTTGCCCTTGGGGCGGCCCAGATGGGAAGCCAGGATGACGCGCGCGCCGCGGGTGATGGCCATGCGCAGGGTGGGGAGGGCGGCGCGGATGCGCGTGTCGTCCATGACGCGGCCGCCTTCCATGGGGACGTTGAAATCCACGCGGAGGAAGAGCCTCCTGCCGCGGAGCGTCAGATCGTCAATGGTCAGTTTGTAGAACATCGCCGCCCCGTTTCATCCAAACATGCCGCGCACGGCCTGGAAATCCCTCCTTCGCTTCAGGACTTGGAGCCCATGAGACGAATCAGGTCCACGCATCGGCAGGAATAGCCCCACTCGTTGTCGTACCAGGCCAGCACCTTGGCGCAGCGATCGCCCACCACGCGGGTGAAGCCCGCGTCCACAATGGAAGAGCGCGGGTTGCCGCGAAAATCGACGGAGACCAACTCCTCTTCACTGTATTCGAGAATGCCCTTCATGGGGCCCTCGGCTGCCGATTTCATGGCCGCGTTGATGGCCGCGACGCTGCAAGGCTTTTCCGTGGTGACGGTGAGGTCCACCACGCTCACGTTGGGAGTGGGGACGCGCATGGCGTAACCGTCCAGCTTTCCCTTCAACTCCGGAATCACCAGGTGCAGGGCTTTGGCCGCGCCGGTGGAGGTGGGAATCATGGAAAGTGCAGCGGCGCGGGCGCGGCGCAGGTCGTGATGCGGAAGATCGAGGAGGCGCTGATCGTTGGTGTAGGAGTGGATGGTGGTCATGGTGCCGTGGAGGATCCCGAAGGTATCGTGCATAACCTTGGCGACGGGGGCCAGGCAATTGGTGGTGCAGGAGGCGTTGGAGACTACGTGATGTCTGGCGGGATCGTAGGTCTTGTCGTTAACGCCCAGGACGATGGTGTGATCGGGATCGGTGGCGGGGGCGGAGATGAGAACTTTTTTGACCGGGCCGCGGATGTGTTTGCGCGCCTCCGGGCCCTTGGTGAACAGGCCGGTGGACTCGACGACCAACTGGGCGTCCACGGAAGCCCAATCAATCGCCGCGGGATCCTTGACCTTGAAGACGCGAAAGGCTCTACCGTCCACACTGATGCTATCGTCCGTATGCGTGACTTTGTGAGAGAGGTTTCCCAGAATGGAATCGTATTTCAGCAAATAGGCCAGGGTTTTCGCGTCGGTGATGTCGTTGACGGCGACGATTTCGAGATCGTGGGAACCGAGCGAGGCGCGCAGGATATTCCGCCCGATGCGGCCGAAGCCGTTGATGCCGACCTTGATGGTCATTGGCCCTCCCGAGGGCTGCAAGCGATGGCGGCAGCGAAGAGACGCTCGGCGCGCCAGTGCTCGGAAAGCGGCATGCTAGGGGCATCGCCGGGAAATGTCAACGCAGGAGCCGCTCAGGGGAACTGGCGGACGCGCACGACCTTTTCACCCTGGAAGGTGACGAACACAGTCTTCGCGGGCGGCGTGCCGTAAATCCAATCTTCGGTTTCGATGCCGTCGGCATCGCGTTCGCGGACCTTGCGATCCGGACGGCCCATGGCGGCGAGAACCATTTCGTGGTCCATGCCGACAGCGGCCGAGCGGTCCTTGATAGCCTTCTGATACTCGGGGGGAAGCGACTCGGCAAACTGGACGGCTGCGCTTCTCTGCGCGCGGAAGTCCAGGACCGGAGCGAGCTTCTGCTTGAGGTCGTCGGGAGAGAGGTCGGGGAGCTTGCAGCCGAAATCGAGATACAGGGTGGAACCCCGCCCCTCAAGCCCCGCAGACCCGGACGGCCCCTGAATCGAGGAGGACATGGGGGCATCGATCTGAAGATGATCGCGGAGATGCCACTTCTGTTTTCCTCCGCCGTTCAGGTCGAGGACGATGGACTTGTCGCGAAATTCGATGCGCGTGATCTGAACCTTGTCACCCTGATGAATCGCCGGAGTGCGGGCGAGAACGTAAACGTGGGGACCCGCGGAGGGATCCGGCGCCGAGTTCGTGCCGTCTGCCGCCGGGGCAGGGGGTTGATTCGCTTTGATGTGGAAGCCTTGCTTGCCGCCGGGAAGGGCAACCTGCGCACGGACAAATTCCCCGGAGATGGCGCGAATGATGGCCAGACGGGAATCCTCGGAGAGGCGGTCTCCGCGGGGAGAGGTTGAAGCGGAAGAGGAATGGTTCTGTTGATTCGCGGCAGCAGGCTGGGAGACTGCGGAGGGCAGCGTGCCTTGGGGCGCGCTCTTCTCCGGATCCGCAGGCTGGCCTTGCTGGAAGGCAAAGCGAATCAGATGCGAGATGTCCGGCGTGGCCCCCAGAACCACGACCAGAGCCAAGCATGCGGCGCGTGGCATCGGGCGAACTCCCTTGCCCCTCTGAGCCTGCTAGTCTACCTCTGATTGAGAGCCGAGGGAAGCCGTGGGAAGGGGCAGGTGGAGGAGCAGGAGAATGGCCGCCAGCAGGATTCCCGTGAGGGCCGCGCTTCCCTCCGGACCGTAGGCTCCTCCGGTGAGCCAGAGCGGAACGGCTGCGGGAGCGGTCAGCGCTTTTGCACCAAACGCGTACCCGCTCACCGGGAAGGAAAAGACGGGGCCGAGGAAAAGGTTCCAGCCAAAGTGCAGACCGATGGGCATCCAAAGGGCCCGGCTGCGCAGGCGGGCAGCGGCCAGAAGAATTCCGGCGAGCACGGTATTCAGAGTGGAGAGGAGCGTGGCCTGGGGATTGCCGGAGTGGGCGAGCCCGAACAACGCGCTCGAAACACAAGCGGCAGCCACCGGGCCGAGCGCTTCCGCCAGACGCTGGAGCGCGTAGCCGCGAAACGTCAATTCTTCAAACGATGC
>DATEQM010000023.1:0-5293 GCA_035272605.1 Candidatus Acidiferrales bacterium | reverse complement strand
ATCGAAAACACCTTCTCCCACATGCATCTCGAGCCGCCCGTGCGGAAAAATGTCAGCTTCGCCTACTACAAGGCCGGCCACATGATGTACATCGACCAGGCCGAACACGACAAACTCCACAAGGACATCGACGCGTTCATCAACGCGAGCTACACCGAGAAATGATCCCGCGCCGCCGCACCTGGCGCATCGAGTGCCGTAAACTCGTGAGAGTTATCCGCCATTTGTTTGATTCCGGAGGGACCATGACCAGGCTCCACGCGTGTGCGTTGTCGCTTTTCCTGCTGGCGGCTTTGCCGTTGCCGGCGCAGGCCCCCCAACTTGCCGATGTCTACACGCAGATCCGCATGGAGGAAACCAGCAACTCCCGGATCATGTGGATCATTCACGAGATCGCGGACGTTTACGGGGCGCGCCTCACCGGCACCCCCAATTTGAGGGCCGCCGACGACTGGGCGGTGCAGACCATGACCTCCTGGGGGCTGGCGAATGCACACCTCGAGCCGTGGACCTTTCAGCCGCCATCCGCGGCATCGCCCGTCCCCGGCTGGGAGAATTTGGAGCTATCCGCCGTCGCCATTGCTCCCTTCCACGCGCAATTGATCGCACAGCCGCTCGCCTGGACGCCGAGCACCAAGGGTGCGGTAACTGCTCAGGTGGTGCTCATCGACCCGCCCGGAATCGCGCCGCCGCCCCCCGGCCGTGGTTTCGGCATGTTCGGCGCTCCTCCCGCGCCGCCTGCGGCCGCGCCCAGCGGCACTCCGCCGCCTATGCCCCCGGCGGCCAATCCGTCTCGCGAGCCGCAGCCCACCCAGGCGGAGCTCGATGCCTACCTGAATTCCATCCGGGACAAGGTGCGGGACGCCATCGTCCTGGTCGGCAAACACGTCGCAGTGCCCGAGAATTTCAACCCCGCGCCTCTTCGCCGCACCGACGAGGAATGGAAGACGCGCTTCGATCCCAAAAATCCCCGCGGCGGATTTAATTTTCCGCAGCCCCCGGAGTTGCCGAAGGGACAGCTCACCCGCCAGGAAGTCAACCGCGTGGTGGATCAATTCTTGGTGGACAATGGCGCGCTCGTCCGCGTCAACGATGCCGGCCGGGCTCACGGGGTAATCGTCGCGCAGCAAAACAGCAGCTATGACTCGTCGCGAGCTTTGCCCACGCTCGTCCTGCGCAATGAGGATTATGGCCGCATCACGCGGCTCGTCGCAGACGGCACTCCCGTCATTCTTCGCGTCAACATCCGGAACAGGGAATTTCCCGAAGGCTCGACCGTGTACAACGCCATCGGCGAAATCCCCGGCTCCGAAAAGAAAGATGAAATCGTCATGCTCGGCGGCCACTACGATTCCTGGCACGACGCCACCGGCGCCACCGACAACGGCATCGGTTCCGCCATGATGCTCGAGGCCGTCCGCATCCTTGCTGCCCTCCACCTGAAGCCGCGGAGAACCATTCGCGTCGCGCTCTGGAGCGGCGAGGAAGAGGGCCTGCTCGGCTCGCTCGCCTACGTCAAACAGCACTTCGGCAGCTTTGAAGAGCCCAAGCCCGAGTTCGCCAAACTGGACGCCTACTTCAACATCGATTCCGGCACCGGCAAGCCGCGCGGCGCGGGCATCTTCGGCCCTCCGGAAGCGGCCGACGTGATTCGCGAAGCCCTGATGCCGTTCCAGGATTGGGGATTTACCGGCGCCACCGCGTCCACCAGCCGCCGCACCGGCGGCACCGACAGCACTTCTTTCAACAACGCGGGGCTGCCCGGTATCGGCCTGGCCCAGGATCCCTTCGACTACGGCTCCTTCACGCACCACACCACTCTCGACACCTACGAACGCATTTACGAAGAGGATGTGCGCGAAGGCGCCGTGGAAATCGCCTCCGCCGTCTACGCCCTGGCCATGGCCGACCAGATGGTCCCGCGCTTCACTGCGGAAAACATGCCCAAGCCCGTGCCGGAGCCCGGCCCCGGCTCGGAAGCCACGCCGCCCTATCACGTACCGACGGCACCGGCAAACAAGTAGCACGGGCTTTCTGCCCGCCGTGGCGGGGCGGGCTTGTGCAGCCGCCAGCGCATACCCGGCCGTCTTGGCTTGCGCTCCCGCCAGCGTCGTGTAGCGGCCACAGCCAATCCTGAAGCCGCGTCTCGCCTGGCCGTGACATGTCGCACATTTGCGTGTGATTCGCATCACCGCGCTCACGCAATTGCCTCCCATAAGGTGGCCCGAGTTCTCGAGAGGAGTGGACGGCGGGGACTCGACCATCGGGAGGGACACCAGGTCAGCCCCGCGAGATGCCGCAGACGTCAGCCCCAGACTATGCCTCAACAACTGAACCGCCTTGGGATCGTCTTCGTGATCTTGGTGGGCGGTCTGATTGGTGCACGGCATTACCTCGTTCCAAAAACCTTCGGCGCCCTGGGCCATTACCGGGCCGCCGCCATTGACGCCAATGCCGCCAAGCCGCTCGTGTATGCGGGACACGAAGCTTGCGCGATGTGCCATCCCGACGTGGTCAAGACACACGACAACGCCCACCACCGAACCGTGGCTTGCGAGGTGTGCCACGGCGCTCAAGCGGCTCACGTGGAATCGCCCGGGGATCACATACCGCCAGCCCCCCGCACGCGGACCTTTTGCCCACTCTGTCACGCCTACGACGCGTCGCGGCCTACCGGCTTCCCGCAAATTGATCCCATCAGCCACAACCCCGGGCGACCCTGTATTAGCTGCCACAATCCTCACGCGCCGGTGCCGCCGCACACGCCGCAGGAGTGCAGCGCCTGCCACGGCGAGATTGCCAGAACCAAAGCTCTCTCCCAGCACGCCGCCATTCCCTGCACCACTTGCCACAAAGTGGAGGAAAAGCACAAGATCTCGCCGCTGCTCAGCACTCCCACCAAGCCGCAGACCCGCGAATTCTGCGGGCAATGCCATAGCAAGGATGCCAAAGCGGCGCCCGACATCGTACGCGTCGACCTGACTACCCACGGAGAACGCTACGTCTGCTGGCAATGCCACTACGCTCATTCTCCGGAGGCCCAATGAGCACTGAAGCGAACCGCGCGCAAAACGAGCCGGGAACGGCGCAGGAGGTCTGCCACGATCGCCGCGAGTTCCTCAAACAGTGCGTGGCGGCTGCTCCCTTGCTCCTGGCAGCCGTCTCTGTGGCGGAAGCGGCAGCCGCGAGCACCCCGGACGCCACCTACAAGCCGGAAGAGCACTACTACGGTATGGGCGTGGACGTGAATAAGTGCATCGGCTGCGGCCGTTGCGCCGATGCCTGCAAGACCGAGAACAACGTGCCCCGCGAGCCCTTCTACTTCCGCACCTGGGTCGAGCGTTACGTTCTGACCACCGACGGAGAAACCGTGGTCACCAGCCCCGACGGCGGCATCGAAGGCTTCCCTCCCACCATCAGCGAGAAAGGCATCCTGCGCACCTTCTTTGTGCCCAAACTCTGCAACCATTGCGCCAACCCGCCTTGCGTGCAGGTCTGTCCGGTGGGCGCCACCTTCATCACCCGCGACGGCGTCGTCCTGGTGGACAAGGACTATTGCATCGGCTGCCGCTACTGCATCCAGGCCTGCCCCTACGGAGCGCGCTTCCTGCACCCCGTCACGCACACGGCGGAGAAGTGCACCTTCTGCTACCACCGTGTGGTGCAGGGGAAAGTGCCGGCGTGCGTGGAGGTCTGTCCCACCGGAGCCAGAATTTTCGGGGACGTCAGGGCTCGCAGCAGCCCGCTGGTGCGCTTCAGGCGCTTCAATGAAATTCAAGTCCTCAAGCCCCAGCTCAATACCGAGCCCAAGGTGTACTACGCGAACATGGACGGGGAGGTGCGCTGATGACGCCGGATCTCGTCCAGCAGTTGTCCAATGTTCTGCACCAGACGTCCGGTTACATCTATCCGAACGAGGTGGAGCTGCAATGGGGTTTGCTCGTCGTGGTCTACCCGTACATCACCGGGCTGGTGGCCGGGGCCTTCATTCTGGCCTCGCTCGAACGCGTGTTCAACGTCAAGGAAGTGGAGCCCACCTACCGCCTGGCCCTGTTGACGGCGTTGGCCTTTCTGCTGGTTGCGCCTCTGCCGCTGCTTCTCCACCTCGGCCATCCGGAACGTTCCTTTGAAATCTTCCTCACCCCGAATCTGCATTCCGCCATGGCCATGTTTGGCTTCGTCTATGCTTGGTATCTCGCCGTCGTGTTGCTCTTGGAGATCTGGTTCGACTATCGCGAAGATATGGTGCTGTGGGCGCGCAACGAGCGCGGCCTCCGCAAGTGGATTCACCTCGTCCTGACTCTGGGCGCCACCGACATCTCCGAAAAAGCCGTCGAGTTCGATCGCAAAGCCGTTCGCATCATCACCATCATCGGCATTCCCTCGGCCTTCTTGCTGCACGGCTACGTGGGATTCATCTTCGGCTCAGTGAAAGCCAACCCTTGGTGGAGCAGCGTGCTCATCCCCGTCGTTTTCTTGTTCTCCGCCATGGTTTCCGGCATTGCCCTGGTGCTCATGATTTACCTGCTCACCGGCCTGGTCCGCCGGAGCTTCGAGATGACTTGCCTGGACAAGCTCGCTTCCTTTCTCTTTTATGCCTTGGTGGTGGACTTCTCGCTGGAGATTCTGGACTTCATTCACCGCCTCTACGAGGCGGAGGAATCCATCAAAATCCTGGGCACGTTGATTTCCACCCGCCTGTTCCTCAGCCTGGTCGTGCTGCAAGCCCTGGCCGGTACGGCGCTGCCCTTGATTTGCCTGGCTTTTGTCAGTCCCGCGTTTGGCAGCCGAGCGCTGGTGCGTTTTCCGGAAGAGTTGCGCCGGCTCCTCTATCTGGCCAGCGCCACCCTCATCCAGATCGGCATCTTCAGCACGCGGTGGAACGTCGTCATCGGAGGCCAGCTCTTCTCCAAGAGTTTGCGCGGCCTCACGGTCTACAAGATGGAGCTGATGGGCTTGGAGGGCTTCTTCGTTTCCGTGCTCCTGTTGGCCGCCCCCTTCGTCATACTTTACATTCTCGTCAAAATTCTCCCGCCCTGGAAAGATCTCCCCGCCGCATCGCTTCCGGAGCAGGCTCCCGGCGATTGATCCTGGCTGCTTCTGCACGCCGCGATTCATGGGCACCTGCTCCGCCAACACTCGTTGCCCACGGGCACGAGACGTAGCGCCGGCTTCCAGCCGGCCTTTAGTCCCACCGAGAGCACAGACTTGCCGCGCCTGCCCGCCGCCTTGCTCGCGGGTCACTACCCACCAGTCACCGCCCTCGCGCCTGCTGTCTCCCGGGCGCCCGGAA
>DATEQM010000022.1:0-3527 GCA_035272605.1 Candidatus Acidiferrales bacterium | reverse complement strand
TCGGGCGGGACCCGGGCTGCGGCGATGCGCTCGGCGGCCTGTTCGTGCTCGATGTCGCGGGCGTAGAGAGCGTAGGCGGAATTCAGATCCACCACGTCACCGTTCGCGCGCACGGCGCCGATGCGAGTCCCGCCGGGCCCGGATTCAAATGTGACCAGTTTCATAGCCCTTGTACCGGGGAAGAGGAATGGTGGCTCGGCATCCTCCAGCCATCATAATTGCCGGGTGGTGGCGTTGTCCACGCGGGGATGGAACGGGAATAGTGAAAGGCCCACGACCCCGCTTCGCCACGGCGGGCAGGTACGGCGGGACCGTGGCTACGAGGCTGGGCGGAGGTCGTCAGTGGTCCTTCAGTTCAGCCAGGGAGGAGAGTGTGGCTTTGGGCGCGAACCCGAGCACGTCCGGAGTGGCTCCGGAGCGGTTGATCCAATACGTTTCGAAACCAAAGGCAGCCGCGCCGGAGACGTCCCAGCAATTTGAGGAAACGAAGCCGATCGCGGCGCGCTCCAGTTTGGTGCGCGTGGCCGCGAGCTGGTAGACGGCGGGACTTGGTTTGTAGATTTTTACGGCATCCGCGCTCAGCACGTGGGCGAACACTCCGGTCAGGCCGGCATTCTCCACCACTGCGGTGAGCATGCGCGGCGAACCGTTCGAGAGGATCAGCAGTTTGCGGTCGCCGAGCGCGGCCAGGGTATCGCGTACTTCGGGAAAAGGAGCCAGGCGAAGATATTCGTCCATCAGCCGAGTCTTGGTTTCCGGGGTGAGCGAGAGCCCCCGGTCGCGGCAGGAGTATTCGAGGGCGGCCTCGGTGACGCGCCAGAAATCCTCGTAGCGGGCCATGAGCGAGCGCAGCCAGGTGTACTCGAGTTGCTTGGCGCGCCAGTCGCGGCTGAGGGCCGCGCCCTGGCCCGGAAACTCCCGGTCGCAGGCCTGCATGACGGAATGGACGTCGAAGAGCGTGCCGTAAGCGTCGAAGACCAGGGCCTTCATCATCTGATTCCCTTTCCGAGAAAGAGCGTGACGCGTCGCTACGACCGCACGCGCCCTCACAACCAGGCGCGACCTGCGTCACAGATTCCATCATGAAACCCCGTGAGAAGCACCTCGTACGAGCCCTTTAATGCTTCACCCGATAGGTAACGCAGACACACCCGTTCTTGAAGATTTTAGATTCCAATAACTCCAAATCGACCTGGGAATTCATGGAGAGAACAAGCGGAATTCCCGAGCCGAGCAAGAGCGGATGGATGCTCAAGCGGATTTCGTCGATGACGTTTGCCTCCAAAAGCGACTTGGCCAACTCCCCGCCTCCCATCACGAAGATGTCTTTGCCCTTTTCACTCTTCAGCTGACTACCGAACTCCGCCACGTTTTCCGAAATGATTTGAACATGCTGATCAGCGGTTTCTCGCAAGGTGCGCGAACACACATAGTTCTTTACGCCTGGAAAGGAAGGCCAGGGCTTCCCGCTCGTCAGGACGAGCTCGTAGGTTTTGCGTCCGGCAATTACGGTATCGATGGTCTTCCACAAATCCGTCATGGCAGCAGTCGCTTCTTCACCCGAAAGGATCCAATCCACTCCATGATCTTTTCGTGCGATATAGCCGTCGAGAGTGCAAGCAACGCCGAGCCTGGATTTTCGCAAGGGGCTCTCCTTTCCGGGCCAGGGAGGAACCCAGCGGCATCCTAACCGCTGGTTCGCCCGCAGCGCAAGACAGCTGCAGCGGCCGTGGCAGGCCCGGGCCGACGTCGCGGTTCAAGGCCGCCTAGGCTTTCCTTAGCTACCTGCAGCGGGGAGATGTTTTGCGGCCGGCGTGACGTCTGTCTTGGTAAGCTCGATTCATGCAAGTGGGAAAGCCGAGCCGGACGGCCTGGGCCGCAGCCGCCCACCGTGTTGCCCATCAGATCCTGGAAGGGGGGCGCATCTTCGCCGATCCGCTTGCCCTGCGCATCCTGGGCGAAGCGGCGGAGACCGTAGTTCGCGGGGCTGTGCCAGTATGTCTTCGCGCCGATTCTGAATCCGCGAGCCAGTTATTTTCCCCAGGCGCCGGACTCTCGACCGCGCTCATTCGCGCGCCCGCCATGCGCTCCAGGACAACACGCCCAATTCCGGGCGCGCCGGACCGGGAAGAATGGAGATGTACTCCAAAAGGTGTCCATCCGGGTCATGGAAGAACACGGACGCGGCGGGCATCCAGGCAAACACGATCGGTTCGTTTGCCGACTTCCGCTGATTGTCCAGGGGAGTGATACCGGCAGCTCGAAGCCGTCGAGGCGCCTCCAACAGGTCGCTCAGTTTCACGCGAAAGGCCAGGTGCTGTTGCATGAAATGAGCAGAAGATCCGAGGGCAGCGGCAAATGCCGGAGCGGAAAAGATGCCCATCATGGTGTGGCAGCGTCCGCCGAGCCAAAAAAAGGCTGCGGGGCGCTGCGGATCCGAAAGGGCCAATTCCAGCCCCATGACATCGCGATAGAAGGCAATGGAGCGCGGCACGTCTTGTACGACCAGGTGAGCTTCGAACAAGCTTTCGATAGGATTCAACATGTCTGAGCCGGGCCCGTTCCGTCGGCCGCCAGGATTATACGCGGGCGAGTGTCGGTTGCCCGCGCAAAGTGCGGAGATGAAGGCAACCACTCGAACCTCCGCAGTGCCGTATGGCTGTGCCGCGATTGCATCCAGGAAACCGCGCGAAGCCGCGAATCTGCATGAGTTGACTCGCCTTCACGCTGGAGTACCATCTGGCGGAGTTAGTCCGCATGCCGGGGAATTCCTGACGCAGCGTGGGCTGCGGAAAGAGGGCGAGCGTGAAGCTACTGGCGAAATTCAATTTGATCCTGATTCTGCTGTTCGGCTCGGGGATGGCGCTGATCTCGCGGCTGGCCTACGACTTCCTGATGCAGAACGCGCGGGCGCAGGTGCTGCAACAGGCGCAACTCATGGTGGAGAGCGCGCGGGCCATGCGGGATTACACCGCGGAGGAGCTGGAGCCGCTTCTGCTGGACAGCTCGGATGCGGAGGAGAAGTTCCTGCCGCAAATCATCCCGTTCTACGCGGCCACGCAGATTTTCACGCGACTGCGAAAGCAGTTCCCGGAGTACACCTACAAAGAGGCGGCACTGAACCCCACGAACCTGAGGGACCGCGCGGTGGACTGGGAAGCGGACCTGATCAACCAATTCCGGGACCACCCCCAACAGAAGGAGATGGTGGGGGAACGCGATACTCCGGCGGGAAGAGCGCTGTACCTGGCGCACCCCATCGCGGCGGACGATACCTGTACAGGCTGCCACGGGATTGCGGACCTGGCCATGCCCATGGTGGTGAAAACGTACGGATCGGTGAACGGATTCGGGTGGAAGCCGAAGGAAGTGATCGGGGCGCAGATTGTGTCGGTCCCGATGACCGTGCCCATCGGGATTGCCGACCGGGCGTTTCGCAGGCTGATGGTCAACCTTGCAGCGATCTTTGTGATCACGCTGGCGGCGATTGATATTTCCCTGTACCTCATCGTGGTTCGTCCGGTGCG
>DATEQM010000021.1:0-8712 GCA_035272605.1 Candidatus Acidiferrales bacterium | reverse complement strand
CGAGCCATGAATCGCAGTGTGACACAGCGTGCAGGCCTGATACTTCTGCGACTGGTTGTGGAAGCTCGGCACGGCGGGCGCCCCGAGGTCCACGGTCAGGGAGTGGCACTCCAGGCAGAGTATGTTCACCTGGCTGCGCTTCAGCAGCCGCGGATTCGACGAGCCGTGAGGGATGTGGCAGGAGACGCACCCTTCGATCTTCACGACTTGGTGCTCGTAGACGAACGGTCCGGCCTTGTCCGAATGGCACTTGAAGCAGACCGTATCCTCCGCGGAGCTCGCGCGCAACTGGCGTGCCAGTGTGCCGCCATGGGGATTGTGGCAGTCCGTGCAGCGGACCAGGCCCTCGTTCACACGGTGGTGGAACGTGCGGCTGAACTGCTGTTTGATCTCGATGTGGCAGCCGTAACAGAGCACGGGCTGCTTTTCGCGCATCAAGAATTGGTTCTCTTTCGGGTGGTGCGGCGAATGGCAGTCCACGCAACTCACGTTGTTCTGGATGTGCACCGAGCGGGAAAAGTTGGCGTGCTCCTGGCCGTACTGGTGGCACTTCAGGCAGCGATCGCTGATGTCTTTTGCCGAGGCGTCTTTGAAGGTGAAGATTTTCGTCTTATCCCCCCCGCCCTCTACGTGCGCCTTTCCCGGGCCGTGACACGCTTCGCAGCCGTGCCACTCGGGACCTTTTTTCGTATCCAGCATCGTCACGTAATGGGGGGAATCTTCGTAGGTTTTGTAGAAGCCCTTGCTGGGCATGTCTTCGTGGCAAGTCTTGCAAACTTCCGCGCCGACGTAGTCCGAGGATGCGTCTGGCGCGGCGGCGGGCGCCTTCTCCTGGCCGTACAACAAACTCGCCACCAGTCCGGAGGCCAGCAGGCAGGCGACCAGAATCCAACGAAATCGAGGAATTCCGTGGTTTGCGGTCTTGCTCATTTGCACCCCCCAGCCGTCGCGCCGCCGGGCCCGCGCGGCTACCGGCTACCCCGATTGCGCGCCGAATAACGGTATTTGCGGAAGGGCCCGCCTTGACGCCATCCACCCACCCAAGTGTGCAGCGTCACGGGGCTACAGAAGCTCCACTAAACTTCCAGAATCTCTTCGAGGCCGGCCTTATCTTTAATCACCACGCTTGAGCCGTGAACCTCGAGGAGTCCGCTCCTCTTGAAACTGGCAAAGAGCCGTGTCACCGTCTCGCGGCTGCAGCCGATCATTCCCGCGATTTCCTCGTGGGTGAGCGTGAGCGTGGCCCGAAACGAGCCGGCCGGCTCCCGGCTCGGGATGGGCTGAAGATCCAGCAAGAACCGCGCCAGCTTCCCCGCCGCGGAATGCGACAGCCCCAAATACCGGACCTCTTGCGCCATCTCATGGTAAATGTCGCACAACATCTGAGCCACTTTGAGCGCCGCCTCACCCTGTTCGCGCAAGAATTGGAGGAAGTCCTTCCGCGAAACGAAATTCGCCTGGATGGGTTCGAGCGCCTCGCCCGAGAGCTCATAGGGTTGACCCGAAATTGTGCCCGGCAGCCCAACAACTTCCCCCGCCTCCGCTACTCGCACGATGATAGATTTACCATCGGCAGCAGTGGCCGTGAGCTTTACCCGCCCATTGCAGATAATGAATACCCCGCGGGGCTCCTGCCCCTCGACGAAGAGGACCGCCCCCCTGGGATAGGTGGCCGAGGAAGAGATGGCGTCGAGATTGGCCAGCGCCGCCGGCGAAAGATCGCAGAACAACCGCTGCGTGTGCACCGGGCAGTTCAGGCAGCTATCAATGACCTTGAGGCCGTAGGGGGTCTTCATTGGCGCGCCGTTGCGCATTGTACGTCTTTTCACCCTGGGAATAACCTGAATTCGATTGGGCATTGGCGCGCCTCCCGGAGGGCCTCCTGTGCCGGCTGCCCTCGTGTCGCCGGCCAGCATCACGTGCATCAGGGTATAGTTCCCGTGATAGTGGGCACGGAGGACGGTGATGTGCGTCACAGCCGGGCTCGCCACTGGGGCACAAACTGCGCGTGCGGGAGGCGGTTATGCATAAGGACGAACGCGACCTGCTGGAGGTGCTGAAATTTGAGTTGGATTTCCTGGAAAAGGGGGGCTACGGGCACTCGCCGCGCGAGCCCTGGAAATTCCAGTTCATCTTCGAGGATTCACCGACCTGCATGAACTACGACTCAAAGGACAACCCGGATCCTTGCGGGGAGTGCGTGCTGATGGGATTGGTGCCTCCGGACCAGCGAAACCAAACCATCCCCTGCCGGCACATTCCGCTGAATGAGGCGGGCGATACGCTGGAGACGCTCTACAAGTTCGCCGAACAGCACGAGCTGGAGGACATTTACGGAAAATGGCTGCGGGAGACGATCGCGAAGCTCGAGGCGGAACGCAGCAACCTTCGCGCTGGGGCCAAACCCGTGTCAGCCGCGCCCGGGCCCTTGCCCGTTGGGGAGCCGCTGTTTGGGAAGCTGCATCCGAAGTGCGCAAATCCAACGTGCGCGGCGGCCTTCCACTGGCTCGCGGGCGGCCGTTTCTTCCGCTTTCGCCCCGGCTCGCTGGAGCTGTCCAGCAAGGATCAGACCGCTGAGGCCGCGGAGGCAGCCCCGATGGCCAAACATTACTGGCTTTGCGAGCGTTGCGCGCAGGTATACACGTTGCATTACGACGAGGATCGCGGTGTCCTGGTGCAGCCCCACTGGACGGAATTTCCCGCGAACGATCCTCCCAAAGAGTTCCCTGCGGTCCGCCACTAGTTGTGGCGGATCGCGCCCTCACCAGGCCGGCCGATGCCTCCCCGACATCCCGGCCGGCCTGGCTCCCTCTTAGCAGCGCACGGATTGCGCCGTGTAGATGTCCCCTGTGGCGGACCGTCAAGACCGCGCTCGATTTACGCCGAGGATGACGACGTGAAGTCGCCGTCACATTCGCGCGGCCTGCGGCCGAGGTAGAGGAAGCCAGCGAAAAGGGAAAACTCCTTAGAGGGCGAGGGTGCCCATGAGGACGGAAGGATCCTCGGTCGAGGTAATGCGGAACCCCACCTTCCGCAGCAGGGCCTGCATTTCCATGTTTTCCTGGAGCATGTAGGCGTGGAGTGCTGCCAGGCGCTCGTTGCGGGCGATCTGGATCAGGCGGCGGACCAGCTCCAGGCCCAGACCCTGGCGCTGGAACTGGTCGCGGACCAGCACGGCCACCTCGGCCGCGTTGGTTCCGTGCAGCCGGCTCATCCGTCCGATGGCCAGAATTTCATGCGCTCCGCGGGCCGCGTCGCTGCGATCGGCAAGCAACGCGATCTCGCGGTCGTAGTCGAGAAAGCACATGCGGATCAGCCGCTCGTGGGTCACGCGCTGGTCCAGCTTCGCGGCGTGGAAGTAGCGGAAATACACGCTGCGTTCAGAAATGGCTTTGTGAAAATCAGGCATCAGCGTCTCGTCCTCGGGCCGGATCGGACGAAGGATGACGCGCGTTCCGTCTTTCATCACCCACGGCGAGACGTACTGGACCGGATAGGGACGAATTCCCGGCTTCGGCAGATCCGCATCGGCCACGCTGGCCGGATGCAGAACGAAGCGGGCGTCGAGCGCCAGGATCTGTTCCGGCCCGGCGATCAGCGGATTCACGTCCGATTCGCGGATTACCGGATTCTCCGCAATCAGCCGGGCAAAGCGGATCAGTGCCAGCTCCAGCGCCGCCAGGTCCACGGGCTTCCTGCCGCGCACGCCACGAAATGCCCCGAAAATCCGCGTCTGCTCCATCATGCGCTGGGCCAGGGTGGAATTGAGCGGCGGCAGCGCCAGCGCGCGGTCGCGGTACACCTCCACCAGCTCGCCGCCGGAACCGAAAATGATCACCGGGCCGAATTGCGCGTCGGTGGAGCTTCCGATGATGAGCTCGTAACCCGATGCCCGCACCATGGGCTGCACGGTCACGCCGAGAAAATTCCCTTTGCCCGCCCGCTCCTCCACTGCCTTGGCGATTTCTCGATACGCCTGGCGGACGGCCTGCGCGCTGCCCAGATTCAATTTCACGCCCCCGACGTCCGTCTTGTGCGTGATGGTCTCGGAGTGAATTTTCACCACCACCGGGAACCCGATTTGCGCGGCCGTCTCCGCCGCTTCTTCCTCGTTCCGCGCGATTCGCGTCTCTACCACCGGGATGCCGTAGAGCGCGAGCAATTGCTTCGATTCGTACTCGTTGAGCAGCGTCCGCGAACTCCCCCGCGCGGCGGAGAGGATTGCCTGGGCCTTTGCCCGCGACTCCACGGCCGCTTCCGGGTCTTCCGCAACCACCGGCGTTTCGTAGATGCCGCGCAGGTTGTAGGTGTAGCGCCACATGAGCTGGAAAACTCGCGCGGCCGTGTCCGGATAGGCAAACGTGGGGATTCCTGCATCGGTGAGCGTGGCAATACCTTGGGCCACTTCCTTCCCGCCCATCCAACTGGCCAGCAGCGGTTTGTTGTGCGCCTTGGCTTGGCGGCACACCCGCTCCGCCACTTCGGTCGGATGCGTCATGCCTTGGGGCGCGAGCGTCACCAGAAGACCGTCGCTCGTCGAATCGGCCAGCGCGACCTGCAGGGCGCGCTCGTAGCGGTCCGCATCCGCGTCGCCCAGAATGTCAATCGGGTTCCCATGGCTCCAGTGCTCTGGCAGGAAGGCGTTCAGCGCCTCGAGAGACTCCGGGCTCAGCGGCGCCACTTCGCCGCCGCTGGCGATGAGCGCGTCGGTGGCCAGCACGGCGGGGCCTCCGGCGTTGGTCAGGATGGCGAGCTTCGGCCCGCTCGGACGCGGCTGTTTGCTCAGCGCATCGGCCATGTGGAACAGGTCCGAAATGGAGTTGACGCGCAGCACGCCGATGCGCCGGAACGCCGCCTCCAGCACGTCATCGCTCCCGGTGAGCGCGCCGGTGTGCGATGCCGCAGCCTTCGAGGCTGCCTCCGAGCGTCCCGCCTTCAGCACGATCACCGGCTTCGTCAGCGCGACCTCGCGCGCGGCGGAAAGAAACGATCGCGCGTCGCCCACCGATTCCATGTAGATGAGGATGCTTTTCGTATGCGGGTCGTCGCCGCAATAGTCGATCAGGTCGCCCCAGCCGACGTCCAGCATCGACCCGGTGGAAACAAAGGCGCTGAAGCCGACGTGCTCTTCGAGGCTCCAGCCCAGAATGGCGGTCTGCAGCGCTCCGCTCTGGCTGAGGAAGGCCACGTTTCCGGGCCGCGCGATGGTCTGGGCGAATGTGGCGTTCAGTCCTACGTGCGGATTCATCACGCCCAGGCAGTTCGGGCCGATCAGTCGCATGCGGCCGCCGCGGAGCCGCTCGGCCACTTGCCGTTCGAGTTCCTTGCCTGCGGCGCCGCGTTCGCGGAAGCCGGCGGAGATCACGATGGCGGCCTTTACACCCGCCGCGATGCAATCTCCCACCACGTCCGGAACGGTTGCGGCGGGCGTGGCGATCACCGCGAGGTCCACGGCCTCGGAAATCTTTCCGACGGCGGGAAAGCATGGCAGGCCGAGAATCTCCGCGTGACCCGGATTGACCGGCCAGACCTTGCCGCGGAAGCCGTGGCTGGTGAGATTGGCGAGGACGGTGCGCCCCACCGTTCCCTCCCGCGGCGTCGCTCCGATCACCGCTACACTGCGCGGTTGGAAGATGGCGTCAAGAGAGCGAGGCTCGGAATGCAGTACGTCATGCGACGGATCCTGCTTGATCGCGCTGGAGGCCGCAGGGTTCACGCCCTCACTATCCGCAATGCCGGCTACGGAAGCAAGCGCGTCGCCGGTATCCGGATCGCTCATGCGCGCACGGTCAGCACCGGGCAACGCGCGTTGGCCACCACCTGGTACGCCACCGAGCGCCGGAAGTGCGTGGCCGCGCGCAGATGCCCGGCAGCGCCGCGCACTCCCAGCACAATCAAATCGGCGTGGCGGCCTTTGGCTTCTTCCAGAATCCTCTCGGCAACCTGCCCGTACTGCACCACCGGTTCCGGGCGGCACCACAGCTCCGAATCCCCCGGAATCAGTTCCAGGAGTTCATGCATGGCCACGGCGATGGACATTCCCGTGCCTCCGGGACCGACCTGATTTCTTCGTCCATCCATGACGTGCAGGAGGATCAGGTGGGCCTGATTTTCCTGGGCCAGAGAAACGGCATACGGCGCGGCTGCCCGCGCTTCCGAGCTGAAATCGGTGGCGTGGAGCACGCGATGGAAGCGCGCCGCGCCGTGCATTCCGTCGCGTGCCCGGGGGCCCACGGTGAGCACAGGGACGGGCGAGCGCCGGAACACCTCCTCGGCAACGGATCCGAGAATCATCTTCTGCGCCCCGGCTCGTCCGTGCGTGCCGAGGACGATGAGATCGGCGTGGCAGCTTTCGATGGCCTGTTCCACCGGCGCCCAGACGTCCACTCCGCGCACCACACGGACTTCATGAGCCACGCCGGCGAATTGCGATTCCACGCGCTGCATGTCCGCGGTGGCGCATTCTTCTTGGGCGTCGATGGCCGCCATCGTCGTGTCCGGCGACATGTACGTGGACGGCTGGGGCACCAGCACGTGAAGGGCATGAACGGTGGCGCCATATTCCCGCGCGGTGGCAAAAGCCAAAGGCAGAGCCGATTCCGATGGCTCCGAGAAGTCCGTGAGGAACAGGATGTTCTTCACCGTGATCCGCGCACTGGTTTGAGTCGTGCTCATGAAACTCTCCTTCCATGGGCTGGAAAGTTGCATCGACCACCCGCCACTCATGAAACAGCTTGCATCCGGCCCATTTCTCTAGCAGTGACTGAACTCACCCTAGATGGTGACTATTGTCACGGGGCGACACGAAGCCGCGATCTGAACTCACTGCGCGACCTGTGGGCCGTCGAATTGGAGAGGTCGCGCCGGCAAAGGAAGGCGCTATCGGGTTGTCCGCTCCTGCGACGCGCCAGTCCCGGAAGCGGACAATGGCCGCAGCGGGATTCCCAACAGACGGCCTAACCGCTTTGATTCCAAACGGTTAGGGCATATCCTGCTGGCATCTGTCTTGCCACACGAGTCCCGAATCTCGGGGGCGAATGCCATGCACACGCTCTGGCAGGACTTGCGGCAGGGACTGAGGGCAATGGCGAAAAGTCCCGGCTTCACTTTCGTCGCCATGCTCACGCTGGCGGTCGGCATCGGCGCCAACACCGCCATCTTCAGCGTCGTGAATGCCGTGCTTCTCCGCGCTCTTCCCTACCCCGATTCCCAGCGTCTGGTGGCCTTGTGGGGCGTCAACGACCGCACTGGCGATTCCCGGCGGGCTTTGAGTTATCCCGACTTTGAGGATTTCCGGGCGCAAAGCCGGACGCTGGAGAGCGCAGCGGTCTACAACGATGACACCGCGACACTCACCGGAATCGGCGAGCCGCTCCACTTGCACAACGGCGTGGTGTCTGCCGCTTTGTTCCATGTGCTGGGCGTTTCGCCGCAACTGGGCCGCAGATTTTTGCCCGAAGAAGACAATCCCGGCACGCGCGTGACGATTCTGAGCGACCGGTTGTGGCGGGAACGGTTCGGCGCCGACCCTGCCATTCTCGGCCGCGCCCTGACGCTCAATGGCCACAGCTACACAGTTGTCGGAGTGCTCCCACCGGCCTTCCAGTTCCCTCTCGAATCCGATCCAGAGGATCTCTGGACCACGATGGCAGTCTATCGGGTGAGCGAAGACAGCGATAAGCCGATGACGGAGCAGCGCGGGGCGCACTGGCTCCAGGGCATCGCCCGGCTGAAGCCCGGCGTACCGCTGGCCCAGGTCAATGCGGAGCTCGCCAGCATTGGCGCGGCGCTCGCCAAACAGTATCCGGACACGAACAAACATCTGAGCCTTCGTGCGGAGCCCGCGCTCGATGCCCTGGTGGGCGACGCGCGTCCGGCAATGTGGATCCTACTGGGCGCCGTCGGGCTGGTGCTGCTGATCGCCTGCGCCAACGTGGCCAACCTGCTGCTGGCCCGCTCGACGGTGCGGCAGCGCGAAATAGCCGTGCGCGCCGCGATGGGCGCGAGCCGCACGCGCCTGGTCCGCCAGTTGCTCACCGAGAGCGTTTTGCTGGCCCTGGCCGGGGCCGTGCCCGGCGTTGTGGTGGCCGCTTGGGCCACGAGAATTCTGTCAACGCTTCAATCGCTTCAGATTCCGCGGCTCGCGCAAGCGGCCGTGGACTGGCGCGCTCTTCTGTTCACGCTCGCAGCTTCGCTGGCCACTGCGGCCGTCTTCGGGCTCGTCCCAGCCATCCACGCCGCAAGGTTCAGCCTCACCGGAGCGCTCCGCGAAGGCAGCCGCGGCACCGGCCAAAGCGCGCACCACGCCAGGCTCCGCAGCACGCTGGTGGTTTTCGAAGTGACTCTGGCTCTGCTGCTCCTGATCGGCTCGGGCCTGCTCCTCCGCAGCCTGGTAAGCATTCTCCGGGTCCAGCCGGGGTTTGATCCCCACGGGTTGATCGCTTTCGACCTGGACCTGCCCGGCACGCGCTACGGAAAGCCGGAGCAGAGCGCGCAATTCTTCCGCGATTTGCTGCCGCGGCTGAATGCCCTGCCGGGTGTCGTGTCCGCCTCGGGTGTGATGCCTCTGCCTCTCTCGGACAACAGCATGGGGACCTCCTTCGCGATCGACGGCCGGCCGGTGCCGAAGAGCGAGGAGCCGGGCACTCAATTTCGCTCCGTTGGGCTCGACTACTTCCGCACCATGCACATCCCCCTGATCGCCGGGCGAAC
>DATEQM010000020.1:0-13690 GCA_035272605.1 Candidatus Acidiferrales bacterium | reverse complement strand
GGCGCGTGCGGCTGGTGAGGCCGGCGATGAGCGTGGTGATCGTTCCGGTGACGTAGGTGGTGGCCACGCCGGGCAGATTCAGGCGGCGGACGGCCGCGCTCTGAATCCCCATGGCCAGCGCGGAGAGCGCAATGAGCAGGTAAAGCACAGCGGGAGTGCGCGCCGCGCCGCCCGGGGCGGCGTGCCACAGGGCGGTGAAGGCGGCGAGCATGATTCCTTCCATGAAGATGGCCCCGGTGACGCGCCGGTCCCAATGGCCCGCTTGGCCGCCCCTGCCGGCAATCACAGCCCCCAACGCCACGCCCATTCCGAAGCCCAGGAGCGCCATCGCATTGGAGATGGCGGCGAGGCCCTGCCCCTGTCCCAGGGTAAGGCCCATCAGGACAGTGTTGCCCGTCATGTTGGCGGTGAACACGTGGTTCAGTCCCAGGTAGCCGATGGCGTCCACACTTCCCGCGGTCCAGGCGAGCAGCAGGACCAGCGAATCCCTGCGCTCGCGGCTCACGACATTTTCCGGAAGGTTGATCATAGAACACCCCCGCCGCGGGTTGCCGCGGCCATGGTCCCTTCACAGCGGATTCGGGCGTAAAATCATGCAGCAGCTTCGAGAGGGCAGCCGGAAGTGTCAAGAAGAAATTCGCCAGGGCGAAGGGCGAGCTGCGGAACGGCGGCTGGAGATTTGCGGGGCGACCCGGGCAGCAACGGCGGATGGCGGCGAACCGTGACCCCCGAGGAGGCGGCTGGCATGAAGCGCGTGGCTCTGCTCCTAGCCGTGCTGTTACTTCCCGGCGCGTGGCTCGGATCGTTGTCTGGTTCGGGGTTGCGGGCGAGGGTTGGCCAGGGGAGCGCGCCGGCTGCGCAGGGCGAGACGAAGCTGCCCACGGCGCAGGAGATTTTCGATCATTACACGCAGGCCATCGGCGGGCGGGAGGCCTGGCAAAAGCTGAACTCGCGCGTCTCCCGCGGCACGGTGCGGGTGGTGGGAATGGACGGGACGGGGACCATCCTGGTGTACGAACGCGCGCCCAACCAGCAATTTTCCACGCTTACGCTGCCCAACGGGATCGTGCTGCGCGACGGGTTCGACGAGAAGGGCGGCTGGGAACAGGATGCCGATGGAAAGGTGAAAGGACTCGAGGGAGCGCGCGCCGCCGACACCCGCGCGGAAGCGGACTTCTATTCCGAGGTGAACCTGGGAAAAATCTTTCGGCATGCGAAGACCATCGGCCGTCGCACCGCCGATGGGCGGCTGGCCTACGTGATCGAGGCCTCCGTGCCCGGGGGGACGCCGCGCTGGCTCTATTTCGACGCGGAAACCTGGCTGCACTTCCGCACGGACATGTTCGAGAACGCGCTTTCCCCTTCCCCCACCACGGTGCTGCGTTACGACGACTATCGCGATGTGGACGGGATCAAGTTTCCCTACCGGGACAGCGTGGAGGGGCCGGGAGCCAACATCACTGTCCGATTTACCGTGCTGCGGCACAACGTGACGGTGAGCGATGATGAAGTGGCCCGGCCGGCCACGGCCTCGAATTAGCCGCCGGAGATTTCCGGGCGGAAAAGTTCCGCTTCCCACCTGATACGCGGCGCCAAGCCGCTGTTAAAAACGCCGGGATTCGTCTTGCTTCCTCATGCCCCGAGTTTTATCCTACTGCCTGCAGGCGAGTGCCCTGGGCATCGCACAGAGGCACGACGACGCGCTCGACGGGGAGGAGAGCGCGGATCGCGCTGGCACGCGAAGCTTTGTCGCGCGACTGCCTGCTGGATGTTCCTTCCCGTTGTCAGACACCTTCCGCACTAGCGAGTGAGCGGGTTTGCTCGAGCAAAGCTGCCCGGCGCGCTTCCGGCCGCGAGAAGCGCGCGGACAGGGATCGAGACGGGCATGAGGGAACGATCCGGAGCCTGAGCGATTCATGTCGGACTCGCAGACACCACGCATCATCGAACCCGGGCATTCTTTCGCCAGCGTCACCGACAGCATCAGCGCGATTGTTCTGACGCAGAAGACCTCGCGCGGCTGGTGGCTGGGCTTTGCCATCAGCTTCGCGCTGCTCATGCTTTTCCAGTTGGCGCTCACCTACCTGTTGGTGGTGGGCGTGGGCATCTGGGGCATCAACGTCCCGATCGGCTGGGGCTTTGCCATCACCAATTTCGTGTGGTGGATCGGAATCGGCCATGCCGGGACGTTGATCAGCGCCATCCTGCTGTTGCTGCGGCAGACGTGGCGGACCTCCATCAACCGTTTCGCGGAGGCCATGACGCTGTTTGCGGTGGCCTGCGCGGGAATGTTTCCGCTGCTGCACATGGGCCGGCCGTGGCTGTTCTACTGGCTGCTGCCGTATCCCAATACGATGGGCACCTGGCCGCAATTCCGCAGCCCGCTGGTGTGGGACGTGTTTGCGGTATCCACGTATGCGACCGTCTCACTGATGTTCTGGTACGTGGGCCTGCTTCCGGACCTGGCCACGCTGCGCGACCGCGCGCGCGACCGGGCGAGACAGGTGTTCTACGGCGTGATGGCCATGGGGTGGCGCGGCTCGGCGGTGCACTGGCACCGCTACGAAACCGCTTCGCTCTTGCTCGCCGGACTGGCCACGCCCCTGGTGGTGTCCGTGCACACGGTGGTGAGCTTCGACTTCGCCGTGGGCATCATTCCCGGGTGGCACAGCACCATCTTTCCACCGTATTTCGTCGCCGGGGCCATCTATTCGGGTTTCGCCATGGTGATGACGCTGGCGATCCCGCTGCGGAAATTCTACAAGCTGGAAGATTTCGTGACCCTGCGGCATCTGGACAACATGGCCAAAGTGATGCTGGCCACAGGCATGATCGTGGCCTACGGCTACATGATGGAAACCTTCATGGCCTTCTATTCCGGCGATCTATACGACCGATACATGATCATGAACCGGATGACGGGCCCGTATGCCGTCGTCTACTGGGTTTTGATCGCCTGCAACATCGTGCTGCCGCAGATGATGTGGTCGCGGCGCGTGCGCAGGAATGTAGGGCTGCTCTTCGTGATTTCCCTGATCGTGAACACGGGGATGTGGCTGGAGCGGTTTGTGATTGTGGTGACCAGCCTGCACCGCGACTTCCTGCCGTCTTCGTGGGGAATGTACTACCCCACGTTCTGGGACTGGGCGACGTTTGTGGGCACGATCGGGCTGTTCCTGACGCTGTTCTACCTGTTCATCCGGTTCCTGCCGATGATCGCCATCTTCGAAATGCGCGGGCTGGTGCCGGAGTCTGCGGAAAAGGGCAAAACCTGAGGAGAGCAGACAGCGCGAGAACACCATGGCGCAGATCTTCCATCCCAGTACGAACACCATTGCGCGGGTGAGCATCTATGGCTCGGTGATTGCCCTGCTGGTGCTGAGCTTTGCTCTCTATGGCCTGGGCGAGTCGCCTTACTACACCGATGTCAACGTGCCGAGGGAGCAGCCGGTGCCGTTCAGCCACCGGCACCACGCGGGGGAGCTGGGAATCGACTGCCGCTACTGCCACACCTCGGTGGAGGAGTCGTCGTTCGCCGGTCTGCCCCCCACGAAGACATGCATGACCTGCCATTCCCACATCTGGACGAACAGCGAGATGCTGGAACCCGTTCGCGCCAGCTATCGCTCGAACCAATCCATCGCGTGGACGCGGGTGAACGCGCTGCCGGACTTTGTGTACTTCAACCACAGCATCCACATCCACAAGGGCATCGGCTGCACCACCTGCCACGGGCCGATCGCGGAGATGCCGCTCACCTGGAAGGCGAACACATTGCTGATGGGCTGGTGCACGGAGTGCCACCGCGAGCCGCAGAAATACGTGAGGCCGCGCGACCAAGTGTTCAGCGTGCAGTACGAGCAACCCACGAGATTCAAGCCGGTGTATGTGCGGGGCAAGGAGTATACGGACCAGCTCGCGCTCGGTACCGACCTGGTGAAGGCGTACAAGATTCAGAGTTTGACGGATTGCTGGACGTGCCACCGGTGAAGCGGGGCCACGCGGGGGCGCGGAGCTTCGACTCCGCGGTCCTGGAGAAGGGGAAGGCGAAACAGGGATGACGGCGGGCGACAACAACGGGAAGGGCAGCGGGCGCGTGGATTTCGACGCCATCCGGGCGCGGCTGGAATCGAGCGGCGGACGCCGCTACTGGCAGAGCCTGGAGGAGTTGGCCGGCACGCCGGAGTATCTCGCTTTCCTGCACAACGAGTTCCCGCACGACCCCGAAAAGGAGAAGAAAGAGGGCCTTCCGCGGCGCGATGTATTGAAATACATGGCCGCCTCCGCCGCGCTGGCTGGCCTGAGCGGGTGCACCAAGCTTCCCGCGGAAAGAATCGTTCCCTACGTGGTGGCGCCGGAAGAGATCATACCGGGCAAGCCGCTGTTCTACGCCACGGCCATGCCCTCGCCGGGAAGTGGCGATGCCCTCGGCCTGCTGGTGGAAAGCCACATGGGACGGCCGACGAAGATCGAAGGCAATCCGCAGCATCCCGGCAGCCTGGGCGCGACCGACGCCTTCGCACAGGCCTCCGTGCTGAGCCTCTATGATCCGGACCGCTCGCAGGTGGTGATCCGGGAAGGGCGGGTGAGCAACTGGACCGCGTTTGTGGGTTTTCTGGGCCCCGCGATGCAAGACCGGAAACGCCAGCGGGGCGTGGGGATGCGGCTGCTCACGGAATCGGTGCTTTCGCCGGCGCTCGGGGCGCAGATTCGCGAGTTGTTGACCGTCTTTCCAGAAGCGAAATGGCACCAGTGGGAGCCCGCCGGCCGCGACGCGGCGCGGGAAGGCGCACGGCTGGCGTTCGGCCACTACGTGAATACCGTGCATCATGTGGACAAAGCGGAAATCATCCTGGCGCTCGATGCGGATTTCCTGCGCAGCGGTCCGGGGGCCGTGCGGCACGCGCGGGATTTCGCATCGGGCCGCCGCCTGACCGGGCCGGAATCCAAGATGAACCGGCTGTACGCGGTGGAGCCCACGCCTTCGAATACCGGAGCCATGGCGGACCACCGCTTGCCGCTGCGGCCGTCGGAAATCGAAGGCTTCGCGCGGGCGCTGGCGGCGGCGCTGGGCGTAGGTGCCGCGGGCGCGGCGCTGCCTCCGGGCGTACCGGAAAAGTGGTTCCTGGCTCTGGTGCGGGATTTACGGGAGCATCGCGGCGCGAGCCTGGTGATCGCCGGGGAATATCAGACGCCGGCGGTGCACGCGCTGGCGCACGCCATGAACGCGGCACTTGGAAACGCGGGCCACACGGTCGAGTACACCGAGCCGCTGGAGGCCGAGCCGGTGAACCAGCTCGAATCGCTGCGTTCGCTCATGGCCGACATCGGCGAAGGCAAGGTGGACCTGCTGTTCATCCTGGACGCCAATCCCGCCTATTCGGCGCCGGCCGACTTCGAGTTCGCAAAGAACGTGCTGAAGGTCCGCGTGCGCGTGCACATGGGCCTGTACGAGGATGAAACGGCCGAGCTGTGCAACTGGCATATCCCGAAGACGCATTCGCTGGAATCCTGGAGCGATGGACGCGCCTACGACGGCACGGTCACCTTCCTCCAGCCGCTGATCGCGCCCATCTACGCGGGAAAGTCCCCGCACGAGCTGCTCGCCGCGGTCATAGGGAAAGCGGGGCAAACGGCGCACGACCTGGTGCGGAATTACTGGAAGACGCAGCGGAAGGACAAAGACGAAAAATCATTTGAGGCGTACTGGGAGACTTCGCTGCACGATGGCATTGCCGCGGGCACAGCGCTACCTGCCAAGCCGGCCACGGTGGCTGCGAACCTTTCCGTCCCCGCACCCGCGCCGCCCGCGGCGGCAAACGCACTCGAAGTCATGTTTCTTCCCGACCCGACGGTTTTCGACGGCCGCTTTGCCAACAACGGCTGGCTGCAAGAGCTGCCGAAACCCTTCTCCACGCTCACCTGGGACAACGCAGCGATGTTCAGCCTGGCGACAGCGGGCCGCTGGGGACTGGGCAACGGGGACATCGTAAAACTGACGCTCGCCGGCCGGCAGGTGAGTGCGCCGGTGTGGATCCTGCCCGGGCAGGCGGACGGGGTGGTCACGCTGCACCTGGGCTACGGCCGGCGCCGCGCGGGCCGCGTGGGGAACGGGCAGGGTTTCGATGCCGGAGCGCTGCGCACCTCCGCGGCGCTCTGGGCCGCGAGCGGACTGCAAGTGGAAAAGACGGCCGGGACCTATTCCCTCGCGGCCACGCAGCACCACCACATCATGGACACCGAAGGGCACGCCGTGGAAGAGGAGAGCGCGGCGGCGCAGGAGAGGAACCTGGTTCGCGTCGCCACGCTCGAAGAGTTCCGGAAGAATCCGGCGTTCGCAAAGGATCCCGAGGAAGAAAAGACCTATGGACTCACGATGTACCCGGGCTTCGCTTACACCGGCTACGCCTGGGGCATGGCCGTGGACACGCACAGTTGCGTGGGCTGCGGCGCGTGCGTGGTGGCCTGCTTCGCGGAGAACAACAGCCCGGTGGTCGGCAAAGACGAGGTACTGCGCGGGCGGGAGATGCACTGGATCCGGATCGACACATACTTTCGTGGTGAGCTGGAGAATCCGGAGGCCTATTACCAGCCGGTGTTCTGCATGCATTGCGAGAACGCGCCGTGCGAGGGCGTGTGCCCGGTGGGCGCCACGGTGCATAGTCCCGAAGGGCTGAACGAGATGGTGTACAACCGGTGCGTGGGCACGCGCTACTGCTCCAACAACTGTCCGTACAAGGTGCGGCGATTCAATTTCCTGCTGTTTTCCGACTGGACCACCCCCAGCCTCTACGGCGTGCGCAACCCGAACGTGACCGTGCGCAGCCGCGGGGTGATGGAGAAATGCACATACTGCGTCCAGCGGATCCAGGCGGCCAAAATCGAAGCGGAGAAGCAGGAGCGGACCCTGCGGGACGGTGAAATCCTGACCGCGTGCCAGCAGGCGTGTCCCACCGAAGCGCTCGTCTTCGGCAACATCAACGATCCGGCGAGCCGCGTCTCGCGGCTCAAGGCCCAGGATCGCAATTACGGCTTGCTGACGCAGTTGAACACGCGGCCGCGCACCACCTATCTGGCGCGCGTCCGCAACCCGAACCCGGAACTGGAGAGCTGAGGGAAGAGCAATGGCCCGAAGGGCATTCTACGGACTGATGGCGGAATTCGATTCGGCAGAAGACCTGCTGGCTGCTGCGCACAAGGCGCGCGAGGCCGGCTACAGGCGGATGGATGCGTTCACGCCGCTGCCGGTGGAAGGCCTGGCGGAGGCGGTTGGCTTCGAACGCACGCGGCTGCCGCTGATGGTGCTCTGCGGGGGGATTTTCGGAGGGCTGTTTGGATTCGCCCTGCAATACTACGGAAGTGTGTACAGTTTTTCGCTGAACGTGGGCGGGAAGCCGCTCAATAGCTGGCCGGCCTTCATCCCCATCACGTTTGAGATGACCATCTTGTTCGCGGCCCTTACCTGTGTGTTCGGTTTGCTGGCCCTGAACGGCTTGCCCACGCCGTACCATCCTGTGTTCAACGTGGCCAGCTTTGCGCTGGCCTCGCGCGACAAATTTTTTCTGTGCATCAAAGCGCGCGATCCCAAATTCGACCGGGAAAAAACCAAGGAATTTCTGAAGAGCCTGAAGGCACGCGAGGTGGCGGAAATTGAGCCCTGAGTCATCCAAACGCGGACGCCTGGTCCGGTGGACGCGCTGGGTCGCGCTGGCGGCCCTGGCGGCGACGCTCCCGGGCTGCCGCCTGGACATGCACGTGCAGCCGAAATATCTGCCGCTCGCTCCCACGGATTTCTTTGGCGACGGCCGGTCGGAGCGGCCGGTGGTGGAGGGCACGGTGGCGCGCGGCCATCTGCGGCTGGACGAGCACCTCTATACCGGAAAGGTGAACGGTCAGTTGGCCACCACGTTTCCGTTCCCGATCACGCGGCAGGACCTGGAGCGGGGCCGCGAGCGATTCCAGATCTATTGCACGCCATGCCATGACGCTTCGGGCACGGGCCGGGGAATCATCGTGTCGCGCGGCTTCCCGCAGCCGCCGTCGTACCACATCGACCGGCTGCGCCAGGCGCCGGTGGGCCACTTCTTCGACGTGATCACCAACGGCCTCGGCAACATGTACAGTTACGCTTCGCGCGTGTCGCCGGAGGACCGCTGGCGGATCATCGCGTACATCCGCGCGCTGCAGTTGAGCCAGTCCGCCACGTTGGCGGACGTGCCGCCGAAAGACCGCGAAAAACTTCTGGGACCGGTGAAATGAGCGAGCTGGACACTTTCGAACTGGAGCTGGGCAGCCTGCGGAAGCCCGCGTTGCTGGCGGGCATCGTGGGGGCGCTCCCGCTGGCATTTTTTGCCGTGCGCGACCCCACGCAATTTTTCCGTTCCTACCTGCTGGCGTACGTCTTTTGGATCGGGCTGCCGCTGGGTTCGCTGGGGCTGCTGATGCTGCATCATCTGACCGGCGGGGGCTGGGGATTCGTCATCCGGCGGCTGTGTGAAGCGAGCACGCGTACCTTCCTTCTGATGGCGCTGCTGTTTCTGCCCATCCTGGGAGGGATTTCGCAGCTCTACCTGTGGGCGCAGCCGGCCTGGGCCGCGGAACCCCATGCGCGGTTCAAGGCCATTTACTTGATGCCCTCTTTCTTCGGGGGCCGCGCGGTGTTCTATTTCGCCGTGTGGATTCTGCTGGGCTACCTGCTGAGCAAATGGTCGCTGGAGGAGGACCGCACGGGGGATGCGGAGCAGCATCGCCGCATGGAGATGCTCAGCGCGCCGGGCCTGATCCTCTACGGCCTGACGGCCACGTTTGCCGCGATGGACTGGGTCATGTCCCTCGAGCCGCGCTGGTTCTCCACCATTTTCGGAATGATCTTCATCGTGGTCGAGGTGCTCTCCGCCCTGGCGTTTTCCATCTTGATGGCGCGCAAGTTTTCCGACCGCGAGCCGCTCTCCTCCGTGGCTTCTCCCGGGCGTTTCCACGATTTGGGGACGCTGCTGTTCACCTTCGTGATGTTGTGGGCTTATCTTTCGTTCTCCCAGTTTCTGCTGATCTGGTCCGGAAACCTGAAAGACGAGATTCCCTGGTACCTGAGCCGGGCCTACGGGCCCTGGGCTGGCGTCGCGGTGTTTCTGATCGTGTTTCATTTTGCCGTGCCTTTCCTGCTGCTGCTCAACCGGCCGCTCAAGCGCCGCAAGCATATTCTGGCCGTGGTGGCGGGGGCCATGCTGCTGATTTCCCTGATCGACGTTTACTGGCTGGTGGTGCCCGCCTTCCTCCCAAAGGCGCCGGCGGTTCACGCAGCAGACGTGGCCGCCGTCGTGGCCATCGGAGGATTCTGGCTGTGGGGTTTTGCCGGGCAGCTTCGCGGCAAACCGCTGGTGCCGCTGGGTGACCGCCGGCTGGAGGTGGTGTCGGACCATGGACGATAAGCACCCATCCGGCGCCCCGAGCGCCTACGAGAAGCGTGATGCCAACCCGCGGAGCCTGTTGCGCTTCGGGTTGGGGTTGTTCCTTACGCTGGTTGTGGCCTGGGGGGCATCGAAGTGGATCTTCGACTATTTCCGCCGCGTGCAGAGTCTGGGTCCGACGGCGACTCCATTCGAGCAGGCCAGGGCCCTGCCGCCGCTCCCGCAACTCCAGGTGCATCCGGTCGAAGACCTCGAGCGCCTGCGCCAGCAGCAGGAAAAGTCACTGGACACTTACGGTTGGGTAGACCGCAGCCGCGGCATTGTGCACATCCCCATCGAGCGGGCCATGGACCTGGTGCTCGAGCGGGGCCTGCCTGCACGGCCCGCCGCCCCGCCTCTGCCTGGCGGTGGCCCTCCGAACTCGAAGGTCGGCGCAGCGGCCGCGGCCGGCGGCAAGGGAGGCGGGACGTGAGGGGGATTCCACAGCCGGCGAGGAAAGGTGGCGCATGAAGAAGCTGATGAGAATCGGCGGAGTGGGCCGCTGTCTTGCGTCCGCGCTCGTTCTGCTTTGCGGCCTGGCCCTGGCGCCGCTTGCCGCGCTGGGACAGGGGCAGGCCTTGCCCATCTTGCAAGATCCCACAGGCAGCCCCGAGGTGCTCAAGCAAATCGGGCTCGACCAGAAACTGAACGCTCAGGTCCCGCTGGATCTGACGTTTCGAGACGAACACGGCGCCACCGTCGCTCTGCGGCAGTATTTCGGCAACCGGCCTGTGATCCTGACGCTGGTTTATTACCAATGTCCCATGCTTTGTACCTTCGTCCTCAATGGCGTGCTGAACAGCGCAAAGCACCTCGCGTTCGATATCGGAAAAGACTTTGACGTCGTGACCGTGAGCATCGATCCGACCGAGAAGCCCATGCTCGCGGAGGCCAAGCACACCATGTACGCGGGGCTCTACGGGCGGCCGGGAGGATTATCCGGCTGGCACTTCCTGACCGGGGAGGAATCCTCCATCCGCCGGCTCGCGGACTCGGTGGGATTCCGCTATGCGTACGACAAAGCGTCCGAGCAGTACGGGCACGCCAGCGGGATCATGGTGCTGACGCCCGCGGGTCGCGTCTCGCGTTATTTCTACGGGATCGAATACGCGCCGCGCGACCTGCGCTTTGCGCTGGTGGAAGCGTCGGGGGGAAAGATCGGCAATCCCGTGGACCAGATCCTGCTGGCCTGCTACCACTACGATCCCATGACCGGGAAATACGGCCTGGTGATTTCGCGGGTGGTGCGGCTGGCGGGCCTGGCCACGGTTCTGCTCATCGGCGCGATGATGGTGGTCTTTTTCCGGGGCGAGCGTTACCGGCTGCCGGAAGACGAGGAGAGGAAGCAGGGATGAGGCCGTGGCAACTGGGCGGACGGGTTTGATGGAACTCTTGAATCCCAATGCGATCGGCGCGTTGCTGGCGCAGGCCGTGCCGCGCTGGCCGGGTTTCCCGCTTCATCCGGTCCGTGCCTCGACCATTGCCGAAGGTGTGGACGACCTGCACTTCTTCCTCACCGCGATCACGTTGTTTTTCACCTTTGTCATTTTCACGGTGATTTTTTATTTCATGGTGCGCTACCGCCGCCGCTCCGCGGACGAGCAGCCGCCGGAAACGGTCACCAACATGGCGCTCGAGCTCACCTGGACGCTCGTGCCCACGGCACTGTGCGTGATCGTGTTCGTGTGGAGTTCGAGCCTCTATTTCCGGAACTCCCGCGCGCCGAACGCCTCCATGGAGATTTTCGTGATCGGGAAGCAGTGGATGTGGCACCTCCAGCATCCCGAGGGCGTGCGCGAGATTGACGAGTTGCACGTGCCCGTAGGGGTCCCGGTGAAGCTGACCATGACCTCTCAGGACGTGATCCACGACTTCTACGTCCCCGCGTTCCGCGTCAAAAAGGACGTGCTGCCCGGCCGCTACACCTCCATCTGGTTCCAGGCCACCAGGACGGGCCGCTTCCATTTCTTCTGCACGCAGTATTGCGGCACCGGCCATGCCGCGATGATCGGCTGGGTTTACGTGATGACGCCGGACGATTACGCGGCCTGGCTGGCCGGAGGGACGCGCGGAGAAACCATGACGCAGGCCGGCGAGCGGCTGTTCCACCAGTACGGCTGCGTCACCTGCCACGTGGCCGACGGCAGCGGCCGCGGGCCGTCGTTGGTCGGACAGTTCGGCAAACCGCAGAAGCTTCGCGACGGCGACACGCTCACGGTGGACGAAGCGTTTCTGCGTCGCGCCATCACCCAGCCCAATTCCATGCCCCTGCCCAACTACGCGCCGGTGATGCCCAGCTTCCAGGGGCAGTTGAACGAGGAGCAGATTTTGCAGCTTATCGCCTACGTGAAGTCGCTTGCACAGGAGGAAAGGAAGGGCACGGGCCAATGAGCGCCGCCGTTGCAGAAGCTCCGGCCGACACCCGCGTTCATTACCTGAACGCGGATTATGGCGTGAAGTCCTGGCTGTTGACCACCGACCACAAGCGCATCGCGCTGCTGTATCTCGGCTCGATCACGCTGATGTTCTTTGTCGGCGGGACCATGGCAGTGATCATGCGGATGCACCTGATCGATCCCGCGGGCGCGCTGGTCCAGCCCGCCACCTACAACAAGCTGTTCACCATGCACGGCATCATCATGATTTTCTTTTTCCTGATTCCTTCGATCCCCGCTGTGCTGGGGAATTTCCTGGTGCCCATGATGATCGGGGCCAGGGACCTGGCATTTCCCCGCATCAATCTGTTGAGCTGGTACATCTTCATCGTGGGCGCTTCGCTCGCGCTCTACTCGCTGGTGGCGGGGGGGGTGGACACGGGCTGGACGTTCTACACGCCCTACAGCAGCACCTACTCGAATACCCATGTCATCCCGATGGCGCTGGGCGTGTTCATCACCGGCTTCTCATCGATCCTCACGGGGCTCAACTTCATCGTCACCATCCACAAGATGCGCGCGCCGGGACTCACCTGGTTCCGCATGCCGCTGTTCCTGTGGGCCATGTACGCCACCAGCCTGATCATGATCCTGGGCACGCCGGTGGTGGCCATCACCATCTTTCTGGTCGGTCTGGAGAGGCTGCTGCACGTGGGCATCTTCGATCCCGCGCTGGGCGGCGACCCTCTGCTCTTCCAGCATCTGTTCTGGTTCTACTCGCATCCGGCGGTGTACATCATGATCCTGCCGGGCATGGGGGTGGTCAGCGAGCTGGTCACCTGCTTTTCGCGGAAGAAGATTTTTGGCTACCGCGCGATTGCATTTTCGAGCATGGCCATCGCGGTGATCAGCTTCCTGGTTTGGGGCCACCACATGTTTGTCTCTGGCCAGTCCATTTACGCCGGGCTGATTTTCTCGCTGCTCAGCTTCCTGGTGGCCATCCCTTCCGCCATCAAAGTGTTCAACTGGACGGCCACGCTTTACCAGGGCTCCATCTCCTACGAGGCGCCCATGCTCTACGCCCTGGGCTTCATCGGCCTGTTTACCATGGGCGGGCTCACCGGCCTGTTCCTGGCCTCGCTGGCCACCGACGTGCACCTGAACGGCACGTACTTTATCGTCGCGCATTTCCACTACATCATGGTGGGCGGCGCGGTGATGGCCTACATGGGCGGAATCCACTTCTGGTGGCCGAAGATCACCGGAAGGCTCTATCCGGACCTGTGGGCGCGCCTGGCCGCGGCCATCATCTTCATCGGCTTCAATCTCACGTTTTTCCCGCAATTCATGCTGGGATATCTGGGCATGCCGCGGCGCTACGCCACCTATCCCGCCGAGTTCCAGGTGCTCAACGTGATGTCGTCCGCGGGCGCTACGATTCTGGGGGTCGGCTACCTGATCCCGCTCGTCTACCTCTTCTGGTCCATGCGCTACGGCCCCATTGCCCCGCCCAACCCCTGGCGCGCCAAGGGGCTGGAATGGCAAACGCCCTCGCCCCCGCCCACTCAGAATTTTGATGTGACGCCGGTGGTCACCGAAGAAGCCTATGCCTACGGCCCGCCCGGGGCGTCCACGGAGGCGGCCCATGGCTGACGCGGCCATCCCGCACCCCGCGGAACATCCGCCCTATCTGGCGCACCACTTTTCCGACATCGAGCAGCAGAACGAGGCCGGAACGCTCGGCATGTGGGTGTTTCTGGTCACGGAGATCATGTTTTTCGGCGGCCTGTTCGCCGGCTACACCATCTACCGCTATCAGTATCTTCCCGGGTTCGAAGCGGGCAGCCGGCTGCTCGAGGTGCAGTTCGG
>DATEQM010000019.1:0-17056 GCA_035272605.1 Candidatus Acidiferrales bacterium | reverse complement strand
GTCATGGTTCGTCTGGATAAATTCACCATCAAGGCCCAGGAGGCCGTTGCGGAGGCCCAGGAGCTGGCCGGCGCGCTCGGCCAGCAGCAGATCGAGCCGCTGCACCTGCTCGCCGCGCTCGCCGCGCAGAAGGAGGGCGTCGTTGCTCCCCTCCTCGCCAAGGCCGGCGTGCCCGTGGATTCCCTGCTGGCCGAAACCCGCTCCGCGCTGGAACGCCTCCCCAAAGTATCCGGCGCCGGGCAGCAATTCCTCAGCCTGGCGACCAATGACGTGCTGAAGCGCGCCTTCGACGAGGCCGGGCAATTCAAAGATGAATATGTTTCCACCGAACATCTGCTGCTGGCCCTGGCCGGTGGAGGAAAGGACGCGGCCGCCGTCTTGCTCACCAAACACGGGGCGACCCGCGATGCCCTGCTCCAGGGCCTCGTGGCCGTGCGGGGAAGCCATCGGGTAACTTCTCCCGCTCCCGAGTCCACCTATCAGGCGCTCGCTCAGTACGCGCGCGACCTCACCGAACTCGCCCGCCGCAGCCAGCTCGACCCGGTGATCGGCCGCGATGAGGAAATCCGCCGCGTCATGCAGATCCTGGCGCGCCGCACGAAGAACAACCCGGTGCTCATCGGCGAGCCCGGCGTGGGAAAGACGGCCATCGTCGAGGGACTGGCGCAGCGCATCGTGGCCGGCGACGTCCCCGAAGTCCTGAAGCCCAAGCGCATTGTTGCCCTCGATTTGGCCGCCCTGGTCGCCGGCACCAAGTACCGCGGAGAATTCGAAGACCGGCTCAAGGCCGTCCTGAAAGAAATCAGCGAGGCTGCCGGGCAAGTCATCCTGTTTATTGACGAGCTGCACACCCTGGTGGGGGCGGGCGCCGCGGAAGGGGCCATGGACGCCTCCAACATGCTGAAGCCGGCGCTGGCCCGCGGCGAGCTGCGCGCCATCGGCGCCACCACCCTCAACGAATATCGCAAATACATCGAAAAGGATCCGGCGCTCGAGCGCCGCTTCCAGCCCGTCCTGGTGGGCGAGCCGACCGTCGAGGACACCATCGCCATCCTGCGCGGCCTCAAGGACCGCTACGAGGTGCACCACGGCGTGCGCATCAAGGACGCCGCCATCGTGGCGGCGGCCACGCTTTCGCACCGCTACATCTCCGACCGCTTCCTGCCGGACAAGGCCATTGACCTGGTGGACGAGGCCGCCGCCGGCCTGCGCATGCAGATGGATTCCCTGCCCGTGGAAATCGACGACATCGAGCGGCAAATCATCCAGCTCGAAATCGAACGGCAGTCGCTCCTGCGCGAAAACGACGCGCACTCCAAGGAACGCCGCAAGGCCATCGAGGGCGAGCTGGCCGGGCTCCGCGAGCAGTCTTCCGGACTCAAGGCCCGCTGGCAGCAGGAGAAAGGCGCCATCCAGCGCATCCGCGGCCTCAAGGAAGAGATCGACCAGGCCAAGTCCGAAGAGCAGCGCTTCGAGCGCCTGGGCGACCTCTCCAAAGTGGCCGAACTGCGCTACGGAACCATTGCCGGCAAGGAGCGCGAACTGGCCGCCGCGGAGCAGAAGCTCGCCGAAGTCCAGAAGTCCGGCCACATGCTCAAGGAAGAGGTGGACGAGGAAGACATCGCCCGCGTGGTCAGCAAATGGACGGGCATTCCCGCCGGGCGGCTGCTCGAGGGCGAAGTCCAGAAGCTGGTGAAAATGGAGGACCGCCTGCGCGAGCGCGTGGTGGGACAGGACGACGCCCTGGTCCGCGTGGCCAATGCCGTCCGCCGCAGCCGCGCCGGGCTTTCCGACCCGCGCCGCCCGATCGGCTCGTTCATCTTCCTCGGCCCCACCGGCGTGGGAAAAACGGAGCTGGCGCGCGCCCTCGCCGAATTCCTGTTCGACGACGAGCACTCCATGGTGCGCCTGGACATGTCCGAATACATGGAAAAGCATTCCGTGGCCCGGCTCATCGGCGCGCCTCCTGGCTATGTGGGCTATGAGGAGGGCGGCCAATTGACCGAGCTCGTGCGGCGCCGGCCCTACGCCGTGGTCTTGCTGGATGAAATCGAAAAGGCGCACCCCGACGTGTTCAACGTGCTGCTCCAGATTCTCGAGGATGGCCGGCTCACCGACGGCAAAGGCCGCGTGGTGAACTTCCGCAACTCGGTGATCGTAATGACCAGCAACGTGGGCTCGGCGGCCCTGGCGGAACTGGGCACCACCGATCCGGCGAAGGCCCGCGCCGAGGCCATGGACGTACTCCGCGCCACCTTCCGCCCGGAGTTCCTCAACCGCGTGGACGAGATCGTGTTCTTCAATCCGCTGGGCCGCGAGCAACTGGAAAAAATCGTGGACATGCAAGTGGCCCAGGCCGCCAAGCAGCTCGAAAGCCGCCAGATCACCATCGAGCTTACCGACGCCGCTCGCGAAGTGGTGTTCCGCGAGGGCTTCGACCCGGCGTATGGCGCGCGGCCGCTCCGGCGCGCCATCCAGCGCCTGGTGCAGGATCCGCTGGCCATGCAGATTCTCGAGGGCCGCATCCGGCCCGGCGCCCACGTCCGCGTGGACCGCGACAAGAAGACGGGAGAACTGCGCTTCGCCGCATCGGACAAAACCGTCGCTGCGGCATCGAAATAAGGAGAGCGTCCCATCCGCACGGGATGCTCTCGGCGCGATTCGCGAAAAGGAAGACCATGCATTCAGGAAATGCCATCAAGACGGTTTTGGTGCTGGGCCTGTTGTCCGGCCTGCTGCTGTTCGCCGGCGACGCTTTCGGCGGGCCGCGAGGGCTCACTCTGGCCCTGGCTATCGCTGTCCTTATGAACGGCGGTGCGTATTTCTTTTCGGACAAGATCGCGCTGGCCTCCAGCCACGCGCAACCCGTTTCCCGCCAGGAAGCCCCGAAGCTGTATGACGTGGTCGAGCGGCTGTGCGGCAAGGCCAATCTGCCCCTGCCGAAGCTCTATGTGATCCCCGAACAGGCCCCCAATGCGTTCGCCACCGGCCGCAACCCCAACCACGCCTCCGTGGCCGTGACCGTAGGCCTGATGGAGCTGATGAACGAGGACGAACTGGAAGGCGTGATCGCCCACGAACTCTCCCACGTCCGCAACTACGACATTCTCACCACCTCCGTCGCCGCCACACTCGCCGCCGCCATCACTTTTCTCGCCCGCATGGCCGGCTACTCCATGATGTTCGGCGGCATGGGCCGCGACGACGATGACCGGCGGGGCGGCGGCGTCATTTCCGCGGTACTCATGATTTTTCTGGCGCCACTGGCCGCCATGCTCCTGCAGCTCATGATTTCCCGGCGCCGCGAATACGCCGCCGACGAGAGCGGCGCGCGCCTGGTGGGGCATCCTTACGGGCTCATTAGCGCGCTCGAAAAGCTGGGCGCGTACAACCAGCGCATCCCCATGGCATCCACCCCAGCCACCTCCTCGCTCTACATTGTGAGGCCGCATACGCCGGGAGAAGTGCTCGCCGGCCTGTTCAGCACCCACCCGCCGCTCGCGGACCGCATCGAAACTTTGCGGCAGATGAACGTGACGCGCTAAGTGGACTCCCCGCAAAAACAGCGCGGGGCACGTAAAGTTTACCGATACACTGGCCTCGTCTGCGTTCCACCGCGCTGATCACTTCCTACGCTAACCCTTCCCCAATCAGTCAGTTAGGCGAACTTCGCCCCTCGCGCCAGGTTTGGCCATTCGCATGCCATTCCCCCTGTGGGAGATAAGGAGATCCCCCAGATGAGCGAGGAAAGAATCGAGAATTCACCACAGGCGTCGGGCACGCCGCGCTGGCTGGCGCTGGCGTTGGTCGTTCCGGTCGCCATTTCGGTTTGGGCGCTGTGGTCCAGCTCCAACGCGCGCCAAGCTACCCAGGAGGCGCAGCAATCGTCTGTCGCGGAAGCCAAGACGCTGCGCGCCAGCGTGGATCAACTACAACAGCAACTCGCCGTTTCCGATCAGGAACGGCAAGCGGCCGAGGCGCAGCTCGCCACCATGAGCGACCAGCTCCATAAGACGCAGGGAGCCGTGGGCGCGGCGCGCAAACAGGGCAAGGTGCTGGCCGAGCAGCTCACCGACGTCGAGAGCAACGTGAGCGGCGTGAAGCAGGAACTGGCCACCAAGGCTAACGGCTCGGACGTGGACGCCATGGGCAACGATGTGAAGGGCGTGCGTTCCGACCTCGACGCCACCAAGCAGAACATCCAGATGGCGCGCAGCGAGTTCGGCACCCTGATCGCCCGCAACCACGAGGAAGTCGAGCAGCTTCGCCGCATGGGCGTGCGCGATTACTTCGAGTTCACGCTGGAGCGCAAGGGCGACAGCAAGCAGGTCGCCGGCGTGACCCTCGAGCTGCGCGGCACCAATACGAAGCACCACGAGTTCACCGTCAACCTCGTCGTGGACGATATGAAGCTCGAAAAGAAGAACCGCTCCATCAACGAGCCCATCTTCTTCTACACCGCCGGCAGCCGCCAGGCCCTCGAGTTGGTGGTCAACCGCGTGGAGAAGAACAAAGTGACCGGGTATCTAAGCGCGCCGAAGGCCGGCGCCGTGGCGCAGTCTTCAGGCGGCTAATCCTCTCCGCAAAGCGACAACGCACCCGATGGGCCAGGAGAACCACGGAACTCCTGGCCCACTTCCCTTTCCGTCCCTTCTTGCGCCTCTTCCCCGGCGGACCTTGGCCCTCGGATTAGTTCTGGACGTGGGAACCGCAGCGCGGGAGAATGAAGCCCCTGAATCTGAAGGAGGGAAACCATGAAGAAGCGATTGATTCTAGTGGCCGCCGTGCTCCTCGCCGCCGGATGGGCCTGGGCCGGAGGACAGGAAGGCACCTGGACAGGTGTCATCACCGACACGCACTGCGGCTACAAAGCCAATCACACGGCCGCCTGCGTGAACATGTGCGTGATGGACAAGGGGGCCAAGTACGCGCTCGCCAATCCCGACACCGGCAAACTCTACATCCTCGAGCCCCAGGCGAAAGCCGCGTCGCTTGCCAACGAAAAGGTGAAGGTGACGGGAACAATCGACGGCGACACGATCCAGGTAAAGACCATCGAGAAAGCGGCGAAGTAGCGGCCCGGCCGTCATTCGCACCGGCCGCCGCGGACCGCCACCGGATCGCTCAGGCCGACCGCAAAAGAAAGCGCCTCTTGCGCGCCACAAACTCCTTGGCCAGCGCGGGGAGCTGGTCGTGGGTCAGCTTTCCCTGTTCGTAGAGCTTCATCTTTGCCTTTGCCGATTTACGCCGTCGGTGCTGGCGCTTCCAGGTCTTGAAGTTTTTTTCGTGTCCCATGCTCTCGTTTCCTCTCGCCATGCGAGGACGATAGTCTAACACCGCGGCGCGAAATCCGCGTTCCTGCATTCCCCCGGCATGCGGTAGGATGAGGCGTGCCTTCGCTCGCCATCCACACTGGGCGCGCGCTCACGCCCTTCGCAGATCTCCCCGATGCCCTGATCCTGGTGGAAGACGGCAGGATCCGCTCCATCGGCCCGCGCGCCGGCGCCGTGCTGCCGCTCGGCACCCCGGAAATCGACGCACGCTCTCTCGTGGCTGTCCCCGGCTTCGTCGACGTGCACATTCACGGCGCGGCGGGTCGCGACGTGATGGAAGCCTCGCCTCAGGCTCTCGCCGCCGTCGCCGGATGTGTCGCCCGGCATGGCACTACCGCGTTCGTGGCCACCACCGTCTCGGCCGGTGTGGACGAGACGCTGCGAAGTCTCGAGAGGCTGGCCGGCTCCATCCGCGGCCAGTTCGCAGTTCCAGGGTCGGCAGGCGATTCGCGTGGCGCTGCCGAGTGTCTCGGCGTGCATCTCGAAGGACCGTTCCTGAACCCCCAGCGCCGCGGCGTGCATCCCGCCGAGCGACTCATCCCGCCGGCGCCCGCCACCCTGGCCAGGTTTTTGGCCGCGGCGGAAGGTTTTGCGCGCATCCTCACGCTGGCGCCCGAGCTGCCGGGCGCTGCGGAGACCATGTCCGCCGCGCACGCCGCCGGCCTGGTAGTGGCCATGGGCCACACCGACGCGACGTACAGCGAGGCCCTCCGGGCCATTGAACTCGGCGCCCGCCATGCCGTGCACGTCTTCAACGCCATGCGGCCTTTTTCCCATCGCGAGACCGGCGTGCTCGGCGCCGTGCTCACCGATGCGCGCGTCACCGCAGAGGTGATCGCCGATGGCGTTCATGTGGACGATCCCGCGCTGCGCCTGCTGCTCGCGGCCAAAGGGGCGCAAAACATCCTGCTCGTCAGCGATGGCACGGCGGCAACCGGCATGCCCGACGGCAACTATCGTCTGGGAGACTTTGAGGTGAGCGTGAGCTCCGGCGTCTGCCGGAATCGCGAGGGCAGAATCGCCGGAAGCACGCTGACGCTGGATCGCGCCGTTCGCCGCATGGTTGGGCTGGGCGTGCCCCTGGCGGCTGCCGTGCAGATGGCCGGCTTCAATCCTGCTCGTCTGCTGGGAATCGAAGCACAGAAGGGGCGGCTGATTCCCGGCGCTGACGCCGACATTGTCTTGCTCGACGATGCCTTGAACGTCTCTCGCGTCCTCGCGCGCGGCCGCCCGATCGATGCCTAATCCAGCCGACCTGCAAGAGCGTCGTGGGCCGCGAGTGGGCTGCCTCCCATGAAGAAGCCGTCCGGGGCCGTCTGCGCCGTCACCTTCGCCCAGGTGGCTGCTTTCCGCCTGGCGCGCCATCATCTACTCTCCCCGGCCGGAAGCGATCCCGTCGCTGTGTGCCGCGACGTGTGCGGGGTACAGGCGCAGCTCATGCCGGCGGCGCAAATGAACATTGCCGCCCGGACGCTCGGGCTCACACCCGCGCGCATCGAGGCCGCTCTCTGGCAGGAGCGCTCCCTCGTTAAGACCCTGTGCATGCGGCAGACAGTTCACCTGCTCCCCGCCGCCCGCTTCCATGTGTACGCCGCTGCCGTGCGTCGCAGCCGCGTGGCGGCCGTCGTACGAATCATGGCGCGGTTTGGCATTACCGCCGCTGACCGCCAAACGCTCCTGCGTGCGATCCTGGAAACCCTCGCGGCCGGGCCGGTGCCCAACCGCGAACTCACCGCCCGCGTCCGCCCGCGCGTCAGCAGTCGCGTGCGCGCCTGGATGGACCGCGTCTGGAACGCAAACCGCCTCGCCCTGGTCGAAGGCCTCATCTGCTACGGACCCGGCCTCGGCCAGCAGGTTACCTTTGTGCGCGTGGACCGCTGGCTCCCCGGCCGCCCGGCCATTGCCGAGGGCGAAGCGCAGCGCCGCATGCTCGCGGATTTTCTGCGTGCCTATGGCCCCGCTTCGCTTCGGGATTTCTCCAAATGGAGCGGAATTCCCGTCGCGGAAGCTCGCCGCGCCTGGGAAAGTCTAGCGGACCAGTTGGCGGAAGTGAGCCTCTCCGCCCGGCCCGCCTGGCTGCTGCGCAAGGATCTACACGCGCTTCGAGCAAGTGCTTTCGATAGGCCTGTCGTGAGCCTGCTCGCGGCCTTCGACTCTTACCTGCTGGCCCACGTGGAGAAGGACCAGTTCCTCGAGCCGCGGCATTACAAACGCGTCTTTCGGAGCTTGGGGTGGATATCCCCGGTAGTGCTCGTCAATGGCCGCGTGGCCGGAACGTGGCGGCACTCGCCGGGCGGATCCAGCCGCCTGACGGTCTCCTTGGAACTGTTTGCGAAACCCTCCCGCTCCCTTTGCGATCGAATCGAGCAACAGGCCGCGCGTCATGGAGATTTTCTCGGCCGGCGGGTGGAGTTGAAGTTCGTGCGCCTCTGAAGCTGGCTTCCCGGCGCAAATCGCGCGCCGCGCGGTTCCCTGCCTGCCGGCTATTCGGATGCGTCCGGCGGCCGCGAGGAGATTTCCCGCTCCAGGGGCCCTGTCTGGCGGCGTTTCTCGGTGCGCGGGGCCACTTGCAGGCGAATGAGCGAACGCTGCAGCGCCAGTTGGGCGCGCTGGAAATCTACAGCGCCGGTTTTTTCCTGCAAACGCTTCAGGGCGCGCTGGTGTGCAGCCTCGGCCCGGCCCAGATCAATTTCCTCGGCCAGTTCCGAGCGCTCGGCCAGCACGATCACCCGATCGCCCAGCACCTCTGCAAATCCTCCGAGAGCGGTGGCGTAGTGTATTTCGGCTTCTTTCTTGAAGCTCAGGACGCCCGCACCCAACTCGGTGAGCAGCGGAGCGTGCCCGGGAAGAATCCCCAGCTCCCCGTCAAGGCCAGGGAGTTGCACGGAATCCACCCGATCGTGAATCACCTGTCGATCCGGCGTGACCACCTCGAGCGTGAGTTTCTTCTCGTCCATGGGGCCGGATACCTACGCCGCGGCCAGCTTCTGTGCCTTCTCCAGCACTTCCTCGATTGTCCCGGCCATGTAAAACGCCTGCTCGGGCAGCGCGTCGTGTTTCCCCTCCACGATTTCCTGGAAGCCGCGGATGGTGTCCGCAATCTTGACGAACTTCCCGGCCGTGCCGGTGAACGCCTCGGCAACGAAGAACGGCTGCGAGAGGAATCTCTCGATGCGGCGCGCTCGCCCCACGGTCAGCTTGTCTTCGTCCGACAGCTCTTCCATGCCCAGGATGGCGATGATGTCCTGCAGGTCGCGGTAGCGCTGCAGGACCATCTTGACCTGGCGGGCCACGGCGTAGTGTTCCTGGCCCACCACGCGCGGGTCCAGGATGCGCGAATAGCTGGCCAGCGGGTCCACCGCCGGATAGATGCCGCGCTCCACCACGGCGCGGGAAAGGTTCGTCGTCGCGTCCAGGTGCGTAAACGTCGCCGCCGGCGCCGGGTCCGTATAGTCGTCCGCGGGCACGTAAACGGCCTGCACGGAGGTGATCGAGCCCTTCTTGGTGGAGGTGATGCGCTCTTCCAATTCCCCGATTTCCGTGTTCAGGTTCGGCTGGTAGCCCACCGCCGAGGGCATGCGCCCCAACAGTGCCGAAACTTCCGACCCCGCCTGCACAAACCGGAAAATGTTGTCAATGAAGAGCAGCACGTCCAGGCCTTCCACATCCCGGAAATATTCAGCCACGGTCAGCCCGGTCAGCCCCACGCGCAGGCGCGCACCGGGCGGCTCGGTCATCTGCCCGTAGACGAGCGCGCACCGCGACTTTTCCGGGTCCCCCGCCTTGATCACGTGCGATTCCTGCATTTCCAGCCACAGGTCGTTGCCCTCGCGCGTGCGCTCGCCCACTCCCGCAAACACGGAGACGCCGCCGTGCTGCATGGCCACGTTGTGGATCAGCTCCTGGATGAGCACCGTCTTGCCTACTCCCGCGCCGCCGAACAGCCCGATCTTCCCGCCCTTCAGGTAGGGCTCCAGCAGGTCCACCACCTTGATGCCCGTCTCAAACATCTCCATCTGCGTGGACTGGTCTTCCAGCGAGGGAGCTGCGCGGTGAATCGGAAAATGCGTCTGGGACGTGAGGGGGCCCAGTTCGTCCACCGGCTCGCCAAGCACGTTCATCACCCGCCCCAGCGTTGGGCGTCCCACCGGCACGCTGATCCCGTGTCCCGAGTCGTACGCCTTCATTCCCCGCACCAGGCCCTCGGTCGGCTTCATGGCCACGCAGCGCACGCGTCCTTCCCCCAGATGCGACTGCACCTCGGCGATGATGTCGATCGGCTCGGGCACGTCGAAGCCCTCCGACGTGATCCGCACCGAATTGTAAATCTCGGGCAGATGGCCGCTCTCGAATTGCACGTCCACCACCGGCCCGATCACCTGGGCCAGCCGCCCCACCCCCGCATGTTTTTCCGCCATCTTCGACCCCTCACTTCCTTCTCGGCTCTTCACCAGTCACACGTCACCAGTCACTACCCCGCAGACGCGGCGCCACTCACCACCTCAATAATCTCCTTGGTAATCGCCGCTTGCCGCACCTTGTTCATGTGCAGCGTCAGGCTCTCGATCAGGTCGGAGGCGTTCTTGGTGGCCGCGTCCATGGCGGTCATGCGTGCGGCGTGTTCGGCCGCGGAGGATTCCAGCAGCGCGCGAAAGACCTCGGATTCCACGTAGCGCGGCACCAGCCGGTCGAAGATTTCCTTGGGTGGCTGTTCGTAGATGTAGTCCACCTCGGTGCCCCGCGCGGCAACCCCCGCCCCGGCCGCGCCGGACCCATGCCCGGCGGATTCGTTTCTTGGCCCGGTCACCACTTCGGCCTCGATCGGCAGCAGCCGGTTCACCACCAGCCGCTGCACCATCACGTTCTTGAATTCATTGAAGATCAGATAGACGGCGTCCGCCTCTCCGTTCGTGTATGCCGTGCTGGCCATCTCGGCCAGTTCCTTCGCATTGTCGAACTTCACGTTCATCGTGACGCCGATCATTTCCGCCTTCAGCGGCAGGCGCATCCGTCGCAGGGTGTCGCGCACGCGCTTCCCCACCGCCACCAGTTCGATCTTTTTCTCCGCGTTCTCCCGCAGGAACTCCGCCGTTTTCCGCAGCACGTTCGTATTGAAGGCCCCGCACAGCCCGCGATCCGCAGAAATCACGATCGCGAGCACGTTTTTCTCCGGCCGCATCGCCAGCAGCGGGTGCACCACCTCTTCGTCCCTCGGCATGCGGCCCTCCGCCGACCGCAGAACCCGCAGGATTTGCCGCGCGTACGGCCGCGCCGCCACCACCCGTTCCTGCGCTCGCCGCAGCCGCGCCGCCGCCACGAACTTCATCGCCCGGGTGATCTGCTGCGTGTTCTTCACCGAGCGGATGCGGCGCCGGAAATCGAGCAGGTTGGGCATGGGTCAGCGCGTCACAGTAGCGCGGGCTTTCAGCCTGCGCGCCCTTTCACCCCGAATGGAGTCCGCAGCCGGCAACCCGTCCCCAATCCACAAGTGGCGAGGCATGTTCTTCCCCATCCGCTACGCCTTCGCCGGCGCCGTGGCCACAAAGCGCTCCTTGAACGCGGCGAACGCCTGTAAGGCTTCCTGGCGCAGCGCGTCGTCGAACGCCTTTTTCTCCCGCAGCTTCTGGAGCAGCGCCTGCTGGTTCGTTTCCAAAAACTCCAGCAGCTCGCTCTCGAACCGCCTCACCTGTGAAACCTCGACCGCGTCAAGGAGCCCGCTCGAGGCGGCCAGAATCACCAGCACCTGTTTCTCAATCGGCAGGGGCATCAGTTGGTCCTGCTTCAACAGTTCCGTCAGCCGCTGGCCACGGGCGAGCTGTGCCTGCGTGGCCTTGTCCAGTTCGGAGCCGAATTGCGCGAACGCCGCGAGCTCCCGGTATTGCGCCATGTCCAGCCGCAGCGCCCCGGCCACCTGCCGCATGGCCTTGATCTGCGCGTTCCCGCCCACACGGCTCACGGAAATCCCCACGTTGATGGCCGGTCGGATGCCCGCGTTGAAGAGGTCGGCTTCCAGGTAGATTTGCCCGTCGGTGATGGAAATGACGTTGGTCGGAATATACGCGGACACGTCGCCCGCCTGCGTCTCGATCACCGGCAGCGCCGTCAGCGAGCCCCCGCCCAGTTTGTCGTTCAGCTTCGCCGCGCGTTCCAGCAGCCGCGAATGCAGGTAGAAGACGTCCCCGGGGAACGCCTCGCGCCCCGGCGGCCGGCGCAGCAGCAGCGATATCTCGCGGTAGGCCTGGGCGTGCTTCGAAAGGTCGTCGTAGAACACCACCGCATGTTTGCCTTTGTCGCGGAAGTACTCGCCCATGGCGCACGCCGCGTATGGCGCGATGTACTGCATCGACGCGGGCTCCGTCGCCGATGCGGCCACCACGATCGAGTACTCCATGGCCCCCGCGTCCGTCAGCATCTTCACCACCTGCGCGATTGTCGACCGCTTTTGCCCGATCGCGCAGTAAATCCCGATCATGTCCTGCCCCTTCTGGTTCACGATGGTGTCCAGAATGATTGCCGTCTTCCCCGTCTGCCGGTCCCCGATGATCAGCTCGCGCTGTCCCCGCCCGATCGGGATCATCGAATCAATCGCCTTGATCCCGGTCTGCAGCGGCTCGCGCACCGGCTGCCGCGCGACCACCCCCGGAGCGATGCGCTCCAGCGGAGAGCGCAGCTTCCCCTCGATCGGCCCTTTCCCGTCCTGCGGCCTCCCCAGCGGGTCCACCACCCGCCCCACCATCTCCGGCCCCACCGGGACGGACATGATCGTCCGCGTCCGCTTTACCGTGTCTCCTTCCTCGATTCTCCAGTACTCCCCCAGCAGCACCACGCCCACCTGGTCTTCTTCCAGGTTCAGCGCGATCCCGAATACCTCGTGCGGAAAGCTCAGCAGCTCGCCGGACATGCAGCGCTCCAGGCCATGGACGCGCGCGATCCCGTCGCCCACGGAAATCACCGCGCCCACCTCGTCCACTTCCAGCGTCTGCTTGTAGTTCTGGATCTGCTCGCGGAGAAACTTCGAGATTTCGTCCGCTTTGATCGTGGCCATTCGCCGCTCCTATTCCCCTGTCAGGCTCGCGCCCAGCCGGTCGAGCTGCGCGCGCACCGAACCGTCGTATACCGTCGAGCCGATGCGCACCACCAGGCCTCCCACCAGCCCCGCGTCCACCGCGTAGCGCGCCTCAATCTTTTTTCCGGTCATGGATTCCAGCGTTCCCGCCAGCTTCTGCTTCTGCGGCGCCGTAAGCTCCCGCGCCGAAGTGATGCTGGCCTCGGCCACGCCCAGCCGTTCCAGCAGTTTGGTCTCGAATTCCCGCGCGATCTCCGCCACCAGGCCGGTGCGATGATGGTCCACCAGCACGAACAGGAAATTCCGCAGTTCCTGGCTCGCGCCCATCCGCGTCACCAGCCCCGCCAGGAGCTGCTGTTTCGCCTCCCGGGAAATTGCCGGAGACTCCAGAAATTCCCGCAATTCCGCGGATCCCGCCGCCAGCTCCGCGAACTCCCGCACTTCCTGCCGCAGCGTTTCCGCCCGGCCGGAGGCCAGCGCTACGTCCGCCAGCGCGCCCGCGTAGGCTGCCTCGGCCGTCCTCAATTGCGCCTCCCACCCTGCCCGCCGGGGCGGGGCAGCTCGCCCAGGAACGTGGCAAACATGCCCTCTTCCGCCGCCGGGGTCATCTCCGCGCGCAGCACCGCCTCGGCCCGCTCCAGCGATAGCCGCGACGCCAGCGCCCGCAGCCCTGCCAGCGCGCTCCGGCCCGCTGCCTCCACTTCCAACCGCGCCGCACGGTCGATTTTCGCCGCTTCTTCCTGTGTCGCTGCCTGCATGCGCCCGGCCTCGGTGGCCGCTTCGCGCCGGGCCTCCGCGCGCATCTCTTCAATTTCGCTGGCCAGATTCGCCAGCCGCTGTTCCGCCTCGCGCCGCTGCGCGTCGGCCTGCGCCTTCACCTTCGCCGCTTCCTCAATCGCGGAGCGAATCTCCCTCACCCGCGCGGCGAAAACTCCGGGAGCTTTCTTCACCAGCAGCCAGACGATCAACCCGGCCACGATGGCGAAGTTGATCCATTGGAAGACCCCGGTGAGTGGCGACGTTTCTCCGCCTTCCTGTGCGGCAAACACCGGATGCGCCGCCAGGAGCACCAAGCCACAGGCCAGCAGAACGGGAAGAATCCTCCCACGCAGGCGCCTCATGCCGCCCCTCCCGGCCCTGCGGTTCCAGGACGCGGCGCCGCCGGTCCCCGGAGCCTCGGGGCCAGCAGCACGCGGGCAATCTCGCCGCCCAATTTGCCGCTTTCGCGTTCGAGATGTTTACGCGCTTCCGCCACTTCCGCTTCCAGCGCCTCTTTGCCCACGCGCACAAACGCGGCGGCCTGGTCGCGCGCCACGCGGATCACCGCGGCGCGCTCCTCAAGCAACTTCCGCCGCTCCGCCTCCTGCCCCGCATACACTTCCGCGCGCGCTTCTCGCAGCGCAGCTTCGTATTCCGCGCGCGCCTTCTGTGCCGCCGCCGTACTCTCCTCAGCCTCGCGCCGCGCGCCCTCGGTCCGCCGCGCGCGCTCTTCCATCGCCCGCACCAGCGGCCCAAAGAACTGGCTCCGCAGGAAAAAATAGAAAAGGATGACCAGGACGACCGTCGGAACGGCCTGCAGGAACAGGCCTTTGAGTTGTGTCATCAACTCCATAGGGTACGGCTCAGAACTCCGCTCCTGTCTGTTGGTTCTGGTCCCAGGCCACAGGATTGCTTCATCCAGAGGAAAGGCGCTCACCTCTGCGCAATCCGCGAAGACCAAGCAGAGCGATTTTTATAGCATCCCCCGCCCCCCCGGTCAACGACCGCAATCATGGGCCCTGAATCTCCAGGCGATATTCCTCTCCCATCGCAAGCGCGTGAACCGCGGAGATTTGCCGCGGTGCAGACGCTCTTGCTAGACTAACGCGGCGCGTTTCGGAATGCGGCCCCGAGCCTCTCGGCGCCGCCTTCCCGGCTCTGTTCTCCGGCGCAGATGGATGCGCCCCGGCCGGCCCCGAGGTGACCAGTCATGCCCTTCGCCCACGTGGACTACATCGACTTCGACTCGCTGCTCAGCGACGACGAAAAGCTGGTCCGCCGCACCGCGCGGGAATTCGTCGAAAAGGAAGTCATCCCCATCATCGAGAAGCACAACCGCGAAGGTTCCTTTCCCAGGCACCTGGTGCCGCAGATGGCCGAGCTGGGCTTTTTCGGCGCCAGCCTGAAGGGTTACGGCTGCGCCGGCATGTCCAACATCGAATATGGCCTGGTGATGCAGGAGCTCGAGCGAGGCGATTCCGGCCTGCGCAGCTTCGTTTCCGTGCAGTCCGCTCTGGTCATGTATCCCATCTTTGCCTACGGCACCGGTGCGCAAAAAGAGAAGTGGCTCCCGAAACTGCAAAAGGGCGAAGCCATCGGCTGCTTCGGGCTCACCGAGCCGCAGTTTGGCTCCAATCCCGGCGGAATGCTCACGCGCGCCGTCCGCAAAGGCGACCGCTACGTTCTGAACGGCGAAAAAATGTGGATTACCAGCGGCTCCATTGCCGACGTCGCCGTGGTGTGGGCCAAAACAGAAGACGGCGTCATCCGCGGCTTCCTGGTTGAAAAGGGCACACCGGGCTTCAAAGCCTGGGACATCCACGGAAAATATTCGTTGCGTGCTTCCGTCACCTCAGGCCTGGCCATGAACGACTGCGAGATTCCTGCGGAGAATCTGCTCCCCGGAGTCGAAGGGCTCAAGGGTCCCCTCGGCTGCCTCACCCAGGCGCGCTATGGCATCGGCTGGGGCGCCACTGGCGCCGCCATGGCCTGCTACGATACGGCGCTCCAATACGCCAAGCAGCGCAAACAGTTCGGCAACAAGCCCATCGCCGGACACCAGCTCGTCCAGGAAAAACTCGCCTGGATGATCACGGAAATCTCCAAGGCCCAGTTGCTCGCCTGGCAGGTGGGAAGGCTAAAGGACGCGGGCAAGGCCGACTTCTCCAAGGTCTCCATGCTGAAGATGAACAACGTGTGGATGGCCCTGGAGTGCGCCCGCAAATCCCGCGACATCCTGGGCGCCAACGGCATCGTGGACGATTACTGCGTCATGCGCCACATGAACAACCTGGAGTCCGTGTACACCTACGAAGGCACCCACGACATCCACAAACTCATCATCGGAGAAAAAATCACCGGCATCCCCGCCTTCGCGTAGCGCTGGCGTCCCGCGCCGGCCCTCTTTGCCTCTCCGCGGTTGTGCACGCCCGCGCGGGACGTCCGCCCTGCGCTCGCTGAAACCTGCCTGGCGCCTTCTACGTATTGACATTCGATAGGAGCATGTGGTACTCCTATCGAGATTCGATAGGAGGAAGCCGTTGGCCGACAAACAAACCGAACTCCTGCAAGGCACCCTGGACATGCTCATCCTCAAGGCGCTCGGCCTCGGCCCCCTCCACGGCCTGGGCATCTCCCGCCGCATCGAGCAGGTCACCCGCGGAACCTTCCAGGTGCGGCCCGGCTCGCTCTTCCCAGCCCTGCACCGCATGGAAGAGCAGGGCTGGCTCAGCTCCCACTGGGGCGAATCGGAAAACAACCGCCGCGCCAAGTTTTACCAGCTTACCAAAGCCGGCCGACGGCAGCTCGATTCGGAAACCCAGCGCTGGGGCCGCATCTCCATCGCCATCGCCCGCGCCTTGGAGGCGAGTTAGGAGTCATCTGGTGAAACCGCTCTTCCGCATCGCCAGTTCTTTCCGCAGCGTCCTGGGCCGTGACCGCGCCGATCGCGACCTGGACGCGGAAGTCCGTGCCCATCTCGATCTCCTCGCAGAAGAAAAGTTGCGCCAAGGCCTCAGCCCGGCCGAAGCTCGCCGCCAGGCGCACATCGAGCTGGGCGGCCTCGAGCAAGTGAAGGAAGAAGTCCGCGCTGCCCGCGCCGGCGCCTGGCTCGAAGCTTTCGTTCAGGATCTCCGCTTCGGCGCGCGCCAACTGCGCCGCAATCCCACCTTCACCGCCGTCGCCGTCCTCACCCTTGCCCTCGGCATTGGCGCCAACGCCGCCATCTTCAGCGTGGTCCACGAAACTCTTCTCCAGCCCTTGCCCAGCCGGAATGCCGGCCGGCTGGCAGTGATCTGGGTGAGCAACCTCGAACACGGCTGGAGCCGGATCGGGCCGACGGGACTGGACTACCTGGATTGGAAGGAGCAAAGCAAGTCTTTTGACGACCTGTTTCTGTTCGAGCACGGCACCGGGACCGTCACCGGACAAGGCGAGCCGGAACAAGTGGCCGGCTTGCGCGTCACCACCAATTTTGGCGACTTTTTTGGGATCAAGCCCCTGTTCGGACGCACCTTTCGCCTGGAGGAAGGCGCGGCCCGGCACAACTTCGCCATTCTGGGCTATGGCTATTGGCAACGCCGCTTCGGTTCCGACCCCTCGGTGGTCGGCCGCGGCATGACGCTGAACGGGGAGCAGTACACGATCATCGGAGTCTTGCCTCCGGATTTCGCCGCCCTTTTTCCGGCCGACGTGGTCGTGCCCTTCGACTCCGAGTGGGTGAAGCGCGTGGAGACCGACCTCGGCGTTTTCGGCATGCTCAAGTCCTCAGTCACTCTCCAGCAGGCCACAGCGGAGATGAGCGTGATCGCGAAACGCGTGGCCCTCACACGCCCGTCACGAAAGGGTTTTGGCGTGGCTCTGGTGCGGCTCGCGGATGTGCGCGTGGAGTATCTCCGCC